>JBDHAL010000101.1:0-12984 GCA_039588075.1 Gemmatimonadota bacterium | reverse complement strand
AAGGTCAAGCGCGAAAGACCCTGGCTCGTGTCGGCCGAAGATGCCTACGTCCTGATGGCGGTAGGCGGCCTGATCCCGCGCGAAGAACACAACGACCTGTTGAAGGCGGTTTTGCCGCTAATCGACGAGCGGCCGGCGAAACGCCAGGACCGGATCCGCGTCGTGTTCGAGGGCGGCTTCTGCGAGCAACCGCCGCTCGACCTGATCCGCGCCATCGGCCGCTCCTGCTACGTCGTGGACGACGATCTGCTCATCGGGCTGCGCTGGATCCTCGAGGACGTGCCGGCGGACGGCGATCCGTTGCTCAACCTGGCGCAGGCTTATCTGGAAAGCTCGTCGTACAGTCCCGTGCAGCACGATCTTCGCAAGCCCAAGGAGAAGATGCTGCTGAAGCGGATCGAGGATTCGGGAGCGCAGGCCGCCATCGTCACGGCGGCCAAGATGTGCGAGCCGGGCCTGGAAGAGCAGGTCGCCTACACGCGCGCCCTGGACGAGGCGAACATCCCGTACTTCGTGAGCGAGTTCGAAGAGAACATGACGAGCTTCGACCACCTGGAGATCCAGCTGGAAACGTTCCTGGAAAATCTCCTGTTCGATTAAGTAGAGGGGTACGATGGCTGAAACCGCAGAAAAAGACACGATCGTCGGACGTGGCAACAGGGAGGGGGCCCGTCTGTTCCGCGAATGGTTCGAGGACCTGACGGAAGCCGCGGAGCAGGACCGGGGCGGCGCCTACGTCTTCGTCATGGGGAGCATGACCGAACTGCTGCGCACGTTCGATTTCCCCATCGTCTTCCCGGAGATCAACTCGTTGCAGACGGCCGTGCGACGCGTCGCCCACGAGTACCTGGACGAGGCCGAGGACTACGGCTACTCGCCGGACATCTGCGGCTACGTGAAAGCCGACGTCGCCACCCAGCTGCGCGGCGGCGCGCTGCCCATGGGCCGCATCCCGAAACCCGCTATCGCCGTCAATACGAACGCCTGCAACACGTACATCAAGTGGGCCGAGATCTGGGAGCGCATGTACGGCGTTCCGACCTTCACGATCGATATACCTGGCACCCGGACCGCCGGCGGCCAGAGCTGGCCCGGCGATCGCGACTTCGAGAACGACCGCCGCTACGTGGCGGCCCAGATCAAGGAACTCATCCCGGTCTGCGAGGAAGTGAGCGGTGTGAAGTTCGACATCGACCGGCTGCGCGAGACCATGACCCACGCCAACACCATGGGCCGCGGCTGGAAGAAAGTGTTGGAACTCAACCAGGCCCGTCCGTCGCTGTTCAACGCGCTGTCCGACGGCACCATCTACCTCGGCGTCGCCAACGGACTGCGCGGCACGCAGGCGGGTGGCGACTACTTCGACGACCTGGTCGAGGAGATGGTCCACAAGCGCGACAACGGCATCGGCACCCTCACCGACGAGCAGTACCGGTTGATATTCGTGGGGGTCCCTTGCTATCCGATCTTCCGGCGCTTCACCGAGCTGTTCACTGAGTTGGGCGGCACGTTCGTGAATTCCACCTACCTGTGGTTCGCCTCGGGCGGCGCGAACGTGGGCTTCGAGTACGACATCGATAACCCGCTCGAAAGTCTCGCGGAAGGCATGCTAATCAGCGTGCGGGACGCCATGGACAGCATGTTCTTCCAGACGGGGATCCTGCTGGACATGATCGAGGACTACGAGGCCGACGGCGTGGTGTACCACCCGATCAAGAGTTGCCGCACGGTGTCCACCGGCCTCGCCGACAACCGCCGCGCCCTCATGGCAGAGAAAGACGTGGCGAGCCTGTTCATCGAGTCGGATATGATGGACCGGCGCGTTGTATCGGAGGCGCAGCTCAAGAACAGGGTCGACGCATTCTTTGAAGGTCTGGCCGCGCGCAAGCACCAGGCGGCGGCCGGCCAGGCCTAGCGGAGGAAGAAAACCTATGGCGTATGCAGCCGGAGTGGACGTCGGGTCTACTCAGACCAAGGCAGTGATCATCGGCGAGTCGAAGGAGATCGTCAGCCGATCCCTGACGGAGACCGGCGCGAACGTCATCCGCGCGGCCGAGAAGTCGTTCGAGGAGGCGCTGCGCGGCGGAGACCTGCGTGAAGAAGAGGTCGAATACGTCGTGGGTACCGGCTACGGCCGTTACAAGGTGACGTTCGGCAACACGCAGGTGACAGAGATCAGCTGCCACGGCCGCGGCGCCGTCCACATGTTTCCGGGCACGAAAACCGTCGTCGACATGGGTGGCCAGGACACCAAGGCGATCCGCGTGTCGACGACCGGCGAGATCGTCGACTTCTGCATGAACGACAAGTGCGCCGCGGGTACGGGGCGCTTCCTCGGTGCGGCGTCCAGCGCCCTCGACATACCGCTGGGCGAACTGGGGCCCACCGCGTTGCGCGGCGAGCGAGCGGTGAAGATCAGCACGACGTGTACGGTGTTCGCCGAGTCCGAGGTGCTGTCCTGGCTGGGGAAGGGAAAGAAGATCGAGGACATCCTTCTGGGGGTTCACCAGTCGATCGCGGCGCGCTCGGCCGGCTTGCTGCGCCGTGTGGGCATCGAAGAGGAAGTGACGTTCACCGGCGGCGTGGCGCGGAACCTGGCGATGATCGAGACGCTGAACCAGCGGCTGGGGCTGAAGGTCAACGTGAGCGAGGAATCGCACTACATGGGGGCGTTGGGGGCCGCGCTGTTCGCGCTGGACCACATCCTGGCCAGCCGCGCGCCGGCCAGGGCGCGGGGGGAGGCGACATGATCTACACGGCGGGAATAGACGTCGGCTCCACCTACACCAAGGCGGTGGTGCTGAGCGCCGACAACGAGATCGTCGGCCGCGCCATGGAGCCCACCGGCTTCAAGCTCACCGAGGTAGCGGAGCGAGTTCACGAGAGCGCGCTCGCCGAGGCCGGGTTGGAGGCGCGCGATGTAAAGTACATCGTCGCCACCGGCTTCGGTCGCCACCAAGCGGAGCTCAGCGACGTCAAGGTGACGGACCTGACGGCCGCTGCCCGCGGCGCCTCGTTGCTGTTCCCCGGGACCCGCACCATCCTCGACGTGGGCGGCCAGACGATGAAGGCGAGTCGGCTGGGCGACGGCGCGAAGGTGAAATCGTTCCGGCTCAACGACAAGTGCGCCGCCGGTACGGGCGCCTTCCTCGAGAAGACGGCCCGCTACATGGGCTACGAGACCGAGGAGATCGGTCCCCTGGTCTCGACCTCCAAGGAAGCTATTCCCATCTCCGGCGTCTGCGCCGTGTTCGCCGAGTCGGAGGTGATCAATCACCTCTCGCAAGGCGTCGCGCCCGCCGACATTATGCACGGCGCCATCGTCTCGCTGGTCGGCCGCTCGGTCCAGCTGATGAAGCGCGTCCGCATGGAGCCCGAGTTCACCCTCATAGGAGGCATCCTGCGGTTCGAGCGAATGGTCGGCGTCGTGCGCCAGGAGCTCGAGTCCGAAGTCAACGTCCCGGCCGGCGACCTGGTCCAGTACACTTCGGCGCTGGGCGCCGCGATCCTCGGCCACCGGCGGCTGCAGAGGCTCGAGGAGGATCGCGAGGATTCCGAGCGCGCATCCACCACGGCCTGAGGGACGGCGAGCATATGTCCGATCGAGACGACCAGGAAATCGCCGCCTCGCTGGGTCCCTTCGTAGAGCAGGAGGCGCGGCGGTTCCTGTCGGAAGCGCAGCTGGAAGGCGACCCGGCGCTCCTGGCGGACGGCTGGGAGCGCCGCTTCATAGCCGACGCCCGGCGCGCCGAAGAGGCGATCGAGCTGTACGAGAGCCTGGGCTACGAGGTGCTCGCCGAGCCGGTCCGAAAGGAAGAGCTGGGCGAAGACTGCGACGACTGCCAGCTGCTGGCGGCGCTGCAATTCAAGACGATCTATACGCGGAAGAGGTAGACCGTGGCCGGCGCCTTGCCGCGCTACGAGCCCAGAAGTAACGTCAACGCCTGACCTCGTTCACATACGGGAGACACGAGAATGCGATGCACGAGATGGCTGCTCGGAGAGTCACGGTGACCGTTCCTTCCGAAGATCGACTGGTTTACGACTGGGCCGAGCACGGCGAGAAGTCGGAGCGTTCGCTGACGGCGATGCTCGACGATGAGACGCTGCGCGACGGTTTGCAGAGTCCCTCGGTGATCGACCCGCCCACGGACGTCAAGGTCAAGATCCTCCACCTGATGGACAGCTTCGGGATCGAGACGGCGGACATCGGGCTTCCCGGCGCCGGCCCGCGGCAGCGCGAGGCCGTCGAGACGCTGTGCCGCGAGATCGCCGACGCCAAGCTTGGAATCAAAGCGAACTGCGCCGCACGCACGATGGTCGTGGACATCCAGCCCATCGCCGACGTGGTTCAGAAGACGGGCGTGCCCATCGAGGCGTGCGTGTTCATCGGTAGCAGCCCCATCCGCCAGTACGCCGAGGAGTGGGACCTCGAGCACATCCTCCGACACACGCGGGAAGCTGTGGAGTTCGCCGTCGGCGAGGGCCTGGAAGTCATGTACGTCACCGAGGACACGATCCGCGCCGCGCCCGACGACCTGCGCGCTCTGCTGAGCGCCGGGATCGAGGCGGGCGCGCGCCGAGTGTGCCTCTGTGACACGGTAGGCGCCGCGGTGCCCAGGGGCGTCACCCAACTGGTATCTTGGGTGAAGCGCCTGCTCGAAGAGCTGGGTGTGGGAGACAGGGTCGGCATCGACTGGCACGGCCACCGCGACCGCGGACTCGACGTGGCCAATACGCTGGCGGCGATCGAGGCCGGAGCCACCCGCGTTCACGGCACCGCACTGGGCATCGGCGAGCGGATCGGCAACACGCCGATGGAGCAGCTGCTGGTGAATCTGAAGCTTCTGGGCCTACGGGACGACGATCTCACCAACCTACCGGAGTACGTCGAGACGGTCTCCCAGGCCGTCGGCGTGCCCATCCCGGTCAACACCCCCATCGTGGGCCGCGACGCCTTCCGCACCGCCACCGGCGTCCACGCCGCCGCCGTGATCAAGGCCAAGCGCAAAGGCGAGTCCTGGCTCGCCGACCGCGTCTACTCCGGCGTCCCCGCCAGCTGGGTGGGCCGCGAGCAGGAGATCGAGGTCGGCCACATGTCGGGGGGGTCGAACGTGCAGTATTTCCTGGAAGCCCGGGGCCTACCCACTACACCCGATGTCATCGAAGCCGTCGTCGCCTTGGCCAAGAAATCGGAGCGGCTGCTCTCGGAAGAAGAGATACTCGAGGTCGTCAAGTCGGTCAGCGATCAGAGTTGAGACCGGCTGTTAGCGGCCATCACGCGCTGGCTCTTTCTTCAACCCACGATACGACGACATCGGGCCGCTCCTCAGCCAACTCGAGGAGTCTGCGTGTTGGACCGGCAGGTTGGCGCAGCCCCTGCTCCCAGGCTCTGATAGTGCTGTTACTGACGTTGAGCAGGCGCGCGAATACGCTCTGAGATAGTGCCAGTTGACGACGAATGGCTCGTATGCGCGAGGCGTCGTACTCGGGGGGCGCCGCCACAATAACGTCGTTCGCCGAGATTGCGACTCTTCTAACCTGCGCGGCCTTGGCCTTACCTTCCTTAATGTCAATTGCTTCCTGCAGGGCCTCTGTAAGAAGATCTCCGTACTTACCCATAGTCTTAGCGTTCCAGTCAGTTCTCGCCCTTCAGTTCCTTCACGAAACTCTTAAGCGCTTTGCGCTCAGCTTCTGTCAGGCTCGCCTTCTTGTTCTTTGGCCACGCAAGAAGGAAGTAGATCCTGTCTCTGTTTCCATCGTAAACATAAAGAACCCGCGCGCCTCCGCGTTTTCCTTTTCCTTTCAGTGGCGTCCGAATTTTCCTGACACCACCCGTTCCACGCTCCACTTCGCCCGCCCAAGGGTTCTCTGCAAGCGTAAGCTCGACCGTTCTTAGCTCCTCGCCTACCAGCTGTAGCTCGTCCGCTGTGCGTTCAAAGACTTTGGTGTAGACAAACTCAACCCATATGAAGTTGCCACCCATCCTAGGTCCCGTTGTGCTACTGAGTAGCACTCCGCCTATTATACTACTCAGTGGTACATATGTCAAGCGTTCGTCGCCTGAAGTATGCACCCAGGCTAAACAGCCGCCATCACCAGAAGCTCAAAAGTCAGGCGGCAGCCGTTGCGTCTGTAAGGAATACAACGTATTCTGGCCGTGCGGAAACGGGGGGAAGACCGCCCCGGTCAGCGAAGAGCCTCGCGCCTCAAGTCCTCGATGAAACTCGCGTCCACCCAGTAGTTGTCGTCATTGCCGGCGCGGCTGCTGTTGAAGAACAGGTACCTTCCGTCGTGCGACACGATCGGGCAGATCTCATTCGCCCTGGTAGTCACCGGCTCCCCGAGGTTCAACGGAACTGTCCAGCCACCGGATTCATCCCGGAAGCTTATCCACAAGTCCACATGGCCGATGTTCTCCTCGTGGCGAACTCGCATGAAGATGAGGTAGCTCTCATCGGGAGCGATGAACGGGGCGCCCTCATCCGCATCGCTGTTCACCGGCGCGCCGAGGTTCTCCGGCGCCTGGTAGACGCCGTCCACCAGACGCGACACATGGATCTCGCCGTCGCCGGGCGCGTAGATGCTGCCGTCAGCCGCTACCGAGAACTCCCAGTGTAGATCGAGAGTGTTGGGTCCACCCTCGATGATTTGCGGTTCGGACCAGCCGTCAGGGCCGCGCGTCACGTACCAGATCCGCTCCGCCTGTCGACCTTCCTCCGCGCTCGTCGGACGAACAGACAAGAAATACAACCGCTCGCCGTCGGGAGCGAAGATGGGCACGTCGTCGCCCCAGCCGAGCCGCGAGAACGGCGCCGGCGCTGGCTCCGACCATCGACCATCGACGACCCGTGAGAACACCATTATCCCACGTGAATAACCCGAGTCGGGAAGGGCAGGCTCGGTAGACCAATAGGCTTCCGCGCCGTCGGGTGAGAACGCGATGGTTCCGTGCTGGAAGCGATGCGTGGAAACGATGTCCACGGCGAACGCGGTCGGCGGCGCTCCCGCCGAGGGCGGGTCTTGCCCCATGTAGGGCCCCTCGAGAACCGGGAATCGGCGCGGCTCTGTGCTCGCAGCCGCCGCGGCCAAAAAACGCGCCATCGCCTCGCGGCCGACGGCCTCGGCCGTGTTGTAGGGCGACACGCCTGACAGGCTGCGGGCGTCGATATCCGCGCCACGATCGAGGAGCGTCTGGGCTACGCCCTCGCGCCCCAGCTCCGCTGCGTAGTGGAGCGGGACGCGCCCGTAGCGGTCAGGCTCGTTCACGTCGAAGCCCGCCTCGAGCAGACGTGCAACGATCGCCGCCGACCCACCCAGGCTCGCCGAGTGCAGTAACGAGCCGCCGTTGTCGTTGCGCATTGTGAGGTCAGCACCCGAGTCGGTGAGGAGCACGAAGAGGCGATCGAGCCCATGCTCGGCGCTCAGCATGACGAGAGACTGCGCTTCCCAGGTCCCTGCGTCAGGTAGCCGGGCCCCTTCATCGAGAAACAAGTTCACCAGGCCGCGAAAGCCCCTCCACACCGCGAGCTCGAGCGGAACAGAGCCGTTACGGTCCCCAGCCTGCACGTCGGCGCCGCCGGCGACGAGCAGCCGCGCCATCTCGATGTTTCCCGTTTCCCTCGCCACCAGCAGGAGGGGCGTGCGGCCGTAATCGTTTCGCCGCTCCGTGTCGGCGCCGCGCTCGAGCAGGAAGCTGGCGGTGGCCAACTGATTGCGCCGAATCGCGGAGTGAAGCGGCGTCTCGCTGTCCTCGTCCTCGGCGTTCACCTCGGCTCCGGCCTTGGTGAGCGCCGTGCAGACCTCTACGTGACCGCTGGCCGCGGCGACGTGAAGGAGAGTGCGTCCTCGTTCGTCCGTTTGGGCGACGAGGTCGGGTTCGTTGGCGAGTCGCTCCTGCACGACGCTGGCGTCTCCTTCTCCCGCGGCGTCGAATACTGACTGAGCTTCGAGGGAGTGCGGTGCATCCGTGCTTTCGCCCTGCTGGTCACTCGTAACGCAGCCCGACGCGGCCAGGAAGACGAGCAGCGCGGTGGACAGGGCGTAGAGAGGAATGGCTTGGGAATGGTGTCTCATCGGTCTTTCCCATCATAAGGACCCGATGATCGAGGCTAACCCTTTAGGTCAGTTAATAGACGCGCAGGGTCCCCACAAGGTTGCCAGTCAATGGGGTTCGGCACTCTCTCGTGGCGGCCTCGAGCAATTGGATGTAGTATGGATAAGAAACGCCAGCACATCTCATCGAAGTCCTCGCGCTTACGTAGACACTCTGCCGGGCTCAGCATGAAACGGTGATCCTTCACCGCCACTTCGACCGAGCGTGGAGGCAGCCATGAAACAAGCAACGATTCGCGGCAATCTGATCGTGCTGCTTGTAGCTTCGGCACTGTGCGCTACTTGGAGGCCGGCGGCGGCCCAGGCGCCCGCCGAACTGCCGGAGGCTACTGATGTTGTCGCCAGGTATGTGGAGGCAATCGGCGGCAGAGATGCGATCCTGAGTCATGACTCGCGCTATGTGAGGTTCTTCTTCAAAGGGCCCTTCGCCGAGGCGGAGTTCTTCGTCTACGCCGCAAAGCCGAACAAGACGTACATGGGTTGGGAGAGCGAAGGCGTCGTGACGTCGCAGTCGGGTTTCAACGGCGAGCTAGGTTGGTCGATAGAGAGGGATTTCGGCCCGCGTATCCTGGTGGGAAGAGAGCTTGTTCGGGCCCGGGAGGCGGCGGATTTCTACATAGAACTCTATGACCCGGCGGACTTCAACTCGATGGAGACCGTCAAGCTAACGGAGTTCGAGGGCAAGGAGTGCTACAAGCTAAAGATTGTGTCGAAGTCGGGGCGCGAGACGTTCGAGTACTTCGACGCGGAGTCCGGGTTGAAGATCGGCTCCGAGGGTATGACTCAATCCGGGAACTACGCATTCGAGAGGTCGGAGATTCTGGCCGACTACGAGGACTTCGGTGGGGTGCTGATTCCCACCAAACGCATCTGGCGGTACGAGGGTTGGCCATACGAGCAGGTTGTGACTATTACGACCCTCGAATTGGACAGTGTTCCCGACACGGTTTTCGCGCTGCCCGGGGGGCTGGAGAGAGGCTCTTGGCCGGTCGCCCACGCGATCGCCGAGCTGATGGAGCTGAAGCCCGGACAAGTCGTGGCAGACATCGGTGCCGGGGCGGGCCTCATGTCGTTGGAGCTGGCTCGCCGCCTGGGGCAGGCGGGACAGGTGCTGGCGACCGAGATAGACCCAGACCTGGTGGGAGAAATTCGCGCGCAGGCCGCGTTCGAGGGACTGCAGAACGTGTCGCCGGTCCTCAGCGATCAGAGCTTCGCGGGTTTGCCAGCGGTGTGTTGCGATGGGATACTCCTGCGATTCGTCTACCACGAGTTCGCCGAGCCCGAGGTCATGAACGCGGAGATGCTACGCGCCCTGAAGCCGGGTGGTCTCGTCGCGGTTATCGATGATGCCGCGGAAGGCGACAGCCTGGTCAACGGACGCGGTAATCACGCGATCCTGCCCGAAGTGCTCGTCGAAGAAATGGTGATGTCGGGATTCGAACTCGTGAAAAGGGAGGACAACTGGGACGGTCGGGAGACACGGTTCGCTGTTCTTCTAAGGCGTCCACTGGAGAATGAGTGAGGTCCCATCACCGTTCCGCATCTCGGCGGGCAAGGAAGACTCTAGCACCCACATCTCCTCAGCGAGCGAGCCAATCTAGACAGCGCTCGTTGCAGCCCGCTTGCCAGAAACGCATCTTAGTGCAGCCCTGGCCATTACCCTCTGGCCGCTGACAGTAAGACGATGTCTAGTCTCAAGCGGCTGATCCACGAAGTCCACCGGCGCTCGCTCTGGCAGGTGTTGGGGATCTACCTGTTCGGTGCGTGGATCGGCTACGAGATCATCCAGAGCCTCACCGAGGGACTCGGCCTCCCGCAGTGGTTTCCCGCTCTCGCCATTCTCTTGTTCATCGTCGGGCTCCCCATCGTTGTGGCGACGGCATTCGTTCGCGAAGCGGCTGCGCCCGCGCAAGCGCCGAGTGAGCCGGCGCCTGAGGGAGAGCCTCCAAGGATTGGCGTCGAGGCCGCTGCTCGCCGGGAAGCCGGCCGGGGCCGCTTTCTGACGGCGCGCAACGCTGGTCTAGCCTTTGTAGGCGCTTTGGCACTCTGGGGCGTCGTCGCGATTGGCTGGCTTGCGCTCCAGCAGACAGTATCAGCTCCGCCGCGTAGCATCCGTTCTCTCGCGGTACTGCCTCTCGCGGATCTGTCAGGCGATCCAGATCAAGAATACTTCGCCGACGGGATGACCGAGGCGTTGATCGGTCAACTCGCCCAGATCAGCGCGCTACGGGTCATCTCACGGACCTCTGTGATGCAGTACAAGGACGCGCGGAAACAGATGTCGGAGATCGCGCGCGAGTTAAACGTAGATGCGGTGGTGGAGGGGACGGTCCTGCGCGCCGGGGACCGGGTGCGAATCACGGCGCAGTTGGTGCATGCGCCTACCGACCGGCACCTGTGGGCCGACAGCTACGAGCGCGACTTGGGCGACATCCTCGCCCTGCAGAGCGAGGTAGCGCGAGCCATCGCCCAGGAGATCAGGGCGGAAGTGACCGCGGATGAGCAGGCGCGACTGGCAGGCGCCCGCCCGGTGGAGCGGGGGGCTTACGAACATTACCTCAGGGGGCGGTACCTGTGCGAAAGGTGGACCCCAGAGGACATGAATAGAGCCATCGAGTACCTCCAGCAGGCGATCGAAGAGGATCCGGGCTACGCACCGGCCCGAAGCGAATTGGCCACCTGCTACGTGCTGCTTGCGTTCTTTGGTTATCTACCGCCACGGGAGGCTTATCCCAGGGCAAGGGCTGCCGCGAGTGCGGCCTTGGAGATTGACGAGCGCCTCGCCGAAGCGCATGTGGCGCTGGGGGCAGTTGCCTGGTATTTCGAGTGGAACTCGCAGGAGGCCGAGAGGGAATACCGGCGAGCAATCGAGTTGAATCCAAGCAACTCGGTGGCACTCTATTGGTACACGTGGCTCTTGGGGGAGACGGGACGGTGGGACGAGGGGATTGCAGCGGTGAGACGTGCTCAGGAGCTCGATCCGATCTCGCGTTCGGCCAACACCGCCCTCAAGCGGGAATACGACCAGGCGATCATAGAGTCCGAGAAGCTTCTCGAACTCGACCCCAATGACGCCGGAGCGTACTACTTTCTTGCGTGGCCGTATAAGCAGAAGGGGATGTATGAGGAGGCAATTGCAATGCTAGAGAAGGCGGTAACGCTTTCCGAGGGCGTCCCCATGTACGTTGCGGGTCTCGGTCACGCCTATGCGCTGGCGGGAAGGAACAACGAGGCACTGCAGATCCTCAATCAACTGCAGGAACAACGGACACGGATGCCTCCCGACCCGTTCCATATAGCGCTTGTCTACATAGGTCTGGGCGACAAGGAGGAGGCGTTCGAGTGGCTGGAAAAGGCCTATCAAGAGCGTTCTACCCAGCTCGTTTTTCTCAAAGTGGGTCCAAGGTTCGATAGCTTGCGGGACGACCCGCGGTTTCAAGACCTGCTGCGCCGCATGAACTTCCCGATGTAGGTCGGTCGCCGCCCTCGGCTTGCACCCGCGTTTCCGGGCGTTCGTGCAGCGCCACCAATAGAGCATGGCTGATTCTCTATCGTGACGACGCCGTATCCACCTATGCAGCCGGACTTGTTGAAGCGCTACCTCGGTCTCCTAGGTGTGCCAAAAGGAGCGCCGAGTCTGGGTCTGTTGCGAGAACTCGTTCAGGCACACGTGTTCCGCGTGCCCTTTGAGAACGTATCCAAGCTGTACTACAAAACGCATCTGGGTCTCAGGGGCTTGCCCAGTCTCGAGCTATTCCTCGATGGCATCGAACAGTTCAACTTCGGCGGAACCTGCTACCCCAACAACTACTACTTCTACCAGCTCCTGGCGAACCTGGGCTATCGGGCGATGCTGTGCGGCGCCGACATGTCCAACCCCGATGTCCATTTGGTGAGCATGGTAGACTTGGGGAAACGCCAGTATTTGGTGGACGTCGGCTATGCTGCACCGTTCGTGATCCCGCTCCCCCGTGATTTGGCGACGGACTATGTCATCCAGTTGGGGCGCGACCGGTATGTGCTCAAGCCTCAGGACGCCGCTGGACGGTCGCAGCTGGAGCTGTACCGAGATGGAAGCCTGAAACATGGTTACGTGGCTGAGCCAGTGCCGAGAGAGATCGGCGAGTTCGAAGCGGTCATCGCCGACTCGTACAGAGACGAGGCTACCTTCATGAACGCGATTCTGCTTGCGCGCTTCTCGCCTGACCGTTCTCTGGTCATTCACAATCTGACCATCACCGAATACCAAGGAACCGAGTCAAATGTCCGGGCGGTGGCGAACCGAAGTGAGCTCGTTCAGGTAATCTCGGAATGCTTTGGAATTCCTTCGCAGGTCACAAGGGACGTCGTGAATGGACTCGGGCCACTTGGTGACGCATGGCGTTAAGGCAGGGGAGCGGAGCTTCGCAGCCCGAGGGGCCGCTCGGTGTGAAGGCGCCCTTCCTGGGCGCCTTCACACCGAGTCTCCCGTGCGAGCGCCTCAACCGGCGGCGCGGTGGACAAAGCCCTCGAGCGAGATCGTGACCGCCTCTTCATCCTCCAGATGCCGCATGCAGTACTCGGTCGGGTAGTAGCCAGCGACCTCCCATGCTTCAGGCGATTTGATCGGCACACACACATCCGGATTGCTCAGCAAGAACTCGGTCGTGATCATCGGCTCGTAGAAGGTGATATGACCGTCGAACGCCCCGTAGATGAAGGTGTGGGTAAACTTCGCCGGCGGGTCGGCTAGCTCCGGCGATGTCACGTCTATCAGGTGATTGCCCATATCGGGGACTACCGCTTGCACGTCGGCGTAGTCTGGCGCGACGTACTTGGCGGGCACGGGCGTGATGCCGCGCTCGAAATCGTCGCAGTCGACGAGATCTC
>JBDHAL010000100.1:0-11144 GCA_039588075.1 Gemmatimonadota bacterium | reverse complement strand
GCTTCCGTACGTTGAACCAGCTTCTCGCAAAATTCGTCGTAGATGGAGCGGTGAACGAGGACGCGCTGCACGCTGATGCAGGTCTGACCGGCGTAGGCATAGCCGCCCAGCGCCGAGCGCTCCGCGGCCCAATCGACGTCCGCATCCGAGTGCACGATCGCGCCGGCGTTGCCGCCCAGCTCGAGCACCACCCGTTTCTTACCGGCGATCGACTTCAGGTGCCAACCCACCGCGCCGGAGCCGGTGAAGCTGAGCAGCTTGAAGCGGTCGTCGCGCACCATGGGCTCCGCCACCTCCACCGTGCTGTGCAGCACGCTGAACGCTTTCGGCGGTAGCCCGGCCTCGTAGCACAGCTCGGCGAGCTTGAGGCTCGTGATCGGCGCCTGCTGCGGCGGCTTGAGGACCATCGTGCAGCCGGCGGCGATGGCCGGCGCCAGCTTGTGAGCCACCAGGTTGAGCGGGAAGTTGAACGGCGCGATGCCGAGGATGGGACCGACGGGGAATCGATAGTACAGGCTCGTGTAGCCTTCGGCCCGCGGCTCGATGTCGACGGGCACGATTTCGCCGCCCAGCCGCTTCGCTTCTTCCGCCGCGATCGTGAAGGTTTGGACCGCGCGCGTCACCTCGCCGAGCGCGAACTGGATCGGCTTCCCGCACTCCGCCACGATCGTCTCCGCCAGCTCGCGGTGCCGCTTCTTCAATCCCTCGGCAATCGCCGCACAAATCTGCGATCGTTTGAGCCGGGAGTAGGCCCGCGTTTCTTCGAAGGCCTCGACGGCGGCAGCTGTCGCGGCTTCCCGCTGCTCCGCGGTCGCCAGCGGGACCCGACCCACCACGTCACCGTCGTATGGGTTGGTCACTTCATCCAGCCGGCTCGACTCGACCATCTGACCGGCGACGGGCAGCTTGTAAACGGCGCTCATATCCTATTGTCCCCTTCTTGATCGCGAGGAGAACCGGTGAGCATCCGACGTCGTTGACAATCCGGCGCACCGGCTGACAAATTACAATCTGGCGCCGCCTAGCGGGCAAGCGCCAGCCGATAGATACAGCTTCGTTCAGCCCAAATCCCCATAGCCCAAAGCCACGAGCAGACTTTCGAGGTGTGCTATGCGGTACTTTCCTGCTGTCCTCGCCGTGTTCGTATTCGCCGGCCCCACTCTGGGCCACGCACAAGAGCCGAGAAAGGTCGACTGCCACAAGGACTTGAGGAAGGCCGTCGAATTCATCGATGCCCAGTGGTCGTTCAAGATCTTCAAGCCCGGGGCGGTGGATTTTGATGAGGCGTACCGCGAGCTGCAATGGGAGGCAAGGAACGCGGAGACGCCGGAGGCATGTGCCGACGTATTGGCCCGTTTCATGGCGCAGTTGGGAGATGGCCACTCCCGATTGCAGTACTTCCCCGGCCTCGAATACTCGGCGCCGGCGATCGAGTTGAGAAGTCAACGGGAGCGGCTGTCGAGCAGGCCCGGTGAGAAGGCGCGCGTCCACGTGTACGTGTTCTCGAGGGACACGACGGACGATGTGCTGCGCACGATCCTACCGGGCAGCGAGATCCTGGCCGTGAACGGCGAGCCGGTGGACGAACGGTACCGGTTCATGGAGGAGCGCGCGGCAGGAAGCACGCCGCAGTGGATCGACTACATGTGCGACAGACAATTGCTGCTTGGGCCTGCGGGTTTGGAAGTGGAGCTTTCGATGAGAGAGCCGAGCGGGTCCCCGAAGACGGTCGTCGTGACACGCCCGCCCTACCTCAGCGAAGACGAGCGGGAACGGGAAGACGAGATATACGAAGACACCTTCCAGGTCGCCGTGTGGGAGCGCTTGGAGGGCGGTTGGGGCTACCTGCAGTACAAGAGCTTTGCCTTCAAGAACTACGACTACACGATCGATGCATTCGACGACGCCATCGATGACTTGATCGACACGCCGGGCTTGATCATCGACCTGAGAGGAAACGGGGGCGGCTACGTTGACGCGATGGCAGACGCGGCCGGCCGGTTCGTCGACGAGAGATTTGCCGTCGAGTACTTTCAGGTTCGAGCGCCCGGGCAAGAAACCGTCATCGAGTACCTCGATCCCCTCACGCAAAAAGGCACGACGCGCCCGCCCGTCGTGTCCAAGCCGAGAAAAGACATCTACGTCCAGCCGCTGGTGATCCTCATCGACCACCGCTGCTTCAGCGCCTGCGAGGGTTTCAGCGGCGGTCTGCAATCCATAGGACGAGCGCTCGTTGTCGGAAACAGCGCCAGCGGCGGAGGTAGCGGCTGGGTTGCCGGCATACGCTTGCCCAGCAGGGCGATCATCTCCTTTTCCTGGACCGTCGCCTGGCGACCCGATGGCACACAGATCGAGGGCAACGGGGTCGTGCCGGATATCCTGGTGCGGGAGCGGCCCAGGGACTGGGCCTCGGGGCGCGACCGGGTGCTGGAGCGGGCGATCCGGGCTCTCCAGCAGGGCGAGGCGAAACCGCTCGCCAGCGCTTCGGGCACCCACTGACGTGAAGCCCCTCTTAGCGGCTGGATAGAGAGCTCTAGCGCCAGGTACTCCGGGACACGATCGTTTGGAAGCAGAACGACGCGGTCGTAGCTGAGCTGCGCACACCAACTGGCGTCCTCACAACCCTCGCCGAAACCCGCCAAGACGGATCCTGCAAGCTCTGGAACCTTGCGCATGCTCCGCCAAAACGTCACGCCGCCCAATCCGCCGTTGCCAATCACGGGCAACCATCAGCAGTCTTGACGTGGCGGCGCCGCTCTTCTATGTTTGTATTATTATTAACCCCATCCGTTAATACTTTCAAGGTGGGCGTGCGGGGATGGAACTGGAATTCAAGAATCGGAAGCTACAGAAGTTGTGCAACTCAGAGGGGGAATCAAACCGAAAGTGGGGGGACCAGAATGGGAGGAAGATCCGCCAGCGGCTTGGGGAGCTGGCCGCTGCCGAGACGCTGGCGGATATGAGGATGCACCCAGGCGCACGGCTGCACGAGCTAAAAGGTGACCGTGAAGGTCAGTTTGCAGTGGACGTGAAACAGCCGTTTCGGCTCGTGTTCGAGCCGGCGCACGACACCGTGCCCCTAAGAGATGTCGGTGGGATAGACTTGGACAAGATCACACGTATAAGGATCGTTTTCCTAGGAGACTACCATGGCTGAGGCGACGACGACGGGCTTGGGCTATTCCCCCGACTACGTGGTGCGCCCAGGGGAGACTCTTCTCGAGGTTCTCGAGAAACTCGGCATGTCTCAGGCTGAGCTTGCAGAGCGAATCGGACGGCCCAAGAAGACCATCAATGAGATTGTCAAAGGGAAAGCCGCGATTACGCCGGAGACGGCCCTGCAGCTGGAGCGAGCTTTCAGGATACCCGCAAGCTTCTGGAACAACTTGCAGCGAAACTATGAGGCAGCCTTGGCACGCCTGTTGGAGCGAAAACGACTGGAGAACCATGTTTCGTGGTTGGAGCAGATCCCACTCAGAGCGATGGTCAAGCTTGGCTGGGTACGGTCGTTCAAAGACAAATTGGATCAACTCGAAGAGGTCCTTGCATTTTTCGGCGTGGCTTCCCCCGAGCAGTGGCGGGAAGTATGGGCTGGCACCGCGGTAGCATTTCGCCAGACAACAGCGTTCAAGAGTGATCCCAGGGCGGTGGCCGCGTGGCTCCGCCGTGGTGAACTCGAGGCACACGAGATCGACTGCGCCCCTTTCGACAAGGACCGATTCCTAGCCGTGTTGAGCGAGGTTCGCAGTCTTACCGTCGAGCCACCGGAGATCTTCCAAGCCGCACTCAGAGAGGGCTGCGCAGCAGCAGGCGTTGCCGTGGCATTTGTTCCTCAGCTGCCCGGCGCACGCGTGAGCGGTGCAACGCGTTGGATGTCACCTGAGAAGGCTCTGATACAGTTGAGTCTCCGATACAAGTCCGACGACCAGTTGTGGTTCACGTTCTTCCACGAGTCGGCACACATTCTTCTCCACGGCAAGAGGAGGATTTTCCTCGAAGGCGACGCGGCCAGTGGATCGGAAAGAGAGGAGGAGCAAGCTCATAGGTTCGCTGCCGACTTCCTGATTCCGCCAGACGAAATGGCGCAGTTTCTAGAAGAAGAGAGACCGAGCACAGCGGCGATCCGAGGCTTCGCTCAACGTGTTGGCATTGCACCGGGCATAGTCGTTGGCCGGTTGCAGCACGACGGTGTACTGGAGTTCTCCCACTGCAACAGGCTCAAGCGGCGTCTCCAATGGTCCACAGAGCAAGCCTAGAGATTCGCGGCTGGCGCTGCTGGTTGGAGAGTCGAGCCGATTTGGGCT
Organism: Gemmatimonadota bacterium; assembly: GCA_039588075.1. Classification (GTDB taxonomy): domain Bacteria; phylum Gemmatimonadota; class Gemmatimonadetes; order Palauibacterales; family KS3-K002; genus JBDHAL01. Next base: position 6,840 of record JBDHAL010000100.1, on the reverse strand, counting down.
AGCTGGCACGTATCGGGGTGAAAGCCGCGTCGTTGGCCCAGAATCGAAATGGCCGAACCCTCTCCGGTTCGGCCATTTCTGAGCAATACCCCCACGGGGAATCGAACCCCGGTCTCCTGGCTGAGAACCAGGTATCCTTGGCCACTAGACGATGGGGGCGCTTACAGGCGTGCTATTTATATTCGATACCCAGAATACGTCAAGGGGCCCCGAAGGGCGCTCCGGCTGGAGCAGCCCGACCGCGTGGCTGAAAGGTTACTGCATCGCTGGTGGATTGGGGAAACTTGCCGGGTAGGTTAGAGTAGATTGGGGTGAGTAAGCCACACGGTCGGGTGCTCCAAGTTCTCTGTCCTCTGGTCTCTCAAAGAAATCTTCCGTTTTCGATCAGGCGCTCCGGCGATAATGCCGGTGCCTGTTACAGGCGATACTCCAAAATGTCAGCGGGGGAAATCAGAACGTCTGGGGGGGGTTGGACGTCCGAGCCTTTCTGGCTTGCTCATGCATAAAGCAGCAGCTGTGCCAAACGGGACTACGCATGTTTACACGCTTGTCTGTAGCCCTTAAACCCTTTAACACCAACACTTACGCGACCCGTCTTCCGTGCGGCGCCCGGGCCATGCCGCGCCGCTATTCGCAGCGAAGTCGGGCAAAAAGCACATGTCCCAGTCAAAATGCCTTAGTGCGGCGCCACCGCCACAGGTAGGTAAGACCACATGTATCCACGGGGGGTGCTGGGTGGCTCCAGCCCCCCGGCGGCGGCAGGGCCTACTCCTCGGCCGCGGGATCGTACTTCCGCTGTCCCAGCTCTCTGTCGAGCATCAACAGGCCATGGCCGTTGTCGCCGATGAGCTTGAGCTGCTGAACGATCTCGCTGGCCGAGGCTTCTTCCTCGACCTGCTCGTCGACGAACCAGTCCATCATGTTCTTGGTGGCGTAGTCGTTCTCCTCGATGGCGAGAGCGACGAGCTTGTGGATCAGGGAGGTGACGTGTTGCTCGTGCTTGTAGCCGGCCTCGAAGACAGCGAGAGGTGAATCCCACTCGACGGGAGGCCCATCGATCGCGGCGAGCTTGACCTGTCCGCCGCGGTCGATGATGAATTTGTAGATCTTCATGGCGTGGGCAACCTCTTCCTGGGCCTGGGCGTTCATCCAGCTCGCGAAGCCCGTGAAGTCGTTGCCCTCGAAGTAGGCGGACATGGAAAGATAGGCATATGCGGAGAAGAGCTCGGCGTTGATCTGGTCGTTGAGCGCTTTCTCCATCTTTGCACTAAGCATCCTCGGAGTCTCCTCTATCTCGCGTTTGGCCGGGTCCGCACGACCCGGGAGTCTCAGAATATCGCTGAACGATGCGTCTGTAAACCTGTTTCCGGCCTCCTATATAACGAAAAGCGGTACGGGCCTGAACTCGCCGACGTCCACCAGCCCCAAATCGGTGATCTTGAGCTCCGGTATCACGGCGAGGGCGAGGAACGACATGGTCATGAGCGGATCGGGCAAGCTGCCACCGAGCCCGCGTGCCGCCTCGGTCATGCTCTGGACGCGGTCCCGAACCTGCTCGAGCGGCAGGTCGGCCATGAGGCCGGCGATGGGAAGCGGAACGGAAGCCAGCACCTGCCCATCGGCGACGACGGCCTGACCGCCGCCGGTCTCGGCCACCGCCCTGGCCGCGACCCACATGTCATCATCTGAAGCGCCGACCACGACGATGTTGTGATTGTCGTGGGCGACGGTGGAGGCGATGGCGCCGCGCTCGAGGCCGAAGCCGCGGACGAACCCGACGCCGACGTTACCACTGGCGCGGTGCCGCTCGACCACGGCGATCTTGAGCAGATCGCGCCCGGGATCGGTCGCGGCGCGCCCCTCTCGGACGTCGAGGGTCTCGACGCCCTGGCCCGTGACGATCTGGCCCGGGATCGCCTCAATGATCCGCGCCCGCGCGTCGCCTTCGGCGCCCACCGCGAAATCCACCGCGTCCCAGTCCACGCGCACGCCGCTCCCCGGCGGCGCCGGCGGCGCCGGCCGCGCGCCCAGGTACTCGCCGTCCTCTGCGACCAGGGCGCCGGCGCAGAACACCCGACGCGCCCGAAAGTCATCGAAGCCGTCGAACACGACCAGGTCGGCCCGGTAACCGGGTGACAGCTCGCCGAGGCCACGGAGCCCGAAGTAGGTCGCGGTGTTGATGGTCGCCATCTGGATCGCGGTCACCGGGTCGAGCCCGCTCTCAAGCGCCATGCGGATCAGCGCGTCGATGTGGCCTTCATCCAGCAGGTCCGCGGGATGGCGGTCGTCGGTGCAGAACGAGCAGTGGGTCGAGTTGCTCGGCCTGACCAGCGGCAGCAGCGCATCCAGGTTGCGCGCCGTCGTCCCCTCGCGGATGAAGATGTGCATGCCGCGCCGCAGCTTTTCCCGCGCTTCTTCCAGCTGCGTGCACTCGTGGTCGGAACCGATGCCGGCCGCGGTGTAGGCGTTGAGCGGCAGACCCGATAGACCCGGCGCGTGCCCGTCCACCGGCCGGTCGCCGGCAGCCTCGATCTTGGCCAACACCTCGGGCAGGCCGAGAAACACGCCCGGGAAATTCATGACTTCCGCCAGTCCGATCACCCGTGGGTGCTCAAACAGCGGTTCGATGTCCGAAGCTTCGAGCCTGGCCCCCGACGTCTCCATATCTGTAGCCGGCACACACGACGACGCCATGGCGAAGACCCGCAGCGGCAACCCTTCACTCGAATCCAGCATGTAACGGATGCCGGGCACGCCCAGCACGTTGGCGATTTCGTGCGGATCGGTGACGACCGCCGTCGTCCCCCTGGGCACCACCGCCCGGGCGAACTCCGGCACCGTCACCATGCTCGACTCGATGTGAACGTGAGCATCGATCAACCCCGGACAAACGTGCCGCCCCTCGAGATCGATGATCTCCCGGGCTTCATAGTCCCCAAACCCCGCAACACGCCCCCCATAAATCGCAATATCCGCGTCGTGAATCTCCCCAGCCCGAACATTCACCAACCGCGCGTTCCTCAAAACCAAATCAGCCACCTCATCACCACGCGCGACCGCGATCAGCCTTTGTCTCTCTTCCCCTGGAATCGATTCTCTCATTTGCCCAACACTCCGCAGTTACCGGTCACCGGTCACCGGTCACCTTCCCGCCTCCCTTATAGGTCGAGGTCAGCACGTCCACTGATCAAACGGAAGACGTCGCGAACCTGCTCCACCCCCGTACTCATCAAAAACGCCGAATTCCGTCCGTAACTCTTCATTCCCAAAATGAAAAACCCCGGCTCCGGATTGACCAATACCTCCGGCCCAAACCCACCGAGCTTCAAGCAATCACCGCCGGCATCCGCTTGAGCCGCCGCCAGCGAAACCGCCAGCTTCATCGGAGCGCGACTGGCCCAGCACTCGTGGACCTGCAGCTCTTTATATATAGAGCTGTCCGGCCCGTAGCCGACGTTGGCGATCACTCGATCGAAGGTCTCCGCACGCTCGCCGCCAGTCGCGGAGTGCAGCGCGACCTCGAACTCGGCCGCCGGCGCGTTCCAGTGTATCGCGCGAACGTCGGCGTCCGGCAGCCATTCCACTCCTCGTGCCGGCTCCGCCGCGACACGATTCGCCGCGTGCGTCAGCTCGACCCTACGCGCCAGCGTGTCACCTTTCAGCGGTAGGATGGGGATCTCGCCGGCTCGGCGCGTGGCCCAGACGACGCGCGTGCCATCGACTTCGGCGGCCAGGCCGGCCAGCGCCACCGCCGTGGTGGCGGCGGAGAGGCCGCCGCCCACCAGCAGCGTGCGGCGCCCCGCGTAGCGTTCGCGCTGCTCTCCGGCCACATCGACAGGATGATACGAGATGTGCGGGCGGGCGCCCCGCTCGCCCAGGGCCGGAACGCCTCCCCGGCCCAGCCGGTTCGGAATGCCCCAGCTGCCGCTGCAGTCGAGGACGAGGTCCGCCTCCTCGTAGTGCTCGAAGCCGCCGGCCTCGATCAGCAGCGTGAACGGCTGCCGCGATCGGGCGTCGTCGCCGATGTGGTCACCCTTGAGCAGGCCGGCGCGGCCGATGGTGACGACCCGATCGCCCAGCGCGAGCCTATCCGCCAGCGCGGTGCGCTTGGCCAGCGGTAGCAGATACGATTCGCGCCACTCGGCTCCGGTCTGAAAGGTCTCGTCGTCCGGGATCTTGCAGCCCTCGGACTCCAGAACGCGGCGGCCCAACGGCGAGTGGTTCATGCCAAACGGCGTGAACATGTGGATGTGTCCCCACTCGGCCACGTGCCGGGCTATGGCTCCTCGCTCGTATACGCGCACGTCGGCGCCCAGCTCGGAGGCATAGAGAGCCGCCTCCAGGCCAACGGGGCCACCACCGATCACCGCGATGCGACGACCGTCGAGCATCTGGCTACCATCCATCAGGAGCACTCCTCATTTCAGTGACAGCATAACGCGCTGACATGTTACGGTGTGCCCCACATACCGTGCAACAACTGCCCATTATCAGAAAAGATTGCGTCTTTCAAGGGTTGTTGGCAGCTTGGGAACAACTCAGGCGTGTACTCTTTCACGGAGGGACCGCATGTCCAACTTCCTGACGCTCGCAGCGATTCAAGAGATGTACGATGCACCGGGTCCGATGTTCTGGCTGGCTTGGCTGGTCATCATGGTGGTCTTCATCGCCGCCTGGTGGAAGGTGTTCAGCAAAGCGGGCGTGCCCGGGTGGACGGCCCTCATCCCGATCTACAATGCTTACGTATTCCTGAAGATCGTCGGGCGACCGGGGTGGTGGCTGCTTCTATTCCTGGTCCCGTTCCTAAACATAATCATCGGCGTGATCATCCAGGTCGATCTCGCGCGATCGTTCGGAAGAGGCATCGGCTTCGCACTCGGGCTCATTTTCCTCAGCCCAATCTTCATCCTGATCCTCGGCTTCAGCGATATCAGGTACGAAGGACCGGCGGCCCTAGCGTAAGTCGAATGTCGAATATCGAATGCTGAATGTTCAAGGAATTTAGAACACCGCACACCGAACACCGCCTGTGAAAGGTGGGATTCGACATTCGACATTTGATGATTAAGACCGGATAGCCAATCCCAAAGAGGGTCCTAGTACGTGCGCGCGGCCATCATTCGCGGTTCGCTATCAATCATCAAAGGTCGAGCGTCGAATCCGCCCTTCGAAAGGCGGTGTTCGGTGTACGGTGTTCGACATTCCTTCTGCGTTCGACGATTAAGTGTTCCTCATTCCAAATTCATCAGTCCAGCCGCCTGTACATTTTCCAGATACTGAAGAACCGCTTCGGCAGTAACGGTTCCGTAGTAGTGGTCGCCGGCTTCGCGGGCTTCCGCGGCGACATAACGGTAGATCTCGAGGCCGGTGCGCTCGCCGTTCGATGAGTTCAGGACTTCGAACGACATCAGGCCGTGGAGGCCGGACACGCCGCGGATGCGGCCGCGGCCTGTGAGGAATTCGGTTGGTCCGGCCGTCACCGTGGGGGTGAGGCGACTGAGGCGTTCCTCCGTTTCCGAGAGCTGTCGCTGCGGTCGGTCGCTGCTGCCGGTCGCCTGGCTGTAGGCGAGATCGATGTCGCGAAGCGCTGAGTCCTCGCGGCGGTCGAGTTGCTCTTGCAGCGGCCCGATCAGGCCGGCGGCGCTCGGGTGGATTTCGGCCAGCGAAGCGAGTGCGAGCCGCTCGCGTTGGACGGCGTAGGCGACCTGGTCCATCGCCATGAAGTAGGCCGATCCCTTGTCCGTCGCGGTGGCGATCCAGCTGAGGCCCAGCCTGACGTTGCGGGCCAGCCGCTCCTGCCCGCGTCCGGCGGTCTCCGCGGCGAGCGCCTGTACGGACGATTCGCCGGCGTTCGCCATCGTGTAGGCCATGAGCGCCACCGACGCCGCGTTACGGCCGAGCTGAGTCCGATCGATGTTCCAGAGCTGGTCGTCGCTGCTGTGGATGTAGTTGTCGGGCCAGTTGGTGAACGTTGTGGCGGGCACGCCGATCGGCGTCTCGTTGAACGGCATGTGATCGGTGTTGTTGTGGAACGGAATCACTTTGGCGTTGTAGCGGTCCCGCGTGCCCAGGTGCGCGATGTGCGGGTTGGGGTAGAAATCACTACCGGCCTGCAGCTGCGCGAGCTCTGATGAGTTGCCCGCCACCATGTAGTCGATCACCGACTCGACGACGTCGTTGAAGAAGTGGAAGCGTGACGCCGGCAGCCGGGTGACGTTCTGCACGCGCATCACGTCCTGCGACTGGTTGGCGCCCACCATGTCCTGGTTGACGTTCACCCACATCTGTGAAGACGCCTCGGGGTGGTCGGCGAAGTATTGCCGCTGACTGGAGATTTCGGTGACCCACCAGAGTCGGATGTTACGACGAGGCCTCGGAATACGTCCTTCCTCGATCAGCCTGTTCAGCGCACGACCGACTTCCAGGACGCTGGCGCAGCCGCTCGCGTCATCGTTGGCCGACGTCCCCTCTTCCTGCATGTGGCCGGTCAGCACGATGTCCTGAGCCAACCCGGGCTCCGTCCCGCGGATGAACGCCTCCACCATCACCTGCCAGGGCTCCGAGCCCTCCTGCGAATCGAACGCCGATTCCACGACCGCTCTCACCGTGATGGGCTCCTCGGCGCCGGCCAAACGGCCGCGCAGCGCGAGTCCCTGGCGAAGCGAGATCCCGAACGCGAAGGTCGGCTCGTAGCCGTCCGAGCCCTGTGCCGAAACCCTGATCCAACGTAGCTGGTCGGGGAATGCGCTCTGCCCTCCGTAAGGACTCGGGTACGAGACCAGGCCCAACGCCCCGTGCTCCCCCACCGCCCGCCGCATCACGGACCCGACCGAGCCATAG
>JBDHAL010000099.1:11202-17113 GCA_039588075.1 Gemmatimonadota bacterium | reverse complement strand
TGCTCGCCGCGGCCCGCGCCTGCGCCGGAGCCGGGACCGTCTCCCAAAACGACATCAGGTCCGCAAGGAACTCGCCGGTATCGGCGTAGCGATCCCTCGGCGCCTTCGCCAGCGAGCGGTCGAGCACTTTCTGTATGACCGGCGGCACATCCATTCCCATCTCGCGCAGCGGCGCCGGGTCACTATGCAGTATCTTGCGGAACACCGTCTGAAGGCTGTCGGCCTGGAACGGACGGCTGTACGACAGCAGCTCGTAAAACGTCGCGCCCAGCGAAAAGATGTCGGCCCGCGCGTCCACGGACTGCCCGTTGATGACCTCGGGCGCCATGTAATAAGGCGTCCCCATCAGCGAACCCGTCGCCGTCAATTCCGACGAGATCAGGTGGGCCACCCCGAAGTCCATGATCTTCACCTGGCCCATCTCGGTGACCCGCAGGTTCGCCGGCTTGATGTCTCGGTGAACGATCCGCCGTTCGTGCGCGTACGAGAGACCCCGGCACACCTGTTCAATCAAGTCGACCTTCTCGACTATCGTCAGCGCTTCACGCGCCTCGATGATGTCGTCAAGGTCCCGCCCGGGCACGTACTCCATCGCGATGAACGGGTGACCTTCCGAGTCGCCCAGCTCGAATACCGTGATGATGTTCGGATGTTGAAGGCTGCCCGCCGCCTGTGCCTCGCGGAAGAATCGCAGGCGCAGCTCCGGGTCCATCTCCAGATGCGCCGTCATCACCTTGATCGCCACGTGCCGGGCCAGCGACGGGTCGTGCCCCTTGTACACCATACCCATGGCGCCACGGCCCAGCATTTCGATGACCTCGAACTTGCCGATCGTGTTCATCGGAGACTCGACCGAGATGGGTCTGTGTACCCGTCGGACTCGGCCGGCGGGCGCGGCACAACGATGCTCATAGCCGCCCTGATTGGGGCCGCCCCACGACGTGGGGACAAGCGGCGTGAACGAGGACTTTGATAACGACCCTCAAGTTACTGGCGCCCCGGATTCGGCGCAACGAACTCTTGACAGGCTCCACCGGCTCGCCCCATTTGTGCCACAGACGACCATCCCAACGCCCAATACCCGGTGACAGGTGGCAGACCTCAGATGAACGGTGCTCACCTCCACCTCGTGCTGAATCACTTTCCCGTCATCGGTCTTGTCTTCGCCGTCGGACTGCTCGCCGTTGCCCAGTTCCGACGAAACCCCGAGCTGGCCAGGATCGCCGCCGCCAGCCTCGTCGTCGTCGCCGCTGTCTCCATCATCGTCTATATGACCGGCGAGCCGGCGGAAGAGATCGTTGAGGAACTGCCCGGCATGTCGCACGACTTGATCGAGGCACACGAAGAAGCGGCCCTCATCGCCTTGTTCCTCCTGGAGGGGCTCGGCGTGCTGGCGTTGGCGGGTCTATTCTTCTTCCGCGATCCGAAGCCGCTTCCGAAGTGGTTCGTTCCCGGCCTGCTCGCTATGTCGCTGATCGCCGTGGCCTGGGTCGGCTGGACGTCTCATCTCGGCGGGCACATCTCCCACCCGGAGTCGCGAGCCGATTTCGAGATAGAAGCAGAATCGGAGGGGCCTTAGTGTGAGGCATCAAGCGTGGCCATCCGGTATGCGTCGCCGCGACGGAATCATGGGGAGCGGGTCGGCACGCAGCACTCTGTGTACAGCTGCTCTATCTGTTCCGCCTCTTTGCCTGTCAAGGCGGCGAATTCCCTGGTTCGTGCCCGCTTAGACAGCTTTCCGTTGCCTTGGCGCAGGAACTTGTGGAGTAGCTCCACAGTGGTTGCTGGCAAGTCGACGATCTCTTGCGCCCGTATGGCAAACCGGTCGTATCCTTCCAGGAACGCAACCTCTTCGGGCAGATCCCGCTCCACGGTTTCCTCAGCGCATCGGTAGAGGAACTCGGCGTGGGGTGTCGCGTCGAGGTAGCGATAGTAATCGGCTGTATCATTAAGAACGCGCAGGTTACGGCGCTCTGTGGGCTCCCACTCGATGAACTCAAGCAGTGGTTGTGAGTACGACTCAAGAATTTTCCGGTACCGCTCGATTTCACGAAGGATCGCTGCGCTAACCGGAAAAACAAGGCCGGGAGGGTTGTAGCCGGCTCGGGCGAGTACGTGATGGATCAGCCAGCGGTGGATCCGGCCGTTCCCGTCGACGAACGGGTGAACGTACACAAACCCAAACGCGACGACCGCCGCCGCGATCACCGGATCGATTCCTGCCAACGTCGCGCGCTTCTCGTAGACAATGATCCCGTCAAGTAGATCTCGCAGATCCTCCGGACGAGCGCTGATATGCTCCGGCAAGGGCTCGTGAGTGTGCCGGTCATGCATCCCGACGTAGCCCCCTTCCTCGCGGAGGCCGAGGGCAACGAACCGCGCGTCACCGATAAGTACCCGCTGCAGGCGAACTAGCTCATCCACGCTAAGCTGGTTCGAGCCAGCATGAGCAATGGCCCGTCCCCAGCGCATGATCCGGTCTCTCCCGGGCCTCTCGCCCTCGATCTGAAAGGATGATTGGCTGTCGCTTATCAGCAGGAAGGCCGCTGCCCGCCCGATCACATCGGGAGGCGTTCGACTCAGCAAGTCCTTCGCTCGTTCATCCAGCCGTTTGGACCCGCTCCGCTTCAGGTCCTCACTCCAGCGCACCATCGGGCAGAAGGCGGGGGTTCCCGGGAGGTTGTCGTACACCCGATGGCGTTTGGAAAGGGCGCCAGTCTTGAGCGCGACTTGCTGAGTCGGATCCAGAGCCTCGATCGCGCGTACCGTACCAGCGTCGGGAACATCCAGGGTCCGGCCGGTGAGCCACTCATACAAGAACCAGAGTCGGCGAGTGTAGATGCCTGTGGGCGCTGCAAGAACCAGCTCAGCCAAATCCCCCGCCGGTAGCGCATCGAAGAGCGCATTGAGTACGGAGAGACTCACACCCTCGTGCTTCAACGCGAATTCCAGGTGGCCCTTTAGTGTGTCCGCAGGCCTCCGTCGCTGCGGAAGGACGAGCCACTCGCGTCCAGGATCAGGCTTGTGCCGCTTCGCGACCAGCGCCAGACGCGGCGGAGGGGGCACTTGAAGCCCGTAGTCCTCGATCAGGGCACTGTAGCCGGCTGGCCAACCAGGCTCGGGCAGCGTCCGGGCCTGCCAGCTCGTCGTCGGCATCCTTCCCGGGTTGGTTTCCTTGACCATTGCCTCGTCTGGTTTCCGCGGGCCGAGGCCCAGTTGACACATCCTTCATACAATTGATGAAATGCTCACAGCGCCGCTTTCAGTTGACAATATATTCATGAATGACCGAGAATGCCAGATCTTCGACAGGGCATCTGCAAAAAGCTTCACGGCCTTGCCTTTATCTTCACAGACTCCCTACCGGATGAGAAAATACTCAGAAGTGCCCTTTATGTCGCTGATCGCCGTGGCCTGGGTCGGCTGGACGTCTCATCTCGGCGGGCACATCTCCCACCCGGAGTCGCGAGCCGATTTCGAGATAGAAGCAGAATCGGAGGGAGGTTGAGTGCTTAGAAGGGCCAGCGGAGCAGCGATGCCGGGCCGTCCACGCCCATCAGGCCTGCCGCGATGGTCCAGAGAACGTAGAGCAGGAACATCAGCCAGACGCTGCCGATCAGGAAGTTCAACCGGCGGTTCGTGATCTCCACCCGCTTGACGAGCCGGTGAAGCTGGGCGAGCTGGCTCTGGCCGGCGTGTCCGCCGGCCTTGCCGCTCAGGTCGCCCAGGCAACTCTTACACGATACGTTCTCCGCCGATACGTTCTCCGCCGCGTTGACCTCTCCACAGGTCGGGCAGATCGTCAGTTGGTCGCGTCTAGCCACTCTGAATCTATATCCCTACGGCTCCTTGACTGTCAACTTGTAGGTCAGCGGCACGCTCGGACAGCTACCCTCGCACCAAACGCGCAACACGAAAGGCCCTCCCGCGCCGAACGCCGCTGACGCGGTCTCTGGTCCCCTCGTACTCGGATCGTTCGCCTGCATCTGGCAGATCGCCAATACGCCGGTCGGCGGATTGCCTACTCCCTGGCAAACGTAGAAGTCGATGTTCGCTACCTGCTGCCAATCGGCCGTGACCTCCACCGTCATGTTCGTTTCGATGAAGAAGTAGAAGAAGTTGTTGTCGATCGGATCCAGCTTGGCCGGATCGATGCTCAACAACGCCTCGAACGGAACACCGATCGAATCGGCCGTAGTCAGCGGGAACGTATCGTTGGGCTCGAACGCGTCAGCCACGCCACCCTGCCCGGCGAACTGGAAGCGCGTCGGGACGTCGGTCCGGAATCCTCCACCGTCGTCCGCCAGGTTCGTCACCGTCAACGTGTCGGTGGTGGTTCCGGCGCCAACCAGGGTGCGTAGCGAGTCCGTCCAGTTCGTGTCGGCGAAGAGCACCGTGCCGTTCGGGAATGTTATGCGCGTGCTGTCGGTGAAGAAGTGCACGTCATCCGCGTAGACGATGACGGTGTCTCCGAAATCGCCCGTTGCCGTGGAGAAAGCGCCGTAGAAGAACTCGTCGGTCATCGTCGTCGGTGATAGCGAGTCCGCCACCGCCCCGTTCGGCAGGCTCGGGCTGTCCAGCGTCACACCCACGATCGCTGTTCCGGTGTCCCGTGCCAACGCCAGGCCGGAGCTGGCGTCGAAGTAACTGATCACCGAGTTGTCGGTCGTCGTGAACGTCACGCCAAAGGTAGACAGCAGCGTACCGGCCCGCGTGTCAGTGATGCTGGCCGTGTACTGCACCGTATCGCCCATGGTCGGCGTCGAGCCCGGTCCGCTGATCTGTGCGATGTACGTGGTGATCCGCAGGTCCAGCGTGTCGGTCAGCGTGGCACGCGGCAGAGTCGGCGACGACAGGTTGACGGCGACACGCGCCTGGCCCGTGTCGGCAAACGTCGCTTCGCCGGTGCTCGCGTTGGTGATCGTGACGACCGACGGGGTCTCGGAGGTCCAGCCGCTGACGGCACTGGCTACGCTTTGCGCATCCTTGGTGACGGACGCGCTGAACGTCACCTGATCGGTGACGAGGGTGTCGGTGTAGGGCGCCGCCGTGATGTTGGATTCCACGTCAATCTGGGTCACGTACGTGGTCACCCCAACATCCATCGCGCCTTCAACCGTGTCGGCCGGTAGAGCCGGCTCCTCGAAGGTCACGGAGACCGTGGCGCTGCCGACGCCGTCCAAGACCGCCACGCCGGCGGTATCGTCGGTAAAGCGAACCACGTTGGAGTCCGATGACGTCCACTTGGCCCCGGACGACGGGACGGTGCCGCTGATGTCCATGACCTGGGCGCTGAAGGTCACGGAATCGGTGACGAGCGTATCGCCGTTCGCCAGATGGGTCGACGCGTTCGACGCCACGCTCACCGAGGCCACAAACGTCTCGACATTGACGTGGATCGAGTCGGCGAGGCTGGCCGACTCCCCGGGGATATCCGGCTGATCGACGATGACGTGCAGAGTCGCCGTGCCGACGCCCCGCAGCACGGCCCGGTCCGGCGCAACGGCCGGGGTGAGCTTGGCGACAGAGGTGTCCGATGAGAGTGTGATCTGCACGCCGGAACTCGTGACCGGAGTCCCATCTTTTGTCACGATGGCGTTGACGAGAATGCTGTCGCTGAGCAGCGCGCGGGCGCTGTCGACGGGCTCGCCCGTGATGGCCGAGGTGAGGAAAAGCTCGACCTCGTACATCGTCACCCGCACGTCCATAAAGGCCATCATCTTCTCGGAGCCGATCACCTCGGGCTGTTCGAACGTCACCGTGACCCTGGCGGTACCGACGCTGGCGAATCGGGCATCGCCGGTAGTCGCGTTGAGGATCTCCACGACGCTCGGGTCGCTCGACGTCAAGCGCTGCCCGGATGCCGGAACGCTTTCGCCATTCGAGGTGACGGTCCCGACGAACTGAACCT
>JBDHAL010000099.1:0-11157 GCA_039588075.1 Gemmatimonadota bacterium | reverse complement strand
CGTGCCGCTGCCCGGCTTGGTGGTCTGCTCGGTGCAGCTGGAGATCACCAGGGCCACAGCGACGAACCCGACGACCCACGCCTTGTATCTCACAATCGGATCTGGATTAAGGTGATTTCCGTGTAACCGCTCGGCGATATCTTGATGCCCTCGGGGGGTGCGATTCGCAAAGAGAGGCCCGGGTTCGCGCCGCCCTGGTCCGCCCTCGCTTCGGCCTGCGACTTCTTCGCCGCCCGTACCCCGTCGATCAGCCCGTACACCCAGAGCGCTCCGGCGACGGCGGCGCCGACGGCGAAGTAGCCGGTCTCTTCCACCGTGACCCGGGTATCTGCGTCCTGGTACAGGCAGGTACCGGCCACAGGATTGCAGTTCGGCGTCGTTGGTTGAAGACTGACGCCGATCACCTCCTCTGAGGTGATCAGCAGGCCGGCGGCTATCGCCGCGCCGGACCCGATGAGGATCGCCGCGCCCTTGCCCGTATTGCCCGTGTACAGCTCGCCGCCACCGGGAATCACCACACCCAGCGCCGCCGCCGTTCCCACGTTCTTGCCTCCCGTGACCTCATCACCGGTCTCGGGCTGGCCCCCCGGCGTCTCTGCCTCGGTCACCGCGGCGACTCGCACCATCGTCGTCCCGGACGGCCCCGCCTCGGTCCCGGCGGTGATCCGCGTCTCGCCCGCAGACTTGCCGATCACCACACCGCCGCCCGATACGTCCGCCACGCTGGTGTCCTCGGAGCTCCACTGGATCATGACGTTGGCGATCTCGACGCTGTCGGGGCTCAGCGCCCGGGCCCGGAGGATCCCGTTGGCGCCCACCGGCACGTCCAGTTGCGCCGGTGTCACCACGACATAGGTGACCACCTGCGGCAGCTGAACGCAGAGGCGGCGAAGGCTGGCGATCAAGCCCTCCGAGGCGCCGGCCGTCACCAGCCGCCGCGTCGCATCATCGTCGACGCGGAAGCCGAGACAGCTTTCGCGGGTGAGCATGAGTATTCTCGAATCGGAAAAGACGCCTGATTCGACGAGTTGGATGACCTGGTCCAGGGTGTACGGACCTCGGTCCTGCGCCTCGAGCCGCGACGGCGCAAAGGCCAGCACGGCGAGGCAGATCAAGGCAATGTGGGCGTACCGCTGCGTCATCTCGGTCGACGGGTTACCGATTCTACAGCTAGTTATACTTATGTAAGCGCAAATCTATGGGCAGCTGGGTTGGTTCTCAAGCTTACAGGCGAGCCGCGCATCCTCGATCGCTTTCTTGGCGTTCGCGGCAAAAGTCCTCAACACATTGTCGTTGCGATATAACCCGATGCCTTCGGTCGCACGAATCTCTACTTCACGGAACGCCTCGCCCGCGTCTACGTAGCGGCCCATGTCGTAGAACACTTGTCCTTGCTGCATAAACGCGTCGAACTCATCGATCAGAGTGCGCGGAACGCTCGGGCGCCCGTCAACGGCCGTCGGCGCCGGCTTCGGTTCCGCTACCGCCACTCTCTCCAGCGCCGGCGTCAGAGGCGTCCCCTCGCCCGGCTCGACATAGACATCGCGGCTCCACGATGTGAAGCCGGCGGCGCTCACCACCACGCGATGCTGACCCGGTGGCAGGTCGATCTCCACACCATCGGTCAACGCCACATCTATCTGTGTACCTTCGACTTTCAGAGTAGCACTCTCCGGCAAGTCCCCGGACACCAGGAGGAATCCCACGGGCTTTTCCACAGCGGGCGACCCGGACTTCACGGGCGGTGTGGACGAATCCTCACCCGCGCCGTCAAGTTCCTCCGGCACGCTTGGATCGACTTGGCCCAGGTTCGCCGCCACCTGCTCCGCACCGGTCTCCGTATCGCGGTTCGATCCTAGGTTCAGCAGCGAGTCGGCCACACCCACACCCTTGGTCAGCGCGAAAACGGTTACCACGGCCATCGTTACGACCGCTACCGCCAACCCGCCCATCACACGCCGGTGACCCGCCGTCACTGTTTCCCGCAGCTCGTCACGGTTGCCGTTGACCCAGGGCGCCTCGGGCAACCGCTCCGTGGTCGGCGGATCGCCGGAGCGCCGGAACGGATGCTTACCCGACGGTGGCGTTTTGCGGCGCCGCTCGCCCTCTTCGTCCAGCCAGTTGACGAAGACCGGCGGCCCTTTGCCCTCGATCGCCATCCGGAAATCTTCCATCGCGTCGAAGCGGTCGGCCGGGTCCTTCGAGAGCGCCTTGTGAATGGCGTCCCGGAGAGTCAGCGGCGTCTCCGGCCGGATGGCGTTGAGCGGCCGCGGCGGTGTGAAGAGGTGGTGATAGAGCAACTCCTTCATCGAGTCCGACTCGAACGGAGGATGCCCGACCAGGAGCTGGTAGCCGACGGCGGCCAGCGAGTACTGGTCGGCCCGTCCGTCCACCATCCGTCCTTCGCATTGCTCGGGCGCCATATACTGCGGCGTCCCGATCACCGCGCCGGTTTCCGTCAGCTGGGTGCTTCCAACCAGGGCCTTGGCGATACCGAAGTCGGTCACGTGGACGTGGCCCTCGGCATCGATCAGGATGTTCGCCGGCTTCACGTCCCGGTGTATCACGCCGCGCTTGTGCGCATAGCCGAGGCCGGCCGCCGCTTCCAGCATGATCCGCTCGACCTCCGGCAACGACGGCACCCGGTTCGGTCCCATGATCTCGTTCAGGGAGCGACCCGGCACGAAATGCATCGTGTAGAAGGCGAGATTGTGGCTGTGGTGAACGCGATAAACGGGAATGATGTTCGGATGGTGAAGCTTGGCGACCATCCGGGCCTCGCGCTTGAATCGCTCGATCAGACCCTCATCGAACATCAGGTTCGGCGGCAGCACCTTGATCGCCACCAACCGGTCCAGCCCGATCTCCCGCGCCAAAAAGACCGAGCCCATGCCGCCCCGGCCCAGCTCGTGGTGGATCTCGTATTCACCCGCCGTGGCCATCTGCAGGGCCTGCCGCAGATCGGTCGGGAAATTCGCCCAACGCTGCGGCGCACCCTGCCCCGGGACGGGCGTACCGCACTCATTGCAGTACTTGCTACCGCCGGGAAGAGGCGTAGAGCAATTGTCGCAGACTAGACCGTCCATAGACGAGCCGCGCCGGTGAATTAGTTTTTGCGGGCTGGGTCGTGGAAACTACGCGGGCGCCACGACTTACGCAATGGGTCCCCACATAGCCCTCACCCACCCGGCCAGGGAATCTCTTCGTTTGACGGCGTGTTGGAGGGGAGAATAGTATACAACACCACGTTTGATAGCGCTAGACCACGCGCCGCTGGCGGCCGCACGCAGGTGCCACATATCTTTCGGGTCACTCGTAACCCGGCAGCGGGCAAAACTCGGCAGCCAGTTCGGTAATCAGGCGACCACTCGATGGCCACACACACGACATCGGCCAAGAAGAATACGACCCACGGCGGGCTCGACGCCGAGCAGCTCGTGGGTATCTATCGCAACATCTATCTATCGCGCCGCCTCGACGACAAGGAGATGCAGCTCAAACGGCAGAATCGCCTGTTCTTCCAGATCAGCGGCGCTGGCCACGAGGCCATAGGAATAGCGGCCGGCCTGACTCTAAAGCCGGGCTACGACTGGTTTTACACCTACTACCGCGACCGAGCGCTGTGCCTCCAGCTGGGGGTCACGCCCTACGAGATGCTGCTGGAGGGCGTCGCCGCCGAGGCCGACCCGGCGTCCGGCGGCCGCCAGATGCCATCACACTGGGGCCACAAGGACCTGAACATCGTCACGGTGTCCAGCCCCACCGGTAGCCAGTTCTTGAACGCGGTGGGCTGCGCCGAGGCGAGCTTCCGCTTCCAACTGATCGAGAAGTTGAGGGAGCGCACGGAGCTCTTCAAGGAGGATGAAGTCGTCCTCGTCACTTCCGGCGACGGCACGACCAGCCAGGGCGAGTTCTGGGAGGCGATGAACACGGCCGCCAACCTTAAGCTGCCGATCATCTTCCTGATCGAGGACAACCAGTACGCCATCTCGGTGCCCGTCGAGGTGCAGACGCCCGGCGGTAGCATCTCGAAGTGCATGAGCGGAATACCCGGCCTGCAGATCGAGGAGGTGGATGGCTGCGACCCGATCGCCAGTTACGAAGTGATGGCGAGCGCGGTCGACCACTGTCGCGCCCGCAAGGGACCCGTCCTGGTTCATGCCCACGTGATCCGCCCCTACTCTCACTCCATGTCGGATGACGAGCGCCTCTATCGTTCGGAGGCCGAGCGGGAGGAGGAAGCCAAACGCGACCCCTTCACGGCTTTCGCCCGCTTCCTCGTCGATGAGCGCATCTCGAGCGAAGAGCAGCTCGAGCAGCTTCGCCAGGAGGTGGAGGCGGAAATCCAGCAAGCGACCGACCGCGCTCTCGAGGCGCCCCAGCCGGCGCCCGACTCGGCGGAGCTCTACATCTACTCGCCCGACGTCGATCCCGCGGCCGATCAGTTCGCCACCGAGCCCGAGTACGGCGCCGGCGACCCCACCACGATGGTCGACCTGCTGAACGCCTGTATGAGAGACGAGATGGAACGCGACCCCGCCATCCTCGTCTTCGGTGAGGACGTCGCCGACGCCAGCCGCGAGGCGGCGTTGGACGAGGTGAAGGGCAAAGGCGGCGTGTTCAAGGTGACCTGGGGCCTGCAGAAACGGTTCGGCTCCGAGCGCGTCTACAACTCGCCGCTCGCCGAAGCGAACATCGTCGGCCGCGCCGTCGGGCTCGCTCAACGCGGCTTCAAGCCCGTCGTCGAAATCCAGTTCTTCGATTACATCTGGACCGCGATGATGCAGCTGCGCGATGAGGTCCCGCTCATCCGCTGGCGCTCCAACAATGCCTTTTCCTGCCCCATGGTCGTCCGTACCACCTATGGGGGCTATCTGAAGGGCGGCGCGATTTACCACTCGCAAACCGGCGCCAGCATCTTCGCCCACACGCCCGGCATGCACGTGGTTTGCCCGGCCACCGCCGAGGACGCCAACGGCCTGTTGCGAACGGCGATTCGATGTGACGACCCCGTGCTCTTCCTCGAGCACAAGCACCTCTACCGGCAGACCTACAACAAGGGACGCTATCCGGGCCCCGACTACATGATCCCCTTCGGACGCGGCAGGATCGCGCGCGAAGGCTCCGACCTGACGATCGTCACCTATGGCGCCACCGTCGAGCGCTCGCTGCGCGCCGCGAAGGCCGCCGCCGACTCCTCCGGCATCGAGGCCGAAGTCATCGACCTGCGCACCCTCAACCCCGTCGACATGAACCTGATCGCCAATTCGGTGAAGAAGACGAACAAGGTGATCGTCGTCTACGAGGACCCCGTCTCCTGGGGCTACGGCGCGGAAATCGCCGCCCGCATCGCCGACGAGCTGTTCGAGTGGCTGGACGGACCCGTCAAACGCGTCGCCGCACTAGACTGCTTCGTCGCCTACTCCCCCATTGTGGAAGACGCCATCTTGCCCCAGGTGGAGGATGTGACAGCGGCGATTTTGGACCTGGCGAGCTATTGAGTGAGGTAACCGGTGACCGGTAACCGGTGACCGGTAACTTCAAGAAACACAAACAACTACACCCGGCTGCAGACCAGCCAACGAGTGCTGGTCCGCAACCGGGTGTGCCGTTACCGATTACCGGTTACCGGTTACCGATCACCTGTTTTTGTACGCTTCCCACGTCCGTCGACCCTCCCGGCACTCCGGCCAGGTCATCTGCTCGCCGGTCCGCTGGCTCACCGGGAGAACGCGACGGTCGCGCGGCACGCTCTCCGGGTCCTCGGATGCCAGGTACGCCAGCATCGCGAACAAGGTGGCGTTGTTCTTCAAGTCGTCGATGACGATCTTGTCGAACGTGTCACGGTTCGTGTGCCACGTGTAGGGGAAGTAGCTCCAATTGTGGGCGCCGAGGAAGAAGGACGGCGCGCCGGCACAGAGAAACGACGCGTAGTCGCTACCACCGCCGCCCGGCGTCCCCGGATTTGTGACATCGATGTGCCGGCTGATCTCCGTCGGAAGCTGCGCCAGCCAAGCCGAGAAGAACTCGCCCGCATGCGTGAGCCCCTGCATCGAAACGCGAACGATCCGCCCCGTGCCGTTGTCCTGGTTGAATAGGGCCTGCAGACCTTCCACAACCTCGGGATGGTCGGCGACGTAAGCGCGCGAGCCGTTCAGTCCCTGCTCCTCACTATTCCAGTGACCGGCGATGATCGTACGCTTGGGATTCGGATAAGCGGCTTTCAATAGCCGCATCGCCTCGAGGATCGTGATCGTTCCGGTTCCATTGTCTGTAGCGCCCGACCCGCCGTCCCAAGAATCGAAGTGGGCCGAGAGGACGATGTACTCATCAGGCTTCTCGCTACCGGGGATCACGGCGATCGTGTTGGACAGTGGAGCCTCACCGCGAAAATCGGCCTTCGCCTCGACCTCGAGCACCGGGTTCTGCCCGTTCTCGGCGAGTCGGTACACGAGGCCGTAGTCCTCACAGCTCAGCACCAGCGTGGGCACCTTCTCGGTGTTGGCATTGAACACGCGCGTCACGCCCCACCCCGGAGGCCAGTTCGACGTAAGGACTCCGACCGCGCCGGCCGCCTCGAGCCGCTTGGGAAGCTCGCGCCCCGACAGTCCTGTCGCCTCGACGCGGGCGTCCCACATGGCGGAAGCCGCCTCACGCTCGCCCTCCATCCTCTCGAACGATGCCGCGGTCGCGTTCTCCTCCCAGTTCTGGTTGGGCCGGCAGGTGGGCTGGGCGAACGAAGTCAGCACGTACTTCCCTTTCGCCTGCGGGAGCCAGGCGACGAACGCGGCGGAGTCCGCCACGTCCGGCAGGAGCACGACCCCTGCCTTCTTCTTCTTCGTACCGGGGCTCCAGGCGAGCATCATGCCTTCCAGCGTCCGCACCCGTGGCTCGACCAGGTCGATGTGGGTGATGCCCCGCTCCCACGATATCCAGGTGCCGTAGTCCTCGTTGCTGGCCTCGACTCCCCACGCCCCGTAGGTCGCCACCAGCCAATCCTGGGCGGCCTTTTGCTCCGGCGTGCCGGTCAGCCGCGGGCCGAACCGGTCCATGAGTACCTGTGCCAGACTGTAGGCCTGAGAGTTTTCCATGCCCTCCTGCCACATCGCCTCCAGCACCGGATCGTCGACGGGAAACGTCTGACCCGTGAGGGCCGGCGCCCACGCCACGAACGTGGCGCTCAACATGAGTAGCGTACGTCGCATCATTGGTCCTCCCGGAGTGCTCGGGCGCTCGCCCGGCACATCCGTTTGACGGTTACACGGACTTCTCCTCCGAAGCGCGCCGACGTGCGCGCCAGGCACGAACATCGCGGATGAACTCCCGCCTCGACACGCCCTCACCGCAGTGGCGCAAGCGCGTGCGGAAGGCGTCGAAGTGTGGCAGGTCATTGCGCAGATCGAGATAGTGGGGCTTCCAGCCGCGTGCTTCGCCCCACGTGATGAGCTCTTCCACCGACGTATCGCTATACACGTGGCACAGCCGGTCACCGCGGCGAATGCCGAGGCGCGAAAGGTCCTTGGGAGACTTGTGGTAGTGGTACTTTATCGCCAACCGCCTAACTCCGACGCTTCGAAGAAGGCTCTTCTTTTGTCGTCCTCACGGCCCTGATATCAGCGCCCTCACCATTTGTATCACGTTCCGACCCCGGTCGTAGATCACTACGGCAAGTACGATCGGCGCCAATACCTGCACGATCCATAGCCAACCCTTCAACAGGCCCGGGCGGTTGAAGCCCTGCTGCAACTCTCCGATCGGATCTCTCATCCTCCACCCCACGAAGATGGCGAGGAAGAAGGCGCCGATCACCAGGAAGAACTCGCCGGCAACCGCGTCGAACAGCCCCAGCACGTCCTGGTTGTATGCCGAAGGTATGCCCAGCACCATGATGACCAGGCCAGCGCCCAGCGCGGCCTGCATCCGGTCGAGCTTCCAATTATCGATCAGGCTGGAGACCACGACCTCCAGCAGCGAGATGCCCGATGTCAGCGCCCCAACGAACAGCGCGCCGAAGAACGCCAGGCCGACCAGTCGGCCGGCCGCGCCCATCTCCACGAACGCTCGCGGCAGGCTGATGAACAGAGCGCCGAGCGAGCTCGCTGAGATTTCGCCCTGCAGACCGAGCGCGAACATCACGGGGAACACGATCAACCCGGCGAGGAAGGCGACGCCGAAGTCCGCCACGGAGATGGTCACCGCCGCCGCCGGCATGTTCTCATTCCGCGACAAATAGCTCGAGTAGGTCAGCATGGCGCCCATCCCCAGGCTGAGACTGAAGAATGCCTGACTTGCGGCCGCGCTGAGCGTCGAAGTCGAGAACAGATCTCCCATCTTCGGCTTCAGATAGAAGCTGTACCCTTCTACCGCCCCGGGGAGGAACGCTGCATAGATGGCAATTCCGATGACCAACACGAAGAGGATGGGCATCAGTACCACGGATACACGCTCGATTCCCGCCTTCACTCCGCCTATGACGATCGAGATCGTGATCCCCATGAAGAGCATGTGATACAGGACCGCACTGATCCCCGTCGTCGACTGGCTGAAGTATTGTCCGGGCTCGGCAGAGAATCCGCTGATCATCGCCTCCAGCGTGTACCTCATCGTCCAACCGGCGATCACCGAGTAGTACGCCAAAATCAGACAACCGGTCGCGACGAAGAGGTACCCGAGCATCGCCCAACGCGGGCCGCCGGTCTCCCGCAAGGCGCCGATCGGGCTGAGACGCGCGCGGCGGCCGACCGCAAACTCGGACAGCATGATCGGCACGCCGATCAAGAACACCATCGCTATGTAGAGGATGACGAAGGCGGCGCCGCCCTTGTCGGACGCCGCGTAGGAGAACCGCCACATGTTGCCGAGCCCAACAGCGGACCCGACGGCAGCCAGGATGAAGCCGAGTCTCGTACCCCAACCTTCGCGGCTTCGCGCCTCCATCCCTACCTCCGTTTTGATGAGTTGCCTGGATCGATGGGTAGCAGACCGTCCGCCACGCTAGGGCGCGCGGGCGGCGGCGTCAAGCGGCTGTACTTAGAAGGTGGGATGCGCAGTGACCCTGGTCCTGCCGGACGCCGGACTCTGCCGGTGCCTACGATATGAGCGTTGACAGCGGGCAGGCAGAACCTCTATGCCGGCAGGCCGCCATTCACCGCCCGGACAGTACCAGGGTCCTGCTTAGATTCGATCGTCGGTCGGCCCGCGGCCTCGCGGCAGCGAGCCCCTCGGCCCGACCACCAGGGCGCCGAACCCGATGCCCGGTGGCACGCCAAGGCTCGGCAGCGTCGAACGGTTCGCACGCTCCCTGCTCCAGACATACGCCCGGACCTGTGGGTGGGGCGGCGTCCGCCGCCGTTCGAACGCTATGATTCCGGCTGGGCCCGAAGTCCCCTGCACCTCCACGCCACTTCCCCTCACGACTCTGTCTGACATCAGTGTTCCCCTGATCTCTTATTTGAAACTCCAGCGCGGCAGGCACAGCGCGCGCCGCCCCGCATACGCCAAAGGCACGCTCCGTGCCCGGGACTCAGTCCCGGAAATCCGCTTGAAATCTGGCTTTTCTGTCGACAGACCCGCGTCGCCAGCCGCTCGAGCGTGTGCATCTGATCCGCTCGGCGTGTCGCTGCGACACGCGGCGATGAAAAAAGCGCCCGGCCAAAACCGGGCGCCCCTAATGATGTTACTCCCTGCGACGCGCCTCCAATCAGCTAGGCGCCTCCAGCTCGAAGTGAGTGTAGTTCTTCGCGATGAACTCGGTCCACTCCTCGGGCACCTCGTCATCAGGGAAGATCGCGTCCACCGGACATTCCGGCACGCACGCCCCGCAGTCGATGCACTCCTCCGGATGGATGTAGTACATATCCGGACCCTCGTAGATGCAATCTACCGGGCAGACATCCACGCAGGCCGCGTCTTTAACCTCGATGCAGGGTTGAGCGATAATGTACGTCACGTTCCTCGATGCCTCCCATCACTTTTTGGAGACAGACACTGTTGGTGCCTTACAAGACGCCATAATATGAGGCCGCATCTGCCAGAGCAAGCCTCCGCGACGATTGACTGGGTCATGTCCACAACCCTAGGTTGGCTCTGCGCTTAGCTCCCCGGGACTCCGCTCTCGTTCCCTTCACCTCAGACAGGAAAAGCCGGTCATGCCATCGAGGTCCAAGCTGCTCGCGCTGGCAATCCCCGTTGCCGCACTGCTCTCCGCCACCGCCTTTTCCATCGTCAGCGCCCCGACCGCCGGCCAACAAGACGAGAGCTCCTTCGCGATCATCGGCCGTGACCCGCTGACCGGCAACTATGGCGTGGCCGCCGTCAGCAATTACCCGCTGATCGGAATGAACCTCGAGTTCTTGGATCCCGATGCCGGCGCGGTCGTCGTTCTCGGCGGCCCGTTCATCGAGATAAACGAAAAGGTCCTGGTCGCCATTCAGGGAGGACTGGAACCCGGGCGCGCCATCGCCGTCGGCCTCGTCGGTGACGAGGAGCGCGAGCTCAGACAGCTGCTCGCCATCGCGCCCACCGGCGCCGCTGCTTTCACCGGCGACGGGCTTGGAAGTTACGCCGGCGACAGGGTGGGTGACTTCTTCGTAGCAGGCGGCCACGGGCTGGCCGGCGCCGACGTCCTCCTGGCTATGGAGGAGGCTTTCATGGCCTCGGACGCCCCACTCGAATGGCGCTTCATCGACGCGCTGCGCGCGGCTCGCGATGCCTCGGGTGACAGATTCGAGGCGCGCTCCGCCGCCCTCGTCATCGTAGGGCCGGGAGCGCGCTTCGCGACTCGGGACCGGCTCCTCGACCTGAGGATCGACTACGTCGCCTACGACGCCGTGGCTGCCCTGGCCGATCTACACTTCCAGGTCGACTCCATCTACGGAGTCTCCAACTAACACCTCACCACGCCAAGGAGCGCTCCCCCCCAGCGTCATCGTCATCGCCCCGTCGTCGCCCGCGCCCCACGCCCCGCGCCCGCGAGAAGTTGACTCAGTAACGGCCGATGACGAAGCGTTCAGCTCGCCGCCGCCTCCACCGCCCTCTGTATCTCCTCAAAATCCGGCAACACCCCCGCATCCTCCGAAACCCACCCGTAACGCAAGATCCCATCACTGTCTATCACGAACGCCGCTCGCTTCGCTACCCCTCGCAAGCCGCCCAAAT
>JBDHAL010000098.1:0-11200 GCA_039588075.1 Gemmatimonadota bacterium | reverse complement strand
TGAAAGCTGGTGTCGATCGTCTAGGCGATCGTGCGGATGGTGAGCGTCTTGGCGAGGCCGGGCACGCCCTCCAGCAGGACGTGGCCGCCGGTGAGCAGTCCAAGCATGATGCGCTCGACCATGTACTGCTGGCCGACAATGCGCCGGCCCACCTGCCCGGTGATCGCCTCGGCGAGTTCGAGGCCGGCCGTGCTCAATGCGGCGTCGGCTCCCTTGTCGCGGGCTGTCTGTTTCTCCGTCTTGGTTTTTGCCATCCGAGACCGCGTTGGTTTTCCGTTTAGTCCTGCCGAAGACCGCCCTGGCGAGCGCTCAGCGCTTGACGCGCTCGCCGCCGTCTTCGCGCTTGAAGATCCAGGCGACGGCGGCGCCGGGCCGGATCATCTTGCTGCGACTGGCCTGATCCACGTCGGCGATGGATCCTTCGTCGGGGCTCGGCGCCTCGCTGACCTCAGCGATGTAGCGGCCGATCCGATCGCGCCACAGCTCCCAATTCGCCGGTCGCAGGTCGACCCAGCCCCGGGCGACCAGCCGGTCGTCCACCGTTCCGCCCTGCTCGGGCTTGACCTTCAGCTCCGGCCCGCGGAAGACCTGGGAGCCGTCGGCGCTGATCACGGGGAGCCCGATAGACAGAATGTTCACGCGGAGCTCGTCGTTTGCCAATAATAACGCTTCCGCGGCCTTTGCGGTCTTCTGCGGATCGAGCCCGGACGCGGCGGCCAGCGTCTCGAACAGGCGCTCGAGGATGTGAGCTTCGAAGAGCAGCTTGCTGAGCCGCGGCGGTCCCAGCATCTCGAAAGCAACGCTGCGCGTACCGGTCTCTTTCTCGAGCTCCTCGATGCGACGAAGCGCCAGCTCGCGAAGCACGCCACCGCGGTACGTGGGACCCATGGAGGCGCCGTCGAGCGCGCCGACCACATCGAGCCCGGTCGGCTTGCCGCGAATCTCGCGCAGCACGATCGTGGCGATCTCTTCAGTCGTCACCAGTTCCATCAGACCGAGCGACGAGATGGCCTCGAACTCATCACGGCTGAACAGGCCATTCTCGCCCATGTCGATATAAACGGCGTCGAGCAGACCGTCGAGCTTCTTCCACGATGCCGTCTCATCATCCAGCGCCTGGTCGAAGGGCACCGGAGCTGTCGCATCGTAGCGATTCAGCGCCTTGCCACGCCAGTTGAGCGGTCCGCAGCCGATGTTTCTCCAAGCGATAGCCGCCGTCGGCTTGATCTCCTTCACCGCCGGCGCGCCGGGCGTGCGCGCCGTGAGGAAGAGAAGCAGCGAGTGAGCGCCGGCGACGCTCGATTTGGCCAGCAACATGTTGGAGGGCCGCTGCTCGGAGTGCGTGAACGGAACGTTGAGACCCATGCCGCCGGTGCCCGACGTCCCCACCTTCAGGTAGAATAGCGTTCCCGCCTCGCGAAGACCCTCGAGCAGGATGTGCACGTGGCGGATGAGTTGCGGCATGTAGATGATGGCGAGGTGGCGCTCGACGATGTCGTTGACGTCACCACCCTGGGCGAGCGCTTCCCGCACCTGCTTGACGCTGGTGAACACGTCCTGGTAGGCGATCGCGGTGGCCGTGTTCACGCAGTCCACGACGATCTGCGGTTTCTCCCTGGCCAGAAGCTGGTAAAGGTAGGAGCGCTCGAGCCGCTGGCTGTTGAACGTGCCGTAGATATCGTCGAGCAACCGCCCGCGCATCTCCGCCGATTCGACCAGTTCGCGGCGCGGCGTGTCCTTGAATTCCGTCGCGGCCATCAGGTCGCCCCAGTCACGTGCGATCTCGGTGTTCCCCTCCGCCAGGCGCTTCAGCTCCGCATAGCCCTCCTCCGTCTCCTCCTTGGTCAAAGCGCTGATGGTGAGCCGCGCCGGCTGGTGACGCAGCATCTTGCGCGCGATGGCCATACCCACGAGGCCCGGTCCGCCCAGTATCAAAACCCGCGTATCACGTATCTCCATTGGATCCCCTCAGTCCAACCGCCGCCCGAAGCCCCTGCACCTCGCCAGCGGTCAGCTCTCTCCACTTTCCCAGCGCCAGCGAGCCCAGTCCGACCGGGCCGAACGAGACCCTGACCAGCCGCTTCACCGGGAGATCCAGGGCCGCCATCATGCGGCGGACCTCTCGTTTCCGTCCTTCGCGCAGAGTGAGGTGCAGTTCCGATACCACCCTTCCGGCGCCGGGGCTTCCACCGAGGACATGGGCCCGGACATCTTCGGCACGGGCGACGCCGTCTTCGAGGGTAACTCCACCTTCCAGGCGGCGGATCTCCTCCGCGCCCGGCTCACCTTCGACCTCTATGCGATACCTTCGTGCGACCTGATAACTCGGATGCATCAAACGGTGAGCCGTCTCACCGTCGTTGGTGAAGACCAACAGGCCCTCGGTCAGACGATCGAGGCGGCCGACGTGGAACAGCGAGCCGGCGTCCTCGGGCAACAGCGAATAGACCGTCGGACGCTCGAAATCGTCGGATCGCGTGGTCAGATAACCCGCCGGCTTGTTGACCGCGATCCAGCGCGGCGGCCTGATGTCGACCTGATCACCGTCCAAGCGGACGACCTGCTCGCCGGGCACGACGCGGCTGCCCAGCTCGGTCACCACCACGCCGTCTATGCTGACCCGGCCTTGCTGGATCAACCGCTCGCCATGGCGCCGCGAAGCGACGCCACACTGCGAGAGGTACTTCTGCAAACGTATGGCCCGGCGGCGGCCGGGCCCTTCTTCAGTCATTCCGATTCGCGCAGCGTGATCTGCAGATCCTCGGGCTGCGGCAGCTCGTCGAGCGCCCGCAGCCCGAAGTGATCGAGGAACCGCTTGCTGGGACCATACAACAGCGGCCGCCCCAAACCTTCGGCCCTGCCGACCACATCGATCAGTCCACGTTCCTGCAGGCTGCGCAGGACGCCGGCGGCGTTCACGCCGCGCAGCTCCTCGATCTCGAGTCGGCTGACGGGCTGACGGTAGGCGATGATCGCCAGCGTCTCGAGCGCGGCCCGCGACAGTTTGTTGGTGCGGGTTATTGAATCGAAGCGCTCGAGATACGGCGCGTACTCCGGCCGGGTCAGGATCTGGTATCCGTCTCCCAGCGGGTAGATTTGAAAGGCCCGCTCATCGCGCTCGTATTCCTGGCGCAGCTCGCCGATGGCCTGCTCGACGTCTTTGCCTGAGAGATCGCTGCTTGCGCGGGCGATCTCCGCCGGCGCGAGTGGCGACTCGCTGGCGAACAGAACGGCCTCAACTATCCTCGTCGGTATCACGCTTATAGATCCACAGAGTTCCGAAGTGGCTTTCCTGTCCAAGCTTGACGCTGCCGCGCTTGGCCAGCTCCAACACGGCTAGGAACGACATCACCGCGTGGATCCGGGTCTTCCAACGCCGCATGAACGACTTGAAGGGCACGCGAGCTGTCTGCTTCAACGCCTCGAACCACAGGGCGACCTTCTCGTCCACCGTCACCGGCCGGACCGGCGCCTTGTGAGGGCGTACCACGGGCGGCGCCGGTAGCGAAAGCGCGACCTTGACGAATTGCTCGAGCGTCAATTGCAGCGGCAACTCGAGCAGGTCCCCGGGTATGCGCGGCTCGACATAACCCTTGCCCCGGTGAAGCGCCCGGTCAGCCTGCGCGTCGGCCAGCGCATAGGCGACCTGGCGGAACAGCTCGTACTCCAGGAGTCGCCGGACCAGCTCGGAGCGCGGGTCCTGCTCCTCCAGCAGGTCGTCGCGCCGCGGCAGCAGCATCTGCGCCTTGATGCGCACCAGCGTTGCCGCCATCTCGAGGAACTCGCCCGCCCGTTCCAGCGACAGCCGCCGCTCCACATCCTGGACCGCCGCGACGAACTGCTCCGTGATCTGGGCGATGGGGATATCGAAGATGTCGATGTCCTGTGCCCGGATGAGATGGAGCAACAGGTCGAGCGGGCCCTGGAAGCGCTCGAGCTCGACCACAAAGCGGTCCCCGGGCTGGGCCAGGCTGACTCCGGTCGGCGACGGCAGCCTCATCGGCCGGGCCCCAGGAACAGGCCTACGGCGCAATCCATCCGGCTCCGCGGCGCGGCGCCCGGGCGGCCATGCCCGACGCCGGGTCGCTGCAGCACCGGCATTTCATCTCGTTGTACGAAAGAGCCGTACCAGCAGGGTCTGGGTGGTCGTTTAGAGATCACTATGTGCTTGAAGGTATAGGCGGCGAAATTCCCTGTCAAAGCTGAAGTTTCGCGGGTTGACACCTCCTGCCACCCGGAATATCCTTACCCGGCATTCCGACCGGAGAGTGGAGCGATGAAATGGGTCGATACGGCCCGCCTGCCTTCCCCTCTCTGGCCCTGAGTCTGACCGGAACGATCTGGAGAGTACGTGCCGAACACGAAGTCAGCAGTCAAGCGCCTACGTCAGCACGAGCGACGCCGCGTCCGCAACAAGGCCGCCCGCAGTCGCCTGAAGACCGCGCTCAAGAGGGTCCGCGCGACCTCGGAGCCCCAGCAGGCCGTCGAGGCTTTTCGCGATGCCGCCAGGCTCCTCGACCGGGCCGCCAGCAAAGGCCTCATCCACCGCAACGTGGCAGCCCGCTCCAAGGGTCGGCTCGCCGCTCACGTGCGGAAGGTTGGCGGGACGACTTAGCACTTCGAGATTAAAGAATTGGGAGCGATCTGGGTTCGGTGCCGGGTCGCTCCCTTTTTCGTAATTCGCAGGTTCTGTTGGGAATTCGAAGCTGATTACAACTTCCCATCTTTACTCAGCGGGTAGCTCTTCCCCACACTCCGTACAATACCACTCCGCCGGATCGTTCGCCGCCGAGCAATGCGGGCAGATGATCGTCTGCGGCGTGCCGCTCCCGTGTTGCTCGAGGAACGAGAACGACTGCTCTCCCTGGGTGCTCGGCTCCTCCCCGCCGCCCAGCGACAGCGACTCGAGGAAGGCCAGCTCGTCCCCGACACCGCCTTCCGGCGCCAGTGGCTCAGAGATCGGCTGCGGCGCGGGCTGCACCGGCGGCGGCGGTGGCGGTTCGTGCTCGGCAAACATCCCGATGTCCGGGTCCTTGTCCTCGAGCACCAGCTCCTCGAGAGACATGAAGCCGTCGTCCACATCCGCAGTGGGCGCCACGACCGGTTGCGGCGCCGGTGGAGGCGGAGGTGGCGGTGGAGGTGGCGCCGCCGCCGGCTCGGGCGCCGGCTGTACGGGCGGTGGAGCCGTCTGCGGCGAAACGGGCGCCGGTTGCGGCTCTGGCGGAGGAGGCGCGGGCTGCGCCTCGGCACCCCGGAGCTGGCCGAGGATCGCCGTGTGGCGCTCGATCTGGGACCGGGCCGCCTCGACCTGCTTCTCGACCTCGCGCAGGGAGCCCAGCAGACGGCTCTCCATGTCGGCCCACTCGTTGTTGTCGCGGAACTCGCCCACGCTGCGACGTAGTTGCGCCTCGTCCAGTTGTTCCGTCCGGGA
The DNA here is from genome assembly GCA_039588075.1 of Gemmatimonadota bacterium. GTDB lineage: Bacteria > Gemmatimonadota > Gemmatimonadetes > Palauibacterales > KS3-K002 > JBDHAL01. The sequence continues at coordinate 5,769 of JBDHAL010000098.1, read as the reverse complement.
CGCCCGCTCGCCCTCCAGGTCGCGGACCCTTCGCTCCATGTCCTGGAGCCGGCCCTGGATGTCCTGGGTATGGGATCCCAGTTGTTCGACGATAGCGTCCAGACGCCGCTGGTAGTCGGCGTGGACCTTATCATAGGCTCGCGAGGCCGCCGTGTCCCTCTCGGACTCCAGGCGACGCAGCCAGCCCTCGTACTTCTCCTTGTCCTTGAGAAGCTGATCTACATTCTTCGAAACATCACCAGGCATCTTGGCTCACCTCGACACGCCGTCGGTCAGGTCTCACGGTCGCCATTCCTGTCAAAGACCTTTCGACCTCCGACCAGTGTCATCACCGCCCTCCCCACGAGCTCCTGACCGGCGAACGGCGTGTTTCTGCTCAGGCTCAGGAACTCCTCCGGTTGACATACCCACCCTGCGTCTGGATCCAGAACGACGACATCGGCAGGCGCTCCCTCGGCCAGCGTACCGCCGGGAATTCCGGCGATTCGGGCGGGCCGGCAGGACATCCGGTCTATCAAGGCCGAAAGGTCCAGCCTCCCGCTGACCACCATCTCGCGTACGCAGACGCCGAATGCGGTCTCGAGTCCCACGATGCCGAACGGCGCGTCGTCGAACTCGCGCTCCTTGTCCTCGTAGTGGTGCGGCGCGTGATCGGTCGCGATACAGTCGATCACGCCCTCCACCAGGGCATCGCGGACCGCCGCCACGTCGGCGGCGGCTCTGAGGGGCGGGTTCATCTTGGCCTCAGTACGGTACCCTCGAACCGCCTCGTCGGTCAACGACAGGTGGTGCGGCGTCACCTCTGCGGTAACCCGGACGCCCCGGGCCTTGGCGGCGCGGATCACTTCCACGGCTCCCCGGGTGGACACATGTAGGATATGCAGTTGGCCACCCGTAAGTTCCGCTATGATGCATTCCCGGGCCACGGCGGCGTCCTCGGACGCGTTGGGGATCCCGCGCAGACCCAGCGAGGTGGACACCGCGCCCTCGCTCATCACGCCGCCGGCGGACAGGCCGAGGTCCTCGGCGTGCGAGAAATAGGGGATATCGAACGACTGCGTGTACTCCAGCGTGCGGCGCAGCAGCCCCGAGTCCCATACCGGACGTCCGTCGTCCGAGACGGCGATGGCGCCGGCCGCCACCAGCTCGCCGATCTCCGTCATCTCCTCGCCCTTCAGTCCAACGGACACCGCGCCCACCGGGTAGACGTGAGCGAAGCCGGCTCGCTCTCCTTCCGCCCGAACGAAACCGACCGCAGCGGGATCGTCGATCGGCGGCCTCGTGTTGGGCATGGCGCAGATCGACGTAAAACCGCCGGCCGTCGCCGCTCGGGCGCCCGACACGATCGTCTCCTTGTGCTCGTCGCCCGGTTCCCTCAGGTGGACGTGCAGATCGATCAGCCCCGGTGCCACGGCCAGGCCCGCCACGTCAACGGTCGCCGCGCCCTCCGGCGCCTTGACGCCGGCGCCGAGCTTGGCGACCCGCCCGTCCGACAGCAGCAGGTCGAGCTTCTCGTCGATCTTCTGCGACGGGTCGATGACGCGACCGCCCTTCAACAGGATCGGCCGGCTCATGGCCTGTTCTCCCCTTTCGAAGCCTCGGCCCGCTCCGGTGAACCGCCGGCCAGCAGGTAAAGAACGGCCATGCGCACTGCGACTCCGTTGGTCACCTGCTCGAGTATCACCGATTGCGGACCGTCGGCGACGTGCGAGTCGATCTCCACGCCCCTGTTCATCGGGCCGGGATGCAGGACCAATATGTCGCGCGGCGCTTTCTCCAATCGCGCGACCGAGATTCCGAAGAAACGGTTGTACTCGCGCAGCGACGGAATGAAGCCCGCCTTCATCCGCTCGAGCTGCAGGCGCAGCACGTTCAGCACGTCCGCCCACTCGATCGCTTCCTCGACGCGCTTGAACACGTGCACGCCCAGCTCCTCGATACCTTTCGGGATCAGCGTCGGCGGCCCGCAGACCGCGACCTCGGCGCCGAGCTTCGTGAGCCCGTATATGTTCGAGCGCGCCACCCGCGAGTGGACAATATCGCCGTGGATGCAGACCTTGAGGCCGTCGATCTTCCCCTTGTGATCGCGGATCGTCAGCATGTCAAGCAACGCTTGCGTGGGATGCTCGTGCTGGCCGTCACCCCCATTGATCACGTTGGAGGGGATCCGATCGGCCAGGAACTGCGCCGCGCCTGACGAGCGGTGCCGCATCACCACCATGTCGATCCGCATCGCCTCGAGGTTACGAGCGGTGTCCACCAGGTTCTCGCCCTTCACCACTGACGATCCGGACGCCGAGATGTTCACCGTGTCCGCCGAAAGTCGCTTCTCGGCGAACTCGAACGAAACTCGTGTCCGTGTGGAGGGCTCGTAGAACAGGTTGACGATCGTCTTCCCGCGTAGGACGGGGACCTTCTTGATGGGCCGCTCGCTGATCTCTTTGAATGGCTCCGCAACGTCGAGCATCGTTGTGATCTGTTCAGCGCTCAGACGCTCGAGTCCCGTGAGATCTTTTCCGAACTCTACCGTGGCAGTCACTCCTGGTCCGTCCTGCGAAGTTCAACAGCGAGTCGCTCGTCTTCCGCCGGTACGAGGACAGCTACGTCCTCGGCCGGCGTCACGTCGAAGTGGCGACCGACGAAATCGGGTTGTATTGGAAGCTCGCGGCCGCCGCGATCGACCAGAACGCACAGGTAGATTCGGGCCGGGCGACCGAAGTCGGCCAGATGATCGATCGCAGCCCGGGCGGTCCGCCCGGTAAAGCACACGTCATCAACTATGACGACGCTGCGGCCTTCGATGTCTGCTGGGATATCGCTGGCCCCGATGACGGGCCGGGGGCCGATGACGCTCAAGTCGTCGCGGTAGAGCGTGATGTCGAGCGTTCCGCGCGGGACCTTTCCGCCTTCGCTCTTCTCGATCTCCTCACCGAGCAACTCGGCGAGATGTACGCCCCGACGATGAATGCCGACCAGCACCAAACCGTCGGTGCCGTCGTTCCTTTCAACTACCTCTCGGGCCATGCGGGCGATGGCGCGCCGCACAGCTCGCTCGTCCATGACGACCGTGTTCGGTTCCTTTGACACTCTTCCCCCTACCGCCCCACGTCACCTGGCGGATCGCCGCCAGTATAGCAGCTTACCTGCCGTAGTGTCAACGTGTTAGGCCGCCTACGACCGCTCCACTACGGGCCTCCTCCCTTTACAGAGTCCGGCCTCGCTCCTATGATCTCCCGTCCTTCTGACGGGAATCCCACATATGCGGAAATTCGTTCCGATTACGGTGCTCGGTTTGTGCGCGCTGGCCGCCCCGACATGGGGGCTCGCACAGGGCCCTCTCGATGTCGAGGGCCCCAAGACAGTGCTCACACACGTACCCTACACTATCGGCTTCACCGCCCCCGATGGAGCCGGAGCGGTCGAATGGCGAGTGACCCGCGTCCGCGACGACGCGGTCCTCGCCTCGGGCACGGCAGAGCCCGGCGAGCAGGTAGAAGTCGCGGGCCTGGAGCTGGAGAGCCGCGGCGACCTGCCGTTGCGCGTCGAGGCCGGCGCGAGGAGCGGTGAGTTCAAGGTCCTCGTGCTTCCCGGCTGGTTCAGCGTCTTGCCACCGCTTTTGGCCATCGCTCTGGCCCTCTTATTTAGAGAAGTCGTCGTGGCTCTTTTCGCCGGCATCTGGCTGGGCGCTCTGTTCATCGCCGGCATGAACCCGATCGCGGCCACGCTTCGTTCCATCGACACGTTCATCGCGCCGGCTCTGGGCGATGCCGACCACGCCGCGATCGTGATTTTCTCGCTCCTGTTGGGCGGCATGGTGGGGATCATGGGCAGGAGCGGCGGTACGCACGGGATCGTGGAAGCGGTGAAGCCGCTGGCCACCAATCGGCGACGTGGACAACTGGCCACGTTTCTCGCCGGCCTGCTGATCTTCTTCGACGACTACGCCAACACATTGATCGTCGGGAACACGCTTAGACCCATCACCGACAAGTTGAAGATCTCGAGGGAGAAACTGTCGTACCTGGTGGATTCCACCGCGGCGCCGGTGGCCGCGATCGTCTTCGTATCGACCTGGGCCGGCTACGAGATCTCGCTGATCGCCGACGGCCTGGGTGCCGCCGCCTCGAGCGTCGCAGGCGCCGACCCGGCAATCGCCGCACAGCTGGGAAGCGCCAGCCCGTTCACCGTTTTCATCAACAGCATTCCCTACCTGTTCTACCCGATTCTGTCGCTGTGTATGGTGTTCCTGGTCGCATGGACGCAGCGCGACTTCGGGCCGATGCTGAAGGCGGAGCGCCGCGCAGCGAGCGGCGGTGGCCTGTACCGGCCCGGAGCCCAGCTGATGGTCGATACGAGCGCCGAGCTGATGGAGCCCAAGCAGGACAAGCCGCACCGCTGGTACAACGCGGCGATCCCGGTCATCAGCGTGGTCGTCGTGGTGCTGCTCGGTCTCTATATAGATGGGCGGATCAGCCTCGGACGGCCGGGAACGCTAACCGATGTCCTCGGCGCGGCCAACGCCTTCAACGCGCTGCTCTGGGGATCGCTGGCCGGCGTGATAGTCGCATTCGTCCTCGTCTCGTCGCAGCGCATCCTCAAGGTCACGGAGACGATCGAGGCATGGGCCGGCGGCATGCGGGCGATGATGCTGGCCATCGTCGTCCTCGTCCTGGCCTGGGCGCTGGGCTCGGCCACGGTCACCGTGGGGACCGCCGAGTACGTGACCTACATCCTCGAGACCAGCGGCTTCCCGCTCCGCATGCTGCCGGTGTCGGTCTTCGCCACGGCGGCGATCATCGCCTTCGCAACGGGAACCTCGTGGGCGACCATGGCGATCCTGATCCCACTGATCATCCCGCTCACCGCCAACCTCGGTGTCGAGGCGGGCTTTGGCAGCGAGGCGCTCTACCCGATCCTGCTGGGTACGATCAGCTCGGTGCTCGCCGGCGCCATCTTCGGCGACCACTGCTCTCCGATCTCCGACACCACCGTCCTCAGCTCCATGGCGTCGGCCTCGGACCACGTGGATCACGTGCGCACGCAGCTGCCCTACGCGGTGGCCGTTGCGGTGGTCGGCATGCTGATCGGCGACATACCGACGGCGTACGGGGTGCCGTGGATCGTGTCGTATGCAATTGGGATCGCGGTGCTGTTTGCGCTGTTGCGGCTTTGGGGGAAGTCGGATTTGGCAATATCGTAAGGGGTTAGGGCAGGTGAAGATTGAGGGGAGCTGGTCATGAGTATTGAGAGACTGCCGGCGGGTTCTGATGCGCCCGACGTGGTCAATGTAGTCGTCGAAATACCGAAGGGCACGCGGAACAAGATCGAGTTCGATCACGAGCTCGAGGTTTTCCGACTCGACCGGGTGCTGCACTCGCCGGTCCACTATCCCGGCGACTACGGGTTCATTCCGGGAACGCTCTCGCCCGACGGCGACCCGCTCGACGCTCTCGTACTGGTCACCGATCCCACGTTCACTGGCTGCGTCCTCTCCGCCCGCCCGATCGCCGTCCTATTGATGACCGACGAGATGGGGCAGGACGAGAAGGTCTTGGCTGTGCCGGAGAAGGATCCGCGGTTTGAAGAGGTCGCCGATATCGATGACCTGCCGGCTCATCTGTTGAAAGAGGTGGAGTACTTTTTCCAGGTGTATAAGGAGTTGGAGGGGAAAGAGACGGCGGTGCTGGGTTGGGAGCACCTGGGCGCGGCGCAGAGAATTATTGGGGAGGCGATTGCTGCGTTTGAGAGAAGCGAACATTGAACATCGTC
>JBDHAL010000097.1:0-11236 GCA_039588075.1 Gemmatimonadota bacterium | reverse complement strand
CGTCTGAGTCAGCTCCTGAGTCAAGGTGAACTGCGTCGTTTCGTTCTCGAACGGCAGCACGGCCATCGTCTTGATGTGGCTGGGCAGGCCACCGCCGCCCGTGAAGGTATAGACCCCGCAACCCGCTACGGATACGGCGATCAGGCTAGCGACCAGGCACGCCGAAAATGCGAGCCTCGAACCGCTCATGCTCGCGAGCCTCCTGGACCTCGATCCGTACTTCATGGAAATCTCCAAGATCGCGGAAGCGGGCCTGCTTCGGCCAGCTCCACGCCCCGTCGCCGGATTCGCCCGGCTCCAGCACGATGGTCTGAACGACGTCTCCATCGATGCTGTACTCCGCCTCGATCAGCCGCCCGGCCGCATCGAACTCGAACGTCACCGCATCCCGCTCCGACAGGCGGTAGACGAGTTCCAACCGCTCGCCCCTGCGGGCCGCCTGGGGGACGATCCCGATCGGCGGCCGGAAGACGCCCAGCATGCTCCACATGAACGTAGGCGGCGGCAGATGGATGCGCTGCTCGCCGATGTAGTATATGTCATCGCCGAGCAGGACGGCGCTCTGGACGCCCGACCAGCCGGGCCCCAGTAGGTCGAGCCTCACGCTGTCGGGCGGGTTGACCCGGACACCGCCGTCCCCCGAGTAGCGCCCGTCGCGCCCGCGATACCGCCACTCGAACTCGATGAGCACGGGCCGGTCCGGAGTAGCCGCCACCTGCAGCTGCCGGGCCAGCTCGGCGGCGCCGGGGATGGGCACCGGCTCGGGCTGCGATTTGATGCACGCGCCCGCGGCGACGGCGAGGACTACCGTAACGAATATGGTTCTCAAATCGCCGCGAAACTACCGGCCGCCGCGGTTAGCGTCAAGCGAGGGGGTGCTTCGGTCAGTAGTTGAAGCCGATGAAGAAGTCGACTTCGGTGTCGCTGAACCCCCTGAGCCGGAAGGTAGGCAGGTTCCCGATGGTGAAGCGCCGGCCCACGTCGAGCCTCAGCACGATCGGGAACAGAATCGGCATCCGGAAGCCGATTCCCCAGCTGCCCCACGTACCGGTTATCGGGCGCTCCTTCAGCCCGATCCCCGCCATGTCCAGGAAGAGCCCCCCCTGGATGCCCGGGAACCGGATGGTCCCGAACGGGAACGCCAGGGCCATTCCGTTCATGATCGGGAACCGCCACTCCACGTTGGTCATCCAGATCCGGCTGCCGACGAATCCGAGGAACGGGTAGAGGCGCAGCGTATAGGGTCCGCCGATGGCGATCCGCGTCGGGATCGCTCCATCGCTGTAGTACCCGAACAACCGAAGGGCGAAGGCGCTCCGCAGGGAAGTCCGGAAATAGCGCCGCGCATCGGCGAGCAGCGAATAGCTCTCCGCCCGCGCCGCGGTGAGATCGGTGGCCAGGCCGGCGCTGAAGTTCCAGCGTACCCCGTCGATCGGCCCGGTCATCAACCACAGCGTGTTGTCCTTCACATACGAAAGCGCGTTCGTTGCTATGATGCCTTTGCGCGTCAGAAACTGGTCGTCGAACAGGTTCACTGGATCGACGAAGAGGAATTCCTCCGTATCCAGCCGATCGGAATGCTCGATGGTGGTCTGGACCTCCAGGCGGCGAAACTTGGAGAACGGGTAGCTGGCCACGAAGAAGCCGCCGAAGGTCTTCTCCTGATACAGGTCGAGGTATGCCGCATCGACGAACCGACCGTTGTAGCGGAACACGCCGACTCCCCAGTTGACGCGCCGCGACACGTTCAGGTACATCGCCTGGCCGGCGAACGAGTCGAAGATATCTCCAAACCCGCCGAAGTTCTGCGTGACGATCGAAAAATAGATCAGGTGGTTACCCAGCATGTCGCTCAGCAGGAACTCCGCGCCCTGCGCCGAACCGAAGCCCGGCGCGAACATGGCCTGGCCCGCCGCGAAATCCAGCGCGTACTTGGTCCGGTAATCCCGCGTCTCCGCTTCGGCCACCACCGGATCGGCCGTCTCTTCCGTCTGCCAGCCGTGCGCGAGGCCCGGGCCCGGCGGCCCGAACTCCTCGACCAGATTGACGACCAGCGGTTGGCCGGGGCCGACCAGAGCCTTGTAGAAGATGTTGAACGTGCCATCCTCGTAGGCGCTGAACACCAACCCGCTGCCGTCAGGCAGCCAGTCGACATCGAAGCTGTCACCCGTGTAGTTGGTGATCCGGCCGCCCCGCCCCTCGACATCGACGAGATAAAGGTCGTGAACGCCGGTTCGATCGGACGTGAAGGCGATCCATTTGCCGTCCGGCGACCAACGCGGATCGAGGTCCTTCCACGGCCCGTACGTCAAATAGCTCGTGGCACCGGACTCCACATCATGGAGGAACAGGTTCTCGGAGCCTTCCAGACCCAGCGCTGTCCTATCGGAAGAGAAGACGATGTGCCGGCCGTCGGGTGACCAGTCGGGATCGTTCTCCAGGTAGCGGTCCTCGGTGATCCGATAGTGCTCCTGCGTGTCGAAGTCGAGGATGTATAGATCCGACGGCCCCGCCACGCTCAGGCCGCTGAAGACGACCTTGCGCCCGTCCGGAGACCATCCCGGTGAAGAGAGCGCGACCAGATCCGGGAACTGGTAACGGCCAACGATCCGCCGTTGCTCGAGGTCGTAAATCTGGATCGCGTCCTTCTCCAGGTACTTCGAGATGAAGACCAGCTTGCCGGCCGGCGACACGTCCATCGACGAGCTGAAGAAGTGGAGCGACTCGAACTGCTCTGACTTGTCACCCTGGACCTCCGACTCCACCGACCGGTCGCCTGCGCCGAACGTCATTCGGTAGATCGTCGTGTAGCCCGTACGCGGAGACATGAACAAAATCTCGGGTGGCGCATCCGCTTTCGAGTACACGACGGACTTGAAGGTGGGAAGGAACTCGGCCAACAGCGGCCTGGCATCGACCTTGATCGGCGACCGGTCCGCGTACATCGGGAAGTACTTCTGCTCCAGATGATACTGCCACTGCGGATTCAGTTCTTGCAGGGTGATGCCGTACGTGGCGAGGAACGCCTCGTCGAAGCTGCTGTACTTCCACAGGTTGTCGTACATGTCGGCGACCCGTCCATAACCGAATCGCTCGCCCAGGTAGTGGTGGAGTTGACCGCCCAGCGGGTACGCGGTGAAGCTGAAGTCGTAGGTCAGCGAGCTCAGGGTCGGCAGCCGGTGCCCGAACACCATGTTTCGGATGAACATCTCATCCTCGGTGTCCTGCTCGGAGCTCCAGGCCTCGGCCAGTCCCTCTGTCCACCACAAGGGGAGGTGCATGCCCCTGGAACGAGGATACTGCTGAAAGATGACCGTGACCTTGGAGAGCTGGAAGAAGTGGACCAGCTCGTGTCGAATGGTGTGCCGGAAATCGTTGTAGCTGCCGTTGAACGGCAAGGCGATGCGTCGCTTCAGGAACTCGGTAAACCCCGCCACGCCCTCGGGAAGGAAGCTCGACGTCAGGTTGGTTTGCTCGAAGTGCTGGTGTGACGAGTAGATGAAGAGCGGCACGCGCCGGGTCGGCTGCCGCCTGAACAGCGCCGTCAGCGTATCGAAGCTCTCTTCGGCGTAGTTGAGCGCGATCTGGGCGAGCGCCTCTTCTTCAGGATAGTAGTACACATCGACCCGGGGGCCCGACAGGACCTGCCAGTCGAAGGGCGTGTACTGGACCTTGTTCTTTCCGAAGGGAACGTACTGCGCCGACAGCGGCCCCGCCGTCAGGGCGATCGCCGCCAGGACGGCGAGGACGCGGGCGATTCGTAGTCTACGGGTCCGGTGGCGCCGAGCCCCGACCCCAGGAAGCAAAGAGGAGCTCATTCCGACAACTTCTCAACACCCGTTTGAGCTAGGTTTGTTCCCCCCCCTCGAGATCCCGCAGGAAGCGCTCGCTGCAGGATCTCCATGACATCCGCGGGCAGTTTGCTGGGCCTTCTATCGGCGTCGAGACATATCAAGTCGGTTTCGGCGCTGGCCAGGCTTTCGGCTGATGAAGCCTTCTCCACCTCGTAACTGAAGGTGACGCCGCGGCTGCGCCGCCGCGACAGCGTGGTTCGCACCCTGATCCTCTCGTCGTAGCTCGCCGAGCTGCGAAACCGGATCCGGACGTCTGAGATGGCGAGAAAGACGCCTTGACGCTCCAACTCGGCATAGGTCGTCCCCAGCCGCCTTAGAAGGTCGGTGCGCCCCATCTCACACCAGATCAAGTAGTTAGCGTGATAGACGACTCCCATCTGGTCCGTTTCGGCGTAGCGGACCCTGAACTCTATCGTGCTTTCGAAGGCGGCCTCCGCTTTTCATCAGCCAGCTCGCTACGTTGTCCGTCTTCTAGATTAGGATGTTTTTGGCTTTTGGTCAAAAATCTGTTTGCGGTGACGCGGCAGGCGAACATCGAACATCGTTCATCGCCCATCGAACGTCGAGAATACTTCCCGATTTCGAACCTTGAACCTCGACCGGTAAACATCCAACCTTGATGGGGTCCCGCGGGACAGGACCGACCGATGTTGGATGTTAGAGGCTGGACGTTCGAGGTTCGGAGTCGGGGTGTATTCTCGACGTTCGATGGGCGATGAACGATGTTCAATGTTCACTAAAGGCCTTGTCCAGCCGCCTCTCCCTGCAAATATTCCTTCGCCCATGAATAAGCCGACCGTCATTATATCCGACCTCCACCTAGGCGCTGTCCCCGACACGGTGCAAGGCGCCTTCATCGACTTCACCCGCCACTGGCAGGGCAAAGCCGACACGCTACTGATCAACGGCGACCTGTTCGACTTCTGGTGCGAATACCGGACCGTGGTCCCGGCCGACCATTTCCACACCCTGCGCGCGCTGGCCGACCTGCGGGAATCCGGCGTCAGGCTGATCCTCGTGGGAGGCAACCACGACTCCTGGGGCGGGCGGTTCCTGGAAGAGACGGTGGGGCTGGAGCTGGCCGACGGACCGATCGAGCTGGATCTGGCCGGCCGCCGGGCCCTGATCGCCCACGGTGACGGCCTGGGACCGGGCGACCTCGGCTACAAGATCCTCCGCCGCACGCTGCGCAGCCCTCCCGCCAGCTTCGCCATGCGCTGGGTGCACCCTGACATCGCCGCCAGGATCGTCGGGCGCGTTTCGCGCACCGGGAAGCGCGAGGGCGGAAGCTTCGGCAAGGCTCGGGCCCGCGCCGACATACTGGAGGAGTACGCGGCAAAACTACTCGAGGAACGCGACGACCTCGACCTCGTCGTCTTCGGCCACTGTCACACCCCAGTACTGAAGGCCGTCGGGACAAGCGGCCACTACGTGAACTCGGGTGACTGGGTCGAGCACCGGACCGTCACGATCATCGCCGAGCAAGGGATCGAGCAGGTAGAGTGGGGCCGGGACTCGGTAACCGGTAATCGGTAACCGGTAACCGGTAACTGCTCGCACGACCGTCGAACACATAGGCTCGTCTCCGATTACGGGGTTAGCGATTACCGCTTACCGGTTACCGGTTACCTGCCGCAATCGCATATGGAACTCACGGCGCAAACGGAATTCTGAACGTAACCTCCGCCGACAACCCGCCAGGTGTCACCGAAGTCTTTTCGTCGAAGCCGTAGAGGTGGACCGAGACCCAGCCGTCGGCGGCGGCGAAGAAGGCCCAGAAGACGGCCAGCGCGATCCAGTCCTCCTTCTGTTGTCGGCGCGATATGAGGACGCCGTGATCGCTGGGCAGATTGCGCTCGGCGTGCTGCAGGCGGATCTCGGTGCGGGCGACCATGAACAGGCTGAAGGCCTCAGCGAAGAAGTAGAAGGCGCCGCGGGACTTGGCCCCGAGCTCGGACTGGGCCCAGCCGGGTATGATCAGCGAGCGCCAGAAGGCGCCGCCGGCCGAGAACGGTGGTTGTGGGAAGGTCGAGTCGGCTTGGGCGGCGGAGTCGGGTGCGGCCTGCTCCTGGGCCACGGCGCTGGCGGGAAAGCTCAAAGACAGCGCCAGCAGGGCCGCGCACAGGACGTGGTCCGTAACCCGCGGTCGTTGACGCCGCTCTGGTCCAAAGAAGCTCACACGACTCCCCCTCTCCGCCCGGCTCGGTTCACGCGAATGAGTATGCATGATCGTGGCCGCGGCCGAAAGCTCCCGGCCCACGCTCCAACCTGAAGCGGGCCTGCCGCTTCGCCGGGACTGGCGTTCGGCCCCATGCTTTGCTACTAAGTTCGGGCCGGATTGTTTCAAGCGACCCGCATTCAATCCATAGGACAACGACGCCGACTCACTTGGACAGCACTCTGAGCTCCGTTCGACGCGTCCTGGTCACGCGGCTACGCTGGCTGGGCGATGTCGTCATGTCCACACCGATGCTGGAAGCGCTGCGCGAGGCACTTCCACAGGCGAGCATCGAGTTCCTTTGCTACGACGCCTTCGCCCCCGCGCTGAAGGGTCACCCCGCCTGCGATCGGGTACACACCATGCCGCCCAAGGCCGGCCGGTCGGTCACGCTATCGACCGCCCGCTCTCTGCGGCAGCGGGAGTTCGACTGGTGTTTCGACACGCTGGGCAATCCGCGCAGCGCGCTCCTCATGAAGCTCATCGCCCCACGACACTCCGTCGGCCCCGCCGCCTTGATCCGCGGCCGTCTGTACGAGCATCAGCTGAAACAGCACCCCGAAGACAAATCGATGCTGCGATACTACCTCGACTTGCTGGGCCCACTGCTGGGCCGCGTGGAGGATCGACCGACATCTCTCCGCGTAGAAGAGAGCGAGCGAGAAGACGTCGCGGCGCGCCTCGACATCGAGCCCGGCACCGAGCTGGTCCTCATCCACCCCGGCGCGACACACGCGGACCGCGCCTGGCCGGTCGAGCGCTGGCCGGAACTGATATCGGGGTTGCAGGCGCGTCGCAGCGGGACTCGGATCCGGGTGATAACCCAACCGGATTGGGAAGATGTCGCCGACGAGGTGGTTCGTGGATGCAGCGGGGATGTGTCGCGACTGCCCGTCCTGGACCTTCGCAGCCTGATCGCATTACTCACCCGGTCGTCGCTCTACGTCGGTAACGATGGTGGGATCCTTCACTGCGCGGTCGCTCTGCGGGTGCCGGCAGTCGGCATCTTCGGTCCTACCGACCCGGCAGAGTGGTTCACCTACTCGGGCTGGGGACCCTACCGTGTGGTGCACAGCTTCAGCAACGAGCGGCGCCGGTTCAGGGGCCGACGCGAGCGTGGCTTCCCGAATGTGCGTGTCGAAGAAGCTCTCGCCGCCGTCGACGAGGTGATTTCGGTCGCCCCCTCTAGATAATCATCGGCAGGCGCTGGCGATGCACCTCGATCTCGAGCCTGTCGCCCGCCGGGATCTCCCGGTACTCGCCGTCCATGTGGTACTGCAGCCGCACGTCCGACTCCACGCTCAAGCGGTCGGTCCGCCAGTGCCGGACCATCGGCAGGCGGCCGTGCGTTCCCCAGCGCACGGCCCAGACGTAGCGGGCGAACTGCCAAAAGCTCACGGGATCGATCCAGTAAACGTCCAACAGGCCATCCTCGAGGCTGGCCTCGGGGGCGAGACGGAATCCACCGCCCTCTGACGGACCGTTCATGGCGGCGATCAGCAGGGCCCGATCATCGACTTCGACTTCCGGAAGCCGGGCCCGGTAACGCCGCGCTCGATAGTCGATCATCGTGCGCACGATGCCTGGAAAGTATCCGGGGAACCTGACCTTCTGGGTCGATCGGCGGCGCGCGACCTCCGCGTCGAAGCCGACTCCCAGCACGTTGATGAAGTACTCCCGTCCGTTGACCTGGGCGACATCGATGTTGCGGACGTTCATCTCGACGATCGCGTCCAGCGCCCGCTCCAGACCCCAGCTGATTCGGCCAAGCGCTCGCGCGAAGTCGTTCCCGCTGCCTAGCGCGATGTGGCCCATGATCGCACCGCCCTCACCCGACTCGAGTATGCCGTTCGCCACATCGTGCGCCGTGCCGTCGCCGCCCGCCGCGATCACCACGTGACCCGAGCCGGCCGATTCCCTGGAAGATTCCCGCGCTTCGGTCGTGCTCTCCGCCTCGACTATGTAGTACTTCAGCCCGCGCTCCCGCAGAGCCTCCTCGAGACCGGAACGACGAAGCGCGCGCGCCGCCAGCGCGCGCCGGTTGAAAACGATGACGAGTGGCTTGTCGTCGCTCGGGCGGGGAGGCGTCGAGTTCATCGATCCATCCACTCACCCTGCAACTCGACGGCTCTCAGCTCGGCCGGCCGGATCACCTTCTCGGCCAGCGACGAGTTGAGCGACACGGCGCTGCGGTAGTAGTGCGTCGGCAGGACCCACGGATACTGACGGAAGCGCTCCAGCATCTTCTGATCGCCCGACCCGGTGAGCAGCAGCGGCTGAACGGGCACCGTTGGAAGTGCGGACACCAAAGCACGCAACTCGCGCGAGACGCCCGTGGCATCCGTCATGTCCACGACGAGAAAACGCGCCCAGCGCGCCAGCTGCGACGTGTTCTCGCGAAGATCGGTCGTCTTGAACGCCTCCAGTTCCAGCGAGACCGGCAGGTAGCCGCTTTGCCGTAGCCCGACCCTCACCACATCGAGGACCGGCTCCTCCCTCGGCGTGAAGCGTCCGAGTATCAAGACGACCCGCGACGTGATCTGGTCGATGACCCGGCGCAGGCCGCGGCTGTTCAGCAGCAGGTGGATGAACTGAGCGACCTCGAAGTCGTCCACCGTTACGTTGGGCTCTCCCATATCGGTGATCCGCAGGTCCCACTGCTTGGCGCCCAGAAGGTCGAGGCCCCACGCCGTGACCCCAAACACCGCGCATCCGGTCAGGTTCGCGTTTCTCAGCGTCGTGCGGATTAGCCGCGCCTTGCTGAGGTCCGCTCCCGTAAGATCCGCCCAGTTCAGGTTCGCATCCTCCAGATCGGCTCCCGCCAGGTCCGCTTCCTTCAGAACGGTCCTCTCCAGGTTCGCTCCCCGCAGGTCGGCATGGCTGAGAACCGCCCGCTTCAGCTTGGCCCCAACCAGCTTCGCCCCTCTAAGCGAAATCCCGCCGGCGAACGTGTCGCTGAGATCCGCCTCGCTCAGGTCCGCCTCCGAGAAGTCCGTCGCCTGGTGCAGCGAACCCCTCAGGTCCGCTTCCCTCAGGTCGGCGCCCTTGAACACCGCGTGCGAGAGACTGGCACCCGACAGCTTCGCCTCGACCAGCGACGCCTCCTGGAACGATGCCAGGTCGAGGTCGGCTCCGCTCAGGTCGGCGCCCGCCAGCACCGCCGAGTTGAGATCCGCCATGCTCAGACTCGACCGGACCAGATTCGCTCCGCTCAGGTCGGCGGCGCTGAGGATCGCCCGGGGCAATCGCGCACCCTCCAGGTTCGCGTCGCTCAGGTTCGCCTGCAGCAGGAGCGCGCCGCGCAGGTCCGCTCCGGCCAGGTCCGCCGCGGAGAGGTCGGCCCCGATGAAATCGGGAACGACCCGGGCGTTTTGCTCGCGCCAGGCGTTCCAGGCCGGGACGCCGCTCTCCAGAATATCGACGTGCTGCTTGTTCGCCATTGGGCGCAGGTCTCCAGTTCGACGACCCCATCGGGCCGCCGCAGGCCTTTCCGACCCGCTTGAGATGGTTGGCTGGCTAGCTATATGATGATCGGGGTCGCGGCGAAGTTAGGCAACCGCCACCGGGACACAAGCGGCACCACCGCCACCCTATCAACCGGGTTGTTCCGGAGGGTCCGTTTGGCCAGGCTCTCTCTCGGAGATTCGTGACATCGCTAAACCTGAAGATACCCTAGAGTGCGGAACAGGCCGCCTTGTCGTCGCTCGCCCGCATGACGACGTATCGCTGAACCTCAACGAATTCCACCCACCTCGAAGCCACCGCGCTCAAGGCGGGGCCGAAGGTTCCCGCCAGCATTTCGAGCACGACCCAACCCGCTCGAGCCCGGGATGTCAACTTCACCGTCGCGTCATTATAGCCGGGCTTTCTGAATGTGACCCAATACTGTTTCTCGCTGCGTACCCGGAGCACAAGCGGCGTGAATCCCACCGTCGCGCCGTTGATCACGACCTCCGCGCCAGGCGGCTCCGAATCGAATTCGACCGGGTCGGGGCCGAAGCCGAAGATCGTCCCGCTGGTTATGGACACCGCCGCAGCAATTACCAGTGCCGAATACAGCTCTCTTCTGTCTGACACGTACGAATTCCCTCCGCCGAATGCCTTGCCATGGTCATCCGATCTCCCGACCTCAGCTCTTTCTCCGCCTGCGTCATCTGTTAAGGCAAACTCGGTGCCGGAACGACGCGGCGTGAATCGCAGCAGCGAAGCCGTTTAGTAGCGGATCTTCGATCAACGGCGTGTCCGATTGAAACGCAGGGTGTGCCTGATGAGGACAGGGATTCGACACGGGGATTCGACATCGAACAGCCATCAGCGGTCGCTCGACGTCCGGCTCACTAATCGTCGATCAACGGTCTACTCCCGACTTTCGACTTCGAGGCCCAACGAAGAATGTCCGCAATCGAGCGTCGATCGACGGTCAGTGAGCCGGACGTCGAGCGACGGCTGACCGCTGTCCGCTGTCGAACCACTCCCACTTTCCTCCAATCCTACTTTCCCACATTATCCACCCGTGCGCATACCCTACAAGTCACTGACCTTCTGGATCTTCGCGGGCCTCTTCGCCGGCATGCTCAGCGGCAGAGTATTCGGCGAATCGATCGTACCGCTGGCCGAGGTGCTGTCCGACGTTTTCCTGCGCCTGCTGCGCATGGCGATCATGCCGCTGATCATCACCTCGATCACCGCCGCCGTGATCAGCGTCGGAGAGAGGAAGAACCTCGGGCTTCTCGGTGCCCGGACGATGGGGTACTACGTGGCGAGCAGCCTGCTGGCGATTCTAACCGGGCAGGCCCTGGTAAACCTGTTCAAGCCCGGCGTCGGCTCGGCCATCGAACTGGAGCAGGCGGTCGATACGATACCCGCAGCCGAGCAGAGCTTCCGCGACCTCTTGATCGACATCATACCGGAGAACCCCATCGCGGCGATGGCGGAGGGCCAGGTTCTGCCCGTCATCTTCTTCTGCATCCTGTTGGGCTACTTCATCACGCAGCTTCGAGACCCCTACAGGGTCCAGCTCGGTGATTTCTTCCAGGCCGCCTTCCAGGCCATGATGAAACTCACCCGCTTCGTCGTCTGGTCGGCGCCGCGGGGGGTGTTCGGCATCAACGCGAAGATCGTCGCCACTACGGGGTTCGAGGCGTTTCGCTCGCTCGGCTTCTAC
>JBDHAL010000096.1:0-11323 GCA_039588075.1 Gemmatimonadota bacterium | reverse complement strand
GGACGGCTGATCCTTCCCGGCATCTTTGACGGCGAGCACGTGTTCCAGCTCGAGCCCATCGACTCGGGCCGCCGGACGCGGTTCGTTCACCGAGAGGAGTTCCGCGGCCTCCTGGTGCCGCTGCTTTGGAAGAGTCTCGATACCGAGACGCGCCGAGGGTTTGAGGCGATGAACGAGGCACTGAAGTCGCGGGCTGAAGGGAATTCGACAGCCCACAGCCCACTGCCGACAACCGACGTCTAAGTATTGGCGGACGATCGACGTTCGATTCCCGACTCGCTACGTAGGGCGTCGGGGCTCGGGCGTCATAACCGCCTCTTTCGCTGGGAGTCGGTCGTCGGCTGTCGGCTGTCGGCTGTTCGATTCCAACACTCAATACTTCTCCACGACACTTCTAACCACATCGGCATCCGCGGCCGACCAACCGTACAAGACCACCTCTTCTATCTGAGTTTCCTCTTCTTCCAAATAAGCGCGAATGGTCTCGACCATGATGCCAGCGGCCTCGTCCAACGGAAATCCGGCGATTCCTGAAGCGAGGATCGGGAAGGCAATCGTCTTGATGCCGTTATTGGCTGCCAGCTCCAGGCTGTGGCGTGTCGAGCCTTCAATGGATTCCCGGCTGGCCGGCTCGTCGCCCATGGCGGCGGCATGGATCACGTAGCGGGCGGCGAGCTCGCCGCCGCCGGTGATCGCGGCTTCGCCGACCCGGATCGCTCCGTGTTCGTCGCATTCGCGCTGGATAGTGGGGCCGCCCTTCTTCCTGATCGCGCCCGCCACGCCGGCGCCGAGGATCAGCTGATTGTTGGCGGCGTTCACGATTGCGTCGCCCTGGAACTCGGTGAGGTCACCCTGCGCAACCCGAATGTTGGTCTGAGAGGACATTTCGTTGTGACCTCCGGTCTTTTTGGTCGTTCGTGAAGGCGGCCGGCTGCGGCGTCACTCAACCGTGCTATATTAAGAACGAAGGCGAGCGCGGTGCCAGATGTGGAGACCGCGTGTGACTCGAGGTTCCTGGAGGCAAAGGAAGATGTTGACGTTCACGGACAAAGCTAGAGAGCGTGTGCAGTCGTTCATAAAGGATGAAACAAACCCGGTGGCGCTGCGGGTCGCGATACAGGGGGGGAGCCCGTTCGTACCTCAATACGAGCTCAGCCTGGTGGATGAATCGGACGAACAGCCGGGCGACACGGTAGTCGACGGCGGCGGCTTCAAGGTCTACGTAGACGAGGCGAGTGCCGAGAGGCTGGAAGGCGCGACGGTCGATTGGATCGAGAACATGCACGGCGGCGGCTTCAACGTAGAGAACCCCAACGTCAAGCCGATCGGCTCCGAAGGGCCCACAGGCGAGTTCGCCGAGCGTGTGGCTCAGGTGATGGAGGCACAGATCAACCCGGCCGTGGCGTCCCACGGCGGCTTCATCCGACTGGTGGACGTGCGGGACAACGTAGTCTTTGTCGAGCTCGGCGGCGGTTGCCAGGGCTGCGGCATGGCCACGGTGACGCTGAAGCAGGGGATCGAGCGACTGCTGAAAGAAGCCATTCCTGAGATCGTCGATGTGGTGGATGTGACGGATCATGCGCGCGGGTCGAATCCGTATTATTCAGAGTCGAAGTAAGAACACCGCCTTTCGAAGGGCGCACGGCAATCCTCAATCATTAATGACAGATAGCCAATCCTTTAAGACTTAAATGGATTTGGTCTTAGGGGTTAATGATCAGGCCTTGCAGTGCAACCTTCGACAGGCGGTGTTCGGTGTGCGGTGTTCGTAATTGCAGTACTGTTCGCCTGCCGCCAGTCTCCCCATATTGGAATCCCAACTGCCCACCTACAGATCAAAGACGAGGCCGATGAATCCTATCAGCCGTCGTGGCTTCCTAACGGGGGTCGCAGCTATGTTGCCGGCCGCATGCACGTCGTTATTCAGGAAGAACATCGACCCGAAGCCGGATGAGCCGCTGTTTCGGATCTCGCTGGCGCAGTGGTCGCTGCACCGGGCGCTCAACGCCGGCGAGCTCGATACGCTCGACTTCGTGAGGGTTACCCGGGAGCACTACGGCCTCGATGCGGTCGAGTACGTGAATTCTTTCTTCAAGGACAAGGCGGAGGACGAGGGCTACCTCAGAGAGCTCGAGATGCGAGCCGCCGACAACGGCATAATGAGCTTGCTCATCATGTGTGACGGCGAGGGGGCGCTGGGCGATCCCGACGATGCCGCCCGCACCGTGGCGGTAGAGAATCACTACCGGTGGGTGAGTGCGGCGAAGTATCTCGGCTGCCACTCCATCAGGGTCAATGCCAGGTCGGAAGGAACGCCGGAAACGCAGCATGACTACGCCGTGGACGGCCTGAGCCGATTGACCGAGTTCGGGGCGGAGCACGACATAAATGTCATCGTCGAGAACCACGGCGGCATATCCT
Organism: Gemmatimonadota bacterium; assembly: GCA_039588075.1. GTDB lineage: Bacteria > Gemmatimonadota > Gemmatimonadetes > Palauibacterales > KS3-K002 > JBDHAL01. Next base: position 8,902 of record JBDHAL010000096.1, on the reverse strand, counting down.
CCAACGGCGCGTGGCTCGCCGGTGTCATCGAGGCGGTTGGCAGCCCACGCTGCGGGACGCTTCCCGACTTCGGCAATTTCCAGGTCGAGGAGGGCGTCTGGTACGACCGCTACAAGGGCGTCGCCGAGCTGATGCCGTTTGCCAGGGCGGTGAGCGCCAAATCCAACGACTTCGACGACCAGGGCGACGAGACGCGGACCGACTACGCGCGCATGATGCGTATCGTGCTCGATGCCGGATACCACGGTTTCGTAGGTATCGAATACGAGGGCAGGGAGTTGAGCGAGGACGCCGGTATTCGCTTGACGAAGGCGCTGCTCGAGCGGACGCGCGAGGCGCTGGCGGACGAGTATCGGTAGCTGCTGGCCCTAGCTCCGCCGGCGGCCGTATATTCCCGAGTCCTCGAACAGGCCCAAGAACCCATATCCGCTATGGAAGAGGCTACCCGACTCGCCCGGAAGCTCTCTGCCCTGGCCGACCTCGGCTTGGAACGCCTCGATGTATCCCCCATCACCACCGACGCCGTTCGGATCGATGGAAGAACTTACCGGGTCACCTGCAAGCGCCCCGCCATGGGAACGTTTGTCTCCGTCACGGCCCTGAGTCGATCGCAGGATAGAGCGGAAGAGGCGATCGGCCTGGCGTTCCAGGAGATGGACCGGCTGATCAAGCTGTTCAACCGTTACGACGGCGCGTCGGCCGTCTCGTACCTCAACCGGGAAGGCGTCCTGGAGAGTGCGCCGCCCGAGGTGTTCACGGTTGTCTCCCGAGCGCTGTTCTACCACGAGCTGAGCCGCGGGGCATTCGACATATCGGTCAAGCCGCTGGTCGATTTGTTCACGGACAGCTTCGGCCGGGAAAGGCCGGTGGAGCCGAGCCAGGAGCAGATGGTCGAAGCGCTGGAGCTGGTTGGATCCGGGAACATCGAGCTGTCGCGCCGAGCGATCGCGTTCAGGCGCGAGGGGATGGGAGTCACCCTGGACGGGATCGCCAAGGGCTTCATCGTGGATAGGGTGGCCGAGTCGCTCGGCGGGCAAGGCCTGGAGAACCTCCTGATCAACGCCGGCGGCGATATTCGAACGGCAGGGACCAAAGAGGAGAAGCAGCCCTGGACCGTCGCTGTCCAGGATCCCACGAAGAACGGCGAGTTCCCGGACGTCATCCACCTGAGCGACGGCGCGGTCGCTACGTCGGGTAACTACGAGGTTTACTTCGATCGCCAGCGGACATTCCACCACATCGTGAACTCGCGGACCGGCCGATCGCCGAACCTGAACGCGAGCGTGTCGGTCGTCGCGCCGAATAGCATGGCGGCGGACGCGCTGGCAACCACGGCGTTCGTCATGGAGCCCGACGACGGTCTGGCCTTCATCGACGCTCTTCGAGGTTGCGAGTGCCTGATCATAGACAAGGATGGACGAGAGCTGAAGTCGAAGCGCTGGAAAAGTGCGGACCACCCTCGCACAGAAAAGGCAGGAGCATGATGCAAAACGCTTCACTGAGTTACTCGCGGTTTCAACTGACCGCCCTGGTGACGCTCCGGATGCTCATCGGCTGGCACTTCTTCTATGAGGGGCTCGCGAAAATCGCCAACCCCTACTGGACCTCGGCGGGCTACCTGGCGGAGTCGAAGTTCTTGCTTTCGGGCCTGTTCCTGAAGATCGCGGCGAGTCCGGGCGCCCTGGGAACCGTCGATTTCCTCAACAAGTGGGGACTGGTGGCCATCGGGCTGGGGCTGATGCTCGGCTGCCTGACCCGCGCCGCCACGATTTCCGGAATCGTGCTGCTCGCTCTCTACTTCCTCGCCGCTCCCCCCTTCGTCGGCTACGTCTACTCGATGCCCACCGAGGGGAGCTACATGATCGTCAACAAGACGTTGATAGAGTTGACCGCCCTGGTCGTGCTTCTGGCGTATCCCACCAGCACGCTCATCGGTTTGGATAGACTGATATTCTGGAAGAAAGAATCTCGAGAGATGCTCACTCTTGCGGAGGGCGTACGATGAGCGACGAAGGCAAGACCAACGGGCCAGAAGCGACGGAGCCAATCGGCGGCGGACGCGCGGCCGGGCAGCCGGAGCTGGAAAGCAGGGGGATCGGTCGTAGAGACCTCATCAAGGCGCTGGCCTCGATCCCGATCTTCGGCGTCTTCTTCTACGGCTTCTTCAAGAAGAAGGCAGAGGACGACCTCAAGAAGCAGGAGATCCTGGCGGAGCTGGGTGTCAGCGAAGGGGCGCCGGCCGTCATCCCCGACGCGATATCGAGACCGCCCGGCGATCTCATCAGGCTGGGCATCATCGGGTACGGCATCGAGGGCTCGTCGCTGGTGCGGCACGCCGGCTTCGCGCACCCCGAATGGGTCGAGGAGGCGCGGGAGGCGGCGGAAGAGAATCCGCGCAACCAGCGGCTGAAGAGCTACCTGGACCAGACCGACCTCAACATCGCTTTCACCGGCGTCTGCGACCTGTTCGACGTGCGTGCCGAGCGGGCGATCGCCGCTTCCGCGGTGGACACGCCTTCGGGCGGAGGCCCGCAGCGATCGCCGGCGAAACGCTACCTCCGCTACACCGACATGCTGGAGAGCGGGGAAGTCGACGCGATCGTCATCGCCACGCCGGACCACTGGCATTCCCGCATCACGACCGACGCGGTCGACGCCGGCATCCACGTGTACTGCGAGAAATGCCTGACGCGGACCGAGGAAGAGGCCCACGCCGTGTACGATTCGGTCAGCAACTCGGACATCGTCTTCCAGTTGGGCCACCAGAACCGCCAGTCGGAAGCGCACATCAAAGCGCGCGAGATCATGAAGGCGAACATCCTCGGCCCGATCACGCTGATCGAGACGACCACCAACAGGAATGACCCGGTGGGCGCCTGGGTATACGAGATCCACGAGGAAGGCAGCCCGCAGACGATCGACTGGGCCCAGTTCGAGGAGACGGCGCCCAATAAGGTGCCCTTCAGCTTGGAGCGCTTCTTCCGCTGGCGTTGCTGGTTCGATTACGGGACCGGCCTCTCGGGTGACCTGCTCTCGCACGAGTACGACGCGGTGAACCAGATCCTCGATGTGGGGATCCCGAAGTCGGCCGTGGCCTCGGGAGGTACCTACTACTTCAAGGACGGGCGCGACGTGCCCGACGTGTTCCAGGCCGCTTATGAGTACCCCGACCGCGACCTGACCTTCGTCTACAGCGCGACCCTCGCAAACGGCAAGCGTAGAGGGAGGTTGTTCATGGGCCACGACGCCACCATGGAGGTGGGCAGCGGCCTGACGATCAACGCCGAGCGCAGCTCGACGCGCTACGAGACGAAGATCGACGACGACATCATCGATCCCGGCCAGCCGATGTTCGTCTATCAGCCCGGCTTCAAGGGCATCGATGCGGTCACATCGGCCACCGAAGAGTATTTCGCCAGCAGGGGCCTGCTCTACACCTACCGGGGCGGCCGGCGCGTCAGCGCCTACCACCTGCACATCGAGGAGTGGCTCGACGTCATTCGAAACGGCGGCCAGACCAGCTGCAACATAGACCGCGCGTTCGAGGAAGCCATGACGTGCCACATGGCCACCCGTTCGTTCCAGGAGGGCCGAAGGGTTGAGTGGGACCCGGTTGGTCGGCGTATCGTTTAGTTCACCGGTTACCTGCTTTCTACAGCACGCCATATCACAAAGACAGGAGCGCCGTGTGAGCGCAAAGACGCGTTTAGGAGTGATGATGTTCCTCCAGTACGCCATCTGGGGAGCTTGGGCACCGGTGCTCTCGGCGTACTTGATCAACGATCTTGGATTCAACGGCGTTCAGGTCGGGGCCATCTACGCGCTCCTGCCGCTCGCCACGATCATCTCGCCGTTCGTCGGCGGACAGGTCGCGGATCGCTATTTCTCGTCGGAAAAGGTGATCGCGTTTCTCGCGTTTACCGGTGGCATCCTGCTGCTGATCGTGTCGCGCACGACGGACTACGGGGTGATGGCGGTCCTGATGCTCGTCTACTGCCTGCTTTACGCGCCGACGCTCGCCCTCACCAACTCCATCGCGATGATCAACCTGGAGGACTCAGAGGAAGAGTTCGGGAAGATCCGCGTCTGGGGCACGCTCGGGTGGATCGCTGCCGGCCTGATGCTCACCGGCTGGCGCTCCGGCGCGGCGAGCGCCGGAATCCCGATCGTGAGCGGCGACACGCTGTTCCTGGCGGGGCTGATCTCGATCGTGATGGGCTTCCAGGCGCTGACGTTACCGAACACGCCGCCGAGGAAGGAGGGCGTAAGGCCCTGGGCGTTCCTCGAGTCGCTGAAGCTGTTGAAGGTCAAGGACTTTGCCATCTTCATCGGCATCACGTTCGTGGTCGCCACCGAGCTCGAGTTCTACTACATCCTGACCGCGCCGTTCCTGCTGTCCGACAAGATCGGCGTGTCCGAGGCGAGCGTGCCGGCGGTGATGACGATCGCGCAGGTGGCCGAGATCTTCGTGATGGCGTTCCTGCTGTCGTACTTCCTGAAGAAGTATGGGATGCGGAAGACGCTGGCGATCGGTGTGATCGCGTGGCCGATTCGTTACATCATCTTTGCGATCGGAGCGCCGGCCTGGCTCGTGATCGCGTCGCTGGCGCTTCACGGCTTTTGCTACGTGTTCTTCTTCGTCGCGGCGTTCATCTACGTCGACAAGGTGGCGCCCCCGGACATACGTGCCTCGGCACAGAGCATGATCGCGATCGTGGCGCTCGGCTTCGGACGGTTCCTCGGTAGCCTGTTCGCGGGTTGGATAAAGACCGTCTTCACTACGGGGGCGGAAACGAATTGGACCGGGGTATTCCTGGTCCCCTGTGCGCTAACGGTGATATGCGCCGTGGCCTTCTTATTGTTCTTCCGCGAGGAAGGGACGGCGACGCCGTCGCGGGCGGCGGTCGCGGACGTCTGAGAACAAGGCGAGGACATGACTACCGGCAGCAGACTGGGTATCGGACTCATCGGCGGCGGTTTTGTGGGGAAGTTCCACATACGCTCGTTCGTTGCCGTGCGCGACGCGGACATCCTGGGTGTGGTGAGCCGTAGCAGCGAGACGGCGAAAGAGGCGGCCGGGCTCGCCAGGCAACTCGGCGTGGGCGACGCGAAGGTCTTCCGGTCCGTGACCGAGATGGTCGCCGACCCATCCATCGATGCCCTCTGGATCTGCGCGCCCAACTATACGCGGGTCGAGATCATGGAGGAGATCGTCGATGCCCTTGAGTCCGGGAAGGGCAAATTGGTTGGGGTCGCCTGCGAGAAACCGCTGGGCAGGAACGCGGCGGAAGCAAGAAAAATGCTCGAGTTGGTCGAGAGGGCCGAGCTGCTGGACGGTTACCTGGAGAACCAGCTCTTCTCGCCGGGGGTGGTGAGAGGCAGAGATATTCTCTGGGCGCGGGGCGCCGCTTTGACCGGGCCGCCCTACCTGGCTCGCGCCGCCGAGGAGCACAGCGGACCGCACATGCCGTGGTTCTGGGAAGGCGAGCTGCAGGGTGGGGGCGTGCTCAACGACATGATGTGCCATTCGGTCGAGGTCGCTCGCTTCCTGCTGACGCCGCCGGGCGCGGCGCGTGACGCGCTGACGCCGGTCAAAGTCACGGCGCACACGTCGTGTCTCAAGTGGCAGCAGCCGCACTATGCCGAGATACTCTCGCAGAACAGCGGCGGAGAAACCGACTACACCAACCGACCCGCCGAGGATTTCGCCCGGGCACTGATCGAGTACAGGGACCGCGACGGCAACGAACGGGTGGTCGAGGCGACGACTTCGTGGTGTTTCGTCGGCGCCGGGCTGCGGCTGAGCATGGAGCTGCTCGGGCCCGAGTACTCCATGTCGGTCAACTCCCTCGACTCCGGGCCGAAGTTGTTCTTCTCGAGAAAGGTGCAGGGTGAGGAAGGGGAGGATCTGGTGGAGAAGCAGAATGCCGAGATCGGGCTCATGCCGGTGGTGAGCGACGAGGAGAGCGAGTATGGCTATGTCGGTGAGAACCGCCATATGGTACGATCGTTCCTGTCGGGAGTCCGGCCGGCGGAGAACTTCAGTGACGGGGTCGCCGTGACGGAACTTCTAATGACCGCCTATATGAGCGCCGAGCAGGAGAAGACGATTTCGTTTCCGCCGCCGGGTCTGGAGTCGTTTGTGCCTGCGGTGGCGAGAGGAGAATGGAATCCATTGTTGAAGTGAACATCGAACATCGTTCATCGAGCATCGAACGCTGAGAGGTACTGCCCGATCATTGAACTTCGAACATCGGACATTGAACTTGAACATTGAGGTGCTCTGGTTATGAACAAGCTGATTGTGTTTCTGGCGCTTGTTGCACTGCCGATTGTGGGGTGTTCACGTCCTGTGAAGCCCTATCCGAGCGGCGGGAGGGTGGAAATGGGGCCGGGGTACGAGCAGATACTGAAGCAGAGAGGCGACGGGCGGTATACGAAGGCGGGATGGAATCATTATGGGCCGGGGTATTTCGAGCTGGACGCTGAGACGGGTGTTTTGAAGTCGTTCGAGGGGATGGGGCTATTGTGGTATTCGGTGAAGGAGTATGGCGACTTCGTGCTGGAGTTGGATTTCATGACCACGGATGAACGCACGAACTCGGGCGTATTCGTGCGGGTGCCGGGGGTTCCAACCAGCGACGAGTACATCTATCATAGCTTCGAGGTCCAGATCAACGATGCCGCAGACGGTATCCACCAGACGGGCGCGGTCTACGACGCCGAAGCGCCCAGCGAGCTGGCCAGTCTTCCGGCGGGCGAGTGGAATCACTTCAAGATAACGTTCCAGGGCAACCACATCGTAGTGGAGCTCAACGGAAAAACGGTCGTTGACTGGGAGGCGGAGCCGCGAGGCAAGGTCGCCGACTTCGCGACCCGCGGGTACATCGGGCTGCAGAACCACGATGATGATAGCCCCGTCTACTTCAAAGAGATCCATGTAAAGGAGCTTTGAGGCGGGGAATATTGAGTTCCCGCTTGGGAAGTGGTTGGGAAGTAGAAGGCGATCAATAGAGCACGGAACACGGAATACGTGAACAGCAGAAGTGCGCACCGAAGTCGCTTCGAACTTCCAAAATCACGTATTCCGTAATCACGTAATCACCTTCAACTTCCCATCAAAGTAAGAATTCGATCTTCTCCCCCGCCTTCCGCAGCGCCATCTCGACCTCCTCTGGTCCCTCCCCCGAAGCAAAGATGAATCCGAGGTACTGGTGTCCTTCGGGCAACGGCACCACGCCCTGGCCAATCGGAACGCTGATGTTGATGCCACGGATTCCATTGATCGCTTCGGCTTCGCCGACGCCTCGCACTTCTCGCAGGGTGCCGGCGCGCGGGACGGGGATCATCAGGACGCCGGCGGCGCGGGACTCGCGGGTCAGGTCGTCGATCGGCAGGCCGACCGCGTGGCGCAGGATCAGCTCCTCCAACGAGATGCCGGCGCCGAAGCGCAGGGCTCTGGAACAGAGGCCGCCGATCGAACGCGGCGCGATCTCGATCACCCATATGCCTTCGTCGTTGATTCGTAGCTCAGCGTGCACGGGCCCGTGGCGGAGCCCGAGTGCGCGGGCGGTGGCCGCCACGCAGCCGGCGATCTCATCCTGATCCGTCTGCGGCAACCGCGACGGTGTCACGTAGAGGGTCTCCTCGAAGAAGGGTCCGTCCAGTGGGTCCGGCTTGTCGAACAGCGCCAGGGCACGCAGCTCGCCGTCGGTCAGCACGCCTTCCAGAGCGACTTCGGCGCCGGGGATGAAGTCTTCGACCAGGATCAGGTTACCGGCGTCATCGCGCCGCGCCACGACATCGGGGCTCCCCAAGATGGCAACTATGCGTTGGAAGGCCTCGACGAATTCCTGCTCGTCGTCGGCCCGGATCACTCCCCGGCTGGCGGACAGGAAGACGGGCTTCAGCACGCATGGATAGTCGACCCGCGCCGCGACGGCGGCCGGCTCGTCCTCGAATGTGAACACACGAAAACCCGGGCCCGCTACGCCCGCTCGCCGCAGCGCCTCACGCATCCGGTGCTTGTAGCGCGCCAGCGCCACCGACTCGGCTGAGTTCTGAGGCAGCGACAGCGCCGCGGAGGCCGCCGCCGCCACGATCGCACCATCGTCTTCAGCGGATACGATCGCGTTCAGAGGGTAGCGCGCGGCGTACGCCACGATGTCGCCGACGGCCGCTTCCACATCGCTCAGGTCGAGTTCGAGGGTGGTCTCCGGGACCAGCTCGGCCAGCGCCTGGCTGCCATCGACACCAACCGGGACGTCGACTCCGAGCTGGCGCGCCGCATCCAGGAAATCCTCCGCCCGATAGGTGGAGGTGGCGAGTAGGAGTAGAATACGTGACATATCGATGAGACTGGCGTTAGAGGCCGCAAAACACAATAATGGTAATCTCTAACAGCAGGTTCTCACCTGCCTCCAGCGAAACCGGCCGCTGGGCCCGGCCTATGGGCCCGACTGTGACCCCGGCGGCGATCATCCCGAAAGGGCCCCAACAATGCGTGTCGCAGACATTCTCCGAAAGAAGGGTGACAAAGTAGTGACGATCGAGCCGCACCGGACGGTGCTGGACGCGGTCGGTGTTCTCGTCGAGCACCGGATAGGAGCGATGGTGGTAACGGGATCGGACGGCGCCGTCCATGGAATCATATCGGAACGCGATATCATGATCGAAGCTGCGGAGCGCAGCGATTCAATACAGGAGACGCTTGTGGGCGACGTGATGACGAAGGACGTCATCATTGGAGTACCGGACGACGATCTCGACTACGTCATGGGGATCATGACGAAAAACCGCATACGCCATCTACCGATATTGGACGATGGTAAGCTGGTCGGCATCATCTCGATAGGCGATGTGGTTAACGCCCACCTGGGGGCGACGAAGTTCGAGAACCGCC
>JBDHAL010000095.1:0-11440 GCA_039588075.1 Gemmatimonadota bacterium | reverse complement strand
AAACCCGGGCGGCCGCTGGAACGATCACATCGAGCACCGTCGGCGTGCCGGCCGTCTCGTTCACCACGGAGCCCGCGACTCCATCGAAAGTAACCGCGACGGACGACCCCTCCGGCAGGTCCGCCACGCTCACGCTCACCGAGTCGCCGGGCGCTACGCTGCCCGGCGAAACGGACTGCAGCGTTGGCGCCGGCAGCGCCATGACCTGAAACGTCACCGCCGGCAGTCCGAACACCTCGGCCGCCAACGTCACGTTGCCCGCGCTGTTACCCAGCTCGACCCGGGTCGCCGCCCGGCCCGTCTCGACCGTCGTCGACGTGGTTCGCGTCGGCGCACCACCACCCGGCCCGGCGCGCCAGCCCACCGCCACGCCTTCCTTCGGACTGCCGGTGGTACGGGTGCTTACGAGGACGACCAGCGGGCGCGACAACACCGTGCCGGCAAACCCGCTCTGACCCCCGCCCGAGACGGCCGTTACCTCATAGACCGCCGGGTCGAGAACGACCACCCGGACGGAAGCCGCGCCGGTCTGGCCTTCCGAGCGGGCGCTGACGGTCACGGGGCCGGCGCCGGCCCCCGTTACCAACCCGGTCGAATCCACCGTTGCCACGTCCTCGTCCGCACTCGTCCAGGCGACGGCCCGGCCGCTGAGAACGTTACCCGCCGCGTCCTGCAGGGTCGCCGTCAGCTGGATGCTGCCGCCCACGACTATCGTCGCGCTGTCCGGCGACACCGCCACCGACGCCACCGACGCGGGCTCCGGCTCCGTGGTACCGCCGCACGCCGCGACCGCCAACATCAGAGAGCCGCAGCAGCCCGCTCGAATGCGGCTGCCGCACCGGCGCGCCGCCGGGTTGCTTCTCATCCCCACCGATGGTAAACGCATGTCGTCAACATAGAGCCACCCGATTCCTTCCAACAAGGTCGCCGATCCACAAAGCAGGCGACCCCGGCGCCCCATCTCGCGCCGCGGCGCCTCGCGCCCCATCTTATGCGCCACGCAAGTTTTCCCTGACAGCCTAGATCCCAAACCGGGCGACACCTATGACCCCGCCTCCCCCAGATTCGTCCACGCGCCGGGTGGCCCTCTTCGTCACCTGCATGGTCGACACCCTATACCCCGACATCGGCATGGCCGCGGTACGCCTCCTCGAAGCCCAGGGCGCCGATGTCGTGTTCCCGGACGCTCAGACCTGCTGCGGGCAGCCGGCATTCAACGCCGGCTACAGGCACGAGGCCCGTACTATGGCCCGGAACTTCATCGACGTCTTCTGGCCGCTCGTCGACAACAGTGAGGTCGATGCCGTCGTCGCGCCGGGCGGCAGCTGCGTTGCCATGCTCAGGAACCTGTTCCCGGTGCTGTTCGAGGATGATCACGAGTACCGGCGCCGGGCTCTCCAGGTCGCGGAGGTCGCCTTCGAGTTGAGCGAGTATCTGGTGGACGTGCTCGGCGTGGATGAGGTTGCCGCCCGCTTCAACGGAAAGCTCACCTATCACCCGTGCTGCCATCTCTTGCGCGAGCTCCACGTTGATTCCCAGCCGCGCCGCCTGCTCGCCGGTTTGCAGGATGCGGAGATCGTCGACCTCCCGGGCGCCGACGAGTGCTGCGGGTTCGGTGGCCTGTTCGCCATCAAGAATGCCCCGATCAGCACCGCGATGGGGACGCGCAAGGTCCGGAACATCGAAGCCAGCGCGGCCGATGTCGTCGCCGTTAACGACGTCAGCTGCATGACCCACCTGAACGGGATCCTCCAGCGCCAGGGCCACCGCTGCCGGGCCGTCCACATCGCCGAGCTGCTGGCGAGTGGGCTCGATGGAAACGGCGCCGACGAGAGAGAGCACGATGACCGTTGACGTTCGCGCGCCCTACAGCGTCCGCGTGAAGCAAGCTCTCGAGGACGAGAACCTGCGGACCGCTCTCGACCGCGCTACCGAGCGCCTGAGCGAGCATCGCGAGCAGGCGATGGCCGCGATCGATGCACCGCGGCTCCGCGATGAAGCGCGCGCGGTTCGGCAGTTCGCCATCGAGCATTTGCCCGACCTGCTCGAAGAACTCGAACGCAACCTGCTCGCCAACGGCTGTCACGTGCACTGGGCGCGCGATGCATCGGAGGCTATCGGGGCCGTCCTCGAGATCGCGCGACTCCGCCAGGTTCGTGACGTGGTAAAGTCCAAGTCGATGGTCACCGAAGAGATCGGCTTGAACGAAGCGCTCGAGCGATCCGGCGTCGATGTCGTCGAGACCGACCTCGGAGAGTTCATCGTGCAGCTTGCCGGCGAACCGCCCAGCCACATAACCGCTCCCGTCATACACAAGCGCGCCGAGGATATTTCTGAGCTCTTTCAGAAGAAGCTCGACATGCCACCGACGACCGACCCGGCCGAGATGTGCGCCGCCGCAAGACAGGAACTGCGCAACGAGTTCCTCCTCGCCGATATGGGCATCAGCGGCGGGAACTTCGCCATAGCCGAGACCGGCACCATCTGCATCATCACAAACGAGGGCAACGGTCGCATGGTGACCAGCATGCCCCGCATCTACGTCGCCATCGTCGGGATCGAGAAGGTCGTACGCAGCGTCGAGGACGCCGTGCTGCTTTGGCAGGCGGCTTCCCGTAGCGCGACAGGCCAGAACGTGTCGGTCTATTTCTCGATGAGCAGCGGACCGCGCCGCAACAGCCATCCCGACGGTCCGACGGAGATGCACGTCATCCTCCTCGACAACGGCCGCTCGCGCATGATCGAGCGCGGGTATGGCGACGCGGCTCTCTGCATCCGCTGCGGCGCCTGTGCCAACGTCTGTCCCGTTTACCGAGAGATCGGCGGACACGCCTACGGCCAGACCGCGTACAGCGGACCCATCGGAGCGATCGTGACTCCGCTTCTCGAGTACGATGTGACCTTCGCTCGCGAATTGCCCTTTGCCAGCTCGCTGTGCGGCGCCTGCCGCGACGTCTGTCCCGTGAAGATCGACCTCCCGCGCCTGCTGCTCGATCTCCGTAGTGACATCGTCGACCGCGGCGCCGCGCCGCTGCACGAGCGGATGGCCGCCCGGGCCTACGCGTCGGCGATGCGAAAACCGGGGCGCTACAGCAGAGCGGTTCGCCTGGCGCGCCGGTTCGCGCGCCTGCCGCTGTTGCCGACTCCCACCAACGTCTGGAAGAGGACCCGCAACCTTCCGCGCTTCGCGGCCAAGACCTTCCGCGAGCTCTGGGCCGAGCGCGGACAGCCGACCGATGAGGAGGCGGCCGAATGATCTCGGACGCCAAGGAACCCCGCGACGCCATCCTTGGCCGCCTGCGACACGTCATGTCGGGGCCTAAGCCGATCTTCAGAAACGCGGCGGCACCGCTGGAGCCGCCGGATACACCCGCCGCCGTGACGGGCGCGCAGGGCGACAGGCAGGCGTTGGCCGAGACCTTCGGTTCGAAGCTGGAAGACGTTTCCGGTAGCTACGAGATCGTGGACCGCGAGAACGACGTCGCCGGCCGCATCGTTGCACTGGTCGAGGAGTGGAGCGAGGCGCGGCCCATCGAGGTGTTGTCCTGGGCGCCGCGCGAGATCCCGGTGGACAACCTCGAGTCCGTCCTAAACGACTCGGGGATCTCACTCCTCGTGCCGGAAGAACTGCACCGGGAGGCCGATCGCGCTCACGCCGCTCGGTTGACGGTTGGACTCACCGCCGTCGATGCCGCGTTCGCGAGTACCGGGTCTCTCGCCCTCGCGGCCGGGCGACGCAAGAGCCGCGCGGCGAGCCTGCTGCCGCTGGTCCACCTCGCCATCGTTCCGATGAGCAGGATATACCCGACCGTCGAGGCTTGGCTCGCTTCACTCAGGCGCGATGAGGGCCTGGGCTCTTTCCTCAGGGTCAGCGGACAGGTCGCCTTCGTCACCGGGCCCAGCAAGTCGGCCGACATCGAGCTGAACCTCACCCTGGGGGTTCACGGGCCGAGAATCGTCCACGCCGTCCTGTTCGACGATTCGGTTCGATGAGCCTCACCGTTCAAGCGCTCGTCGCGCTGGCGCCCATCCTGCTCGCCGGCGCCCTGCTGGTCGGTTTCCGCGTCCCGGCGAAATGGGCGATGCCCCTGGTCTATGTCGCCGCCGTCCTGCTGGCCTGGGCCGTCTGGCGCGTCGACGCCCGGCACATCGCCGCCTCATCCGTGCAGGGGCTGTTCATCACCTTCGATATATTGTTCATCATCTTCGGGGCGATCCTGCTGCTCAAAACGCTGGAGCATTCCGGGGGAGTCTCGGCCATTCGTCGCAGCTTCCACGGCATCAGCGACGACCGCCGCGTGCAGGTCGTGATCGTCGCCTGGCTGTTCGGCTCGTTCATCGAAGGCGCGGCCGGTTTCGGTACGCCCGCCGCCGTGGCGGCACCGCTCATGGTCGCTCTCGGTTTTCCCGCCGCTGCCGCCGTGATGATCGGCATGATGATCCAGAGCACCGCCGTTACCTTCGGCGCCGTGGGCACGCCCATCCTCATCGGCGTGACCGATGGCCTCGCCAGCCCCGAGGTCGCCGCGCGCCTCGCGGCGGCCGGTATCTCCTTCGAGGCTTACCGGCAGACCATCACCGCTTTCGTTACCGGCCTGCACGGAATCACCGGGATCCTCATGCCGACCCTCATGGTCATGATGATGACCCGTTTCTTCGGTGCGAATCGATCCTGGCGCGAGGGACTGTCGATCGTTCCGTTCACAATCTTCGGCGGCCTCGCCTTCACCGTCCCCTACACGCTGACCGGAGTGCTGCTTGGCCCCGAGTTCCCTTCGCTGCTCGGTGCCGCCATCGGCCTCACGATCGTTACGTATGCCGCGCGCAAGCGCTTTCTGTTGCCCGCCGACACCTGGGACTTCGCGCCACCCGGCGAGTGGCCGTCCGATTGGCGCGGGATTGGCCGCGATCTCGCTGAACAGCCGGAGGGCGATCGGATGCCGACCGGTCTGGCCTGGGCGCCCTACGCGATACTCGCCGTTCTGCTGGTCATCACCCGGCTCCGACAGCTCCCGGTCGGGGACATCCTGAGGTCGGTCAGCATCAGCTGGACGGGAATCTTCTCGACCGCGATAAGCGCCACCACGGCGCCGCTTTACCTGCCCGCTACGATGCTGGTCGCCACCGTCGTCGCTACCTGGTTTCTTCACAAGATGAGCGGACGGCAAATCGTGGGCGCTCTGCGCGATTCGACCCGCGTCATCCTCGGCGCCGGCTTCGTCTTGCTGTTCACCGTCCCCATGGTGCGCGTCTACATCAACTCGGGAGGAGGAGCGCTTCCCTCCATGCCCATCGCCCTGGCTACATGGGTCGCCGAAAACGTGGGGCACGTGTGGCCGTTCTTCGCTCCCGTCGTCGGCGCGCTCGGCGCCTTCATCGCCGGGAGCAACACGGTCAGCAACCTGATGTTCAGTCTCTTTCAGTTTGGCGTGGCCGCGCAGTTGGCGATCAACGGCGCCATCGTCGTCGCGCTCCAGGCCGTAGGCGCGGCGGCCGGGAACATGATCGCCATTCACAACGTCGTCGCCGCCTCGGCGACAGTGGGCCTGCTCGGCCAGGAAGGCGCCACGCTGCGCAAGACGATCTTACCCACGCTCTACTACCTGCTCGTCGTGGGTAGCCTCGGACTGATCGCCATATACATATTGGGTCTGCAGGATCCCGTGACGATGGGCCGTTAGCTATTTATAACTCGCGCTGTCGAGGTCGATAATGCTCAGCCGCTACTCGCTGTGGATCTCAGCTGTGGCTCCGCTCCTTCTCGTGTACTGCGGATTCCCACTCGCCCGGACCCCGGTCGCACCTAGCGCGGCGCCGACCGGCGCCGTTGCGGTCACCGCTACCTTCGTCAATCCGGCCGCCGAAGATCAAGACGACATGGCCTTCTGGATTCACCCGGCGGACGTCACTCGCTCCACCATGATCGGCTCCGATAAGACCGCCGGTTTCGTGTTCGTCTACGACCTCGACGGGTCGCTCGTTCAGCGTATTTCCTCGCCTCATCCCGGCAACGTCGATGTCCGCTACGGTTTCCGTCTCGGCTCCGACTGCGTGGACCTCGTGGCCTGGAATGAGCGCGACGAGCTCACGATCCGGGTCTACCGGGTCGATGCCGCCACCCGGCAGCTGATTCGTGTCGATGACGGCATCGAGACCGGCGGCGGCTACGGCTTCGCTCTCCACCGTATGCCCGACGGCACCCTGTTCGCCTACACCGGGCCGAAGTCGGGTTTGATCAGCCAGTACCTGCTCACCGACAGCGCCGGCCGCGTCAGCGGCGCGCCCACAGGCTGGCAGTTCCAAAAGACGATGATCGAGGGCATGGTCGGAGATGATGAAACCGGGTACGTCTACATTGGAGAGGAAGGCGGCGGCATCTGGCGCGTGAGCGCGACCGACCCTGGCGACGTCACCAAACCGGCCAGCACGGGAGAGGACGGACTGACAGCGGACGTCGAGGGGCTGACGATCTACTACCTACCCGGCGGAGATGGCTACATCATCGCCAGCAGCCAGGGTTCCGACGACTACAAGATCTACGACCGCACACCTCCACACGCGCTGCTCGGCACCTTCGCCCTGGAGGGCGTGCGCGACGCCGACGGCATCGACATCCTCAACATCCCGCTCAACTCGACCTTCGCTCAGGGAGCCTTCGCCACGCATGACGGCACGGGGTGCTCGGGAAGCGGTTGCGCCATCCGCGTCGTACGATGGCAGGATATCGCTTCGGCCGTGCCCGGTCTGCGAACCGACTCGACCTACTGGCACCCCCGCGACAACACGGCGTCCTGCGAGTAGGCTGGCGGCCGGACAGCGATCACCACGGAGACCCGATTTGCCCGAAACGGCCATTAGACTAGACAACCTGACCCGTCATTTCCGCACGGTCAGGGCCGTCAACAACCTATCCCTCGATGTGCCCGCGGGAACCATACTCGGTTTCCTCGGACCCAACGGCGCCGGCAAGACAACCACGATTCACCTGCTCCTCGGACTGCTGGAACCCACACGCGGAAGCGCCCGGGTGCTGGGTTTCGACAGCCGCACACAGGGCGGTGAGATCAGGGAGCGCACCGGCGCCCTGCTCGAGCACACCGGGTTGTACGAGCATCTGACCGCCGAAGAGAACCTGGAATTCTATGGGCGCATCTGGCGCCTGAGTCCAACCGAGCGACGGAAGCGCGCCGAAGAACTGCTCACCAACATGGGATTGTGGGACCGCCGCGCCGACCGCGTCGGCTCATGGAGCCGCGGGATGAAGCAGAAGCTGGCCCTGGCCCGCGCGATACTCCACAACCCGCCGCTGGTCTTTCTCGACGAGCCCACCGCCGGACTCGACGTGCTCGCCGCTCAGGCGGTGCGCGACGAGCTCGCCGCTCTCGCCGGATCCGGAATCACCATCTTCCTCACCACGCACAACATGACGGAGGCCGAGCGGCTGTGCGGCCAGGTCGCCGTGATCAGGAACGGAACGCTGATCGCCCTCGGTCACCCCGACGAATTGCGTGGAAGCAGCGCCGCCCGCGTCGAAGTTGTCGGCAGCGGCTTCGATCAGCAGTTGCTCGGCATACTGCGAGCCCGGCCGGACGTGACCGCCGCGGAGATGCTCAACGACCGCCTCTCCATCGAGACCTCGGCCGACGCAGACGTCGCTCCGCTCGTCGACCTGATGGTGAACGCCGGCGTGCGCGTTGAAGAGATTCGTAGGGGTAAGGCCAGCCTGGAAGAAGTCTTCCTCACCCTGATGGAAGAAGGGGAGGACAGCGAATGAACGGGGACATTCAAACCGTCGCCTGGAAAGAGTGGAAGAGCCTCTTCCGCCAGCGAGAGAACAAGCTGAAGGCCCTGCTTACCTTGCTGATGCCGATCGCTGTATTCGCCGTCTACGTCCCCTGGGACGCCGGTACGCACTGGACCAGCGGAGGCACGTCAATCTATGCTGCGATAGCCATCCCGATGCTTATCGTCCTCCTCACCGTGGCCGATTCATTCGCCGGTGAGCGTGAACGGCATACCCTGGCCACCCTGCTCGCCAGCCGCCTGCCGGACCGGGCCATCCTGCTTGGAAAAGCGGCCTTCTCCATCGGACTGGCCATGGCCATGACCCTGGTGATCCTCGCCATTGCGCTCTTGACCGTGAACTTCACTCATTGGGAGGGCGAGCTGCTGATCTACACGCCGAAGATAGTCTTGGTAGATCTCGGCCTCAGCTTTCTCATCGCACTCCTGGTCACGGGCGCCGGCGTCCTGATCTCCCTGCGCTCAGCCTCCGTCCAGGAGGCACAGCAGACCCTCGCGGCGGCGGTGCTACTCCCGCCCACTATTCTCGGCCCCATCCTGTTGCTGGTCTCCAGGGCCAAGCCCGAACTGCGGCCCAGGGCGCTGCTCGGACACCTCGGTGAAACCGGTGGCCTGATGATTTTCTTCGGCTTACTGCTGCTGCTGGCCATCGCGCTATTTGCCCTCGCGATGGCCCGCTTCCAGAGGGCCAAACTCATTCTTCGATGAAACGCATTCCTCTCTCTCCGATCGACCACATCTTCACAGGCGTCGGCTCATATCCCATCGAGTTCGTCTTTGCCTACGACGCCACCATCGACCCGGGCCGACTCCAGGACAGCCTCGACAGCGTACTCGATACCTTCACGCCGCTGCGCTGCAGGCTCGTCATAGCGTCCGATGACACGTACGAGCTCGAGCCGTCAGTCGATCCCATCTCGATCGAGGTTACCGATCAGCCTGCCGCCCTCCAGGTGTCAGAGAACCCGTACGATTTCCTCAGCCCCGTAGACACCGTAGTCGGTGAGCCGCTGGCACGCGTAAGGCTCAGCCAGACGCCTGACGGCTCGGTGCTCGGCGTCAGCATATCCCACGCGCTCGTCGATGGCTTCAGCTACTTCCACTTCCTGGCGAGCTGGGCGATGGAGTTCCACGGAAAAGACAACATCGCGCCCTCCCACGAACGCGACTTGTTGACGCCTAAGAAGACCGCCGGACAAAGATCGATCACGCCGGATGATGTGCTCGAGATGTCAGGAACGTTCTGGGCCGAGAAGCGGGCCGCGACGCTCCGCGAACGGATGAGATGGGACAGGTTCTCCATCTCGAAGGCGGAGATGAACGAACGCCTGCGAGAAGCCCAGGAGGATTGTGACGGCAGGCTCTCTCACAACGATGTGGTCACGGCATTTCTGTGGAAGAAGTATCTCGAGGCGTGGAACCCGAATGACGAGGGCCCGGCCTACGTGAGCTGCCCGGTGGACGTGAGAAGGATCCTCAAACCGTTCCCTCGAACCTACTTCGGCTGCGCCGTCTGTCTCGCCACGACATCCATGGAGCGAAGCGAATTCGCGGATGCGTCACTCGGCGAGTTGGCGGGAAGAGTCCGGACGGCCGTCGGCCGGGTCAACCAGGATTACGCCTGGGGATCGTTCGACACGCTCGAGCAACTGCGCAAGCAAGAAGGGCTCGACGTGCTGGAACGGATTCACGTCATCCATCCAGACAACGGAATCCTCGTCACAAACCTCTCGCGCCTGCCCGTCCAGCAAGTCCAGTTCGACGCCGGACCGCCCGTCACTTACGAGATCCTGACGCCCGCCGAGCGCGGAGCCGTCGTCCTCCCGGGCGCGGACGGCATCGAAGTACGGGTGTGCCACCCGGCAACTGCCGGCTGAGGCTTCAGGTGCAACTGACCTCGCCTTCCGTCAACGCGGCCGTCGACTCGTTGTCGAGACCCCAGTAAATCTCGCACGTGACTTCCGGCATCTCCGGGTGAGTCGCCGTCGCACGCCAGCCGCTCTCAGTGGCCTCCCAGACTATCACCGTAACACCGATGCTCGGATAGAAATACAGCGAGTCGAGATCGGCCGAGTACGTCTGGAAATCCGCGAAGTGGGCTTCCTCCGCCGACACCAGGTTCCTCAAGTCCGACTTCATCGCCGCCATGTGCGCCCTCTCTCGCGGGCCTCCGCCCAGCCCCATCCGAGCGGCGAACAAGACCGAGAAGATCAGCAATGCGACGACCGTGAAGATGAGACCGGCGGTGAAGAACCCGAGCCCGAACAGGAAGCCGTCTTTGAAGCTGAAGCTGGTCGTTCCTCCCGGTGATGCCGACTGATTCTGCGGTTGCTCCATTTTCGCGCCCCTCCTCTCTTTTCGACATAAGAATAAGGGATTTTGAAAACCCGAAGCAATCTCGAACTTCCAAACTCCCTCATTCCGTAATCTAGTAATCACCATTCAAGAATTCCCAGCCCGAGCCGCGGCCAGGATCCGACCCTGGGCGCCCGCTGAGGGA
The DNA here is from genome assembly GCA_039588075.1 of Gemmatimonadota bacterium. Taxonomy (GTDB): domain Bacteria; phylum Gemmatimonadota; class Gemmatimonadetes; order Palauibacterales; family KS3-K002; genus JBDHAL01. The sequence continues at coordinate 1,137 of JBDHAL010000095.1, read as the reverse complement.
GGCTACTGGCCTGCCTCCAGTGCTGGGGCGTATGTTAGTTGCGTCCCGTGGCGGTCTTGGCTCCGCCTTGGGCTGCAAAGGCTTGCAGCAACTGGGGATCTCGAACGTCAGTCCAACAAGTTGGACGAGATCCCAGTCTGAACTCTCACGAGGAAGGGCCCAGGAATGAACATCTACGTGGGAAACATGTCTCGCGACGTCACCGAAGAGGAGTTACGAGAAGCTTTTGAAGCCTTCGGCCAGGTCGCAACCGTAAACGTCATTACGGACAAGTTCAGTGGCGAGCCAAGAGGATTCGCGTTTGTGGAAATGCCCGACAAGGCCGAAGCCCAGGCCGCGATCGACGACCTGAACGGCAAGGAGTTGAAGGGCCGTGCGCTCAACGTTAACGAGGCTCGCCCCCGCACCGAAGGACGTCGAGGTGGAGGAGGCCGAGGTGGCGGAGGTGGTGGAGGCCGTGGTGGTGGAGGTGGCGGAGGCCGAGGTGGAGGAGGCCGAGGTGGTGGGCGACGACCTTTTTAGCCCGAAGAACCGGCTCATCATTCTTGAGCCGACGACAGATTGCTCGCCTCTCGTCGGTGGCAGGAGGCTCCTTTGATCAAATCCACCGGCTACGATCCCTATTACCGTTTTGCCGCAGCGCTGATAGCCAACGCGATCAAGGCCGCGCGAAAGATCGAGCAGCCAAGCAGCTATGAGACACGCGTGAGCGCGTTAAAGGCTATCGCCTGGCTGGCACGGCCGGGAGCTGCAGACCAGTGGTTTGATATGGCAGGCTTTGATTATGCCGCGCTCGTGGGTCGCCTCCCCCTCGAACGCTGGGTCAAACTCGGTCACGAATTGCTGACGACCGATCCGCAGCTGAAGAGCGCCGTCACCTGAACCCCGCCCGCGCAGAGTATCGTCGAAAAAGTGCCGCGGCCCGCACTCGGAATCCTCAAATGTTGACTAGGGGAGTACGGAATAGGGGAGTTGGAAATCCGAAGTAAGATCGAACTTCCAAACTCCCCTATTCCGTAATCAAGTAACCAACATTCGGGAATTCCCAACAAAGTGGAGCGGATGGGATTCGAACCCACGACCTCCTGCGTGCAAGGCAGGCGCTCTCCCAACTGAGCTACCGCCCCCAAAGTCGGC
>JBDHAL010000094.1:0-20775 GCA_039588075.1 Gemmatimonadota bacterium | reverse complement strand
TGGACGACTCGACCTGTATGGTCCACGCGGTGAGAAAGATGGTCGACTTCTACGCCCACGAGTCGTGCGGGCAGTGCACGAACTGCCGGGAAGGCACGTCGTGGTTGGCGAAGATACTGCGGCGCATTGAGCGGGGAGACGGTCGCGAGGAGGACATCCCGCTTCTTCTCGACGTCGGTGCCAACATCGCCGGAAAGACGATTTGCCCGCTGTCGGATAGCGCGGCGGTTCCTGTCGTGAGCTCGATCCAGAAGTTCGAGGACGAGTACATGGCGCACATCAAAGACGGAAGTTGCACGGCGAGGCGCTGATCGAAGCACATGGCCAACGATAGCAGATCAACGGTAAACGTCACCATCGACGGAGTCGAGATCGCTGTCCCCAAGAACGCGACGATCCTCGAGGCGGCCGAGCGCGTAGGTAAGGTCATTCCCAGGTACTGCTACCACCCCGGACTGAGCGCGCCCGCCGTCTGTCGCATGTGTCTGGTTGACGTGGAAGGCGCGCCAAAGCCGGTCCCATCCTGCGTGCAACAGGTGCAGGACGGCATGGTCATACGAATCGACAGCTCGGCGGCGCGTAAAGCGCGTCGATCAGCCGTAGAGTTTCTCCTGGTCAACCATCCGCTCGACTGCCCGATCTGCGATGCGGCGGGTCAGTGCGAGCTGCAGGACTACGCGTTCGAAACGGGCCAACTGCGGACGCGGAACGTGGAGCCCAAGGTCGTCCTGGGGCGCGACAAGCTGACGTCGGATATCGTGTACTTCGCCGATCGCTGTATCCTCTGCACGCGCTGCGTCCGCTTTATGGACGAGATAGCGGGGGAGCCCGTCATCGAAGTGATGAACAGGGGCCACAAGGGCTACATCGATACGATGACCGGCGAGCTTTTCGAGCACTCGTTCTCGATGAACATCGTGGACGTCTGCCCGGTGGGCGCGCTGGTGAACGAGAACTTCTTGTTCAAGCCGCGCGCCTGGGATTTCGATCACACGGCCAGCATTTGCCCGGGCTGTTCCCAGGGGTGCAACGTCGTGCTGGCGACGATAGAAAACGCCGTTCTGCGCGCCAAGCCGCGGCACAATGCCGAAGTGAACTCGTACTGGATGTGCGACCACGGACGCGAGGCGGTGGTGAATTGGGGCGCCGGCGAGCGGGCCGAAGTACCGCTGCTGCGCAAGAACGGGAAGCTGGCACCGGTCGATTGGGCCGGCGCGCTGGATGCCCTGGCAGAGGCGCTGCAGGGCGGCGGCGGAGCGAAGGCGATCGTCAGCGCCGGCGCCTCCAACGAGAGCCTGTACGCGGCGCGCAAGCTGATGGACCGGCTGGGCTTCGAGGGAGGTTGCTTCCGCGTGGCGACCGGTCCTTCCGTAGCCTTGAAGGGCTTTCCGAAGCTGGCGCTCAGAGAGGATAGGGCGCCCAACGCCCGCGGAGCCGAGATGCTGGGCTTCGATCGGGTCGATGATGTCTTTTCGGCGGCCGCCGGCCACCGGGGGGCGCTCATCGTTCTGGAGGACGGGCTCCACGATGCGCCGGAAGGCTTCGGCGAATCGGCCTCTCTGTTCGTGTACATCGGCAGCGCCCTGAGCCCGGCGGCCCGCAAGGCGCACATCGTGCTGCCGTCGCCGACCTTCGCCGAGATGGAAGGCACGTTCACGAACTTCGAGGGGCGCGTGCAGCGTTTCGCGCAGGCGTTGAGAGCTCCGGGCCTCGCCCGACCGCTCTGGCTGAGCGGTTCTACGGTTCTCGCCCGCTTGGGGGATGGTGAAGTCACCCGCAGCGCGGCTGAGGCGTTTGCCGCGATGGCCGGCGAGTTCGGCGAGTACGCTGGACTGAGCTACGACACGATCGGTATGACAGGGGCGAGCGTCGCCGGCACGCGTGCCGCGGCGTCGTCCTAATACATGAGCTAGGCCGAATACGATGGCTCCTCTTTCGACGACAGCCTTCTTGATCTTCGCCACGGCGAAAGCGCTCGTGGTGTTCGTCGCCTGGTTGTTGGGAGTGGCGATCACGACGCTGGCCGAACGGAAGATCGCGGCCTGGATTCAGGACCGCAGCGGGCCAAATCGCGTCGGGCCCTGGGGGATATTCCAGCCGATCGCCGACGGACTGAAGAACTTCACCAAGGAGGAGCACCGGCCCGTCGGCTCGAGCCGCTGGCTGTTCTACCTCGCCCCGATCATCGCGATGTTTCCGGCCTTCGTCGTCATCGCCGTGATCCCCTTCGCCGCACCTCTGGTCACGCCTTGGGGGACCGTGAGCATGGTAGTGGCCGACGTCCCGGTCGGGTTCCTGTACATCCTGGCGATGGCCTCGCTCGGCGTGTACGGTCTGGTACTGGGCGGCTGGGCCTCGAACAGCAAGTATCCGTTCCTGGGCGGAGTGCGTGCCGGTGCCCAGATGATCAGTTACGAGGTGGCGCTCGGCCTGAGCCTGGTGCCGATACTGATGATGTCGGGCAACGTCTCGCTGCTGGAGATCGTGTCACAGCAGCAGGAGACGCTGTGGTACGTGCTGCCGCTGATGATGGCGTTCGTGTTCTTCACGTTTTCATACTTCGCCGAGACGAACCGGATGCCTTTCGACATGCCGGAAGCCGAGTCGGAGTTGGTGTACGGATTCCACACCGAGTATTCCGCCATGAAGTTCGCCATGTTCATGCTCGCGGAATACGCGAACATGATCACGGCGTCGGCGCTGATGGCGACGTTCTTCTTCGGCGGTTGGGACATTCCGTTCTGGCGGGGCGACAACATGGCCGCGCTGGCGGACGGTACTGTCGTCGGAGCGGCGCCGGCCTGGTGGATCACGTTGTTGACCGCCGTCGTGTTCGCGATGAAGGTCGTGTTCTTCATCTTCCTGTTCATCTGGGTGCGCTGGACCGTACCGCGATTCCGCTACGACCAGGTGATGTCCCTGGGCTGGAAGGTCCTGATCCCGCTGCTCGTGGTCTACATAGCGGTACAGGGCGGAGCGATGCTGGGCCTCGAGGCGGCCGGAATAGAGTTCGGAGTCACGTACATGGTCTGGCTGGCGGTGCTCAACGTAGGGCTGTTGGCCGCGTTCCTATTCTTACTCGATAGGAACCGGATCATTCTGGGGAGCGGATGGAAACAGACGCGCCCGAATCAGATCCAGTCACGCGGGTAGGATATGGCAATAGGCGTAAAGACCGTAGAGAGACCGGAAGCCGGCGCGTCGTACTTGAGGGCGACGCTGAAAGGGATGGCCCTGACCTTCAAGCACCTGGTCAGGCCGATCACGGTCTCGCAGCAGTACCCCGAGGAGAAGTGGGAGCTGTCGCCCCGGTTCCGTGGCACTCATCGGATGGCGGTGCACGAGGACGGGCGCGCCAAGTGCGTTGCCTGTGGTCTATGTCCGACGATCTGCCCGTCGAACTGCATCAAGTTGATACCGGCCGAGGACGAAAACGGCGAGCGATACGCGGCGGTCTACGAGATCGACGAGTTCCGCTGCATCTTCTGCGGATACTGTCAGGAAGTATGCCCGGTCGAAGCGATACACCTGGGCGTCCACTACGAGGCCGCCGAGTACAGCCGCGAGAGGTTCGTGTACGATCTAGAGCGCCTGTGCGAGCAGGATCACCCCTTCACGCAGCTGTGGGATCCGGAGGATCCCGCATCGGAGTGAAGGTGAGCGCATTACCGAAGCTACTGTTGAGACGGCGATGGAATTGAGCCAACTGGTCTTCTATGTCTTCGCGGGCTTGGCCCTGACGAGCAGCCTCTTCATGGTCACCCGCCAGAACCCGGTCTATAGCGCCATGTGGCTGGTGCTGACGCTGTTTTCGATTGCCGGGATGTTTGTGCTACTGGAGGCCCATTTCTTGGCCGCCCTGCAGGTCGTGGTTTACGCCGGCGCTATTCTGGTGCTGTTCTTGTTCGTGATCATGTTGCTCAACCTGGGTCACGACTTCGAGCCCGACTTGAAAGGGAAGTTCTGGTGGGTGTTCGGTGGCGGTCTCGGCCTGGTCCTGTTCGCCGAGCTGTTCGTCGCGATCAATGACGCGCCGATGAGCAGCGACATCGACATGCTGACACCATGGCTGCGTGAGCGGGGCGCGGTGGCCGGCGTAGCCGAGCCGCTGTTCCAGAACTACGTGGTCGCGATCGAGGTGACCGGCGTCCTGCTACTGGTCGCGATGGTGGGCGCCGTCGTGATCGCGAAGCTGAAAGCCGAATAGAATGTTCATCGAACCACTTGTCGTCAGCGCGTTGCTGTTTGCGATCGGCATGGTCGGAGTCCTGCTCCGGCGCAACGCGATAGTCATCTTCATGAGCATCGAGCTGATGCTCAATGCGGTGAATCTCTCGTTCGTGGCGATCTCCAAGTTCGTTGGGGTCGAGGCGCAGATATTTGTGATCTTCGTAATGACGGTGGCCGCCGCCGAAGCGGCCGTCGGGCTCGCGATCATCATCGCGATCTTCCGCCACTACGGATCCGTTGACGTTCGCAACTTCAGGTTACTGCGATGGTAGGGGCTCCGGTCTTAGATCTGCTCCGCGCTCTCGTCCAGGAGGCCGTGACACACGAAGCGGCCTTTGCGCCGTTCCTGCCTTCCTGGATGATCCTCCTCCCGTTCATCGGCTTCATGATCAACGGGACCGTTGCCTACCTGGCGCCGGAGCGACGCAAGCTCGTGACGATCGTTGGTCCGGGCGTGTTGGGTCTGGCCTTCGTGCTGGCGGCGATCAACCTGATGCTGATGGCGGGAGTGCAGGAAGCCGAGCCAGTGGTAAGGACCTACTGGACGTGGATCGAGGTGGGGCAGCTGAAGGTCGATGCGGCGCTACAGATCGACCAGTTGTCGATCATCATGGCGCTGGTCGTGACGTGCGTCAGCTTCATCATCCACATCTATAGCATCGGGTACATGGGCGAGGATCCGGGGTACGCGCGGTACTTCGCCTACCTGAATCTATTCGTCTTCTTCATGCTGGTGCTGGTCTTGTCAGCGAACTTCCCGCTGATGTTCGTTGGCTGGGAGGGCGTTGGGCTCTGCTCGTACCTGTTGATCGGGTTCTGGTTCACCGAGCCGGCCAAGGCGGAGGCGGGTCAAAAGGCGTTCATCGTCAATCGGATCGGCGATTTCGGCTTCTTGATGGGCATGTTCGCGCTGTTCGCCTACCTGGGGACGCTGGATTATCAAGGCGTGTTCACGATGGCGCCTCGGGCGTTCGAGTACGGCGGTCCTGCGGTCACCCTGATCACGCTGTTCATGTTCCTCGGCTGCACGGGCAAATCGGCGCAGATCCCGCTCTTCGTTTGGCTGCCGGACGCCATGCATGGTCCGACGCCGGTGTCGGCGCTGATCCATGCGGCGACCATGGTGACGGCGGGCGTGTACCTCGTGGCGCGGGCCAGCCTGCTGTTCGCGCTGGCGCCGTTGACGATGACAGTGGTTGCGGTGATCGGCGGCGTCACGGCGCTCTTCGCGGGCACGATTGCCGTGCAACAGTTCGACATCAAGCGCGTGATCGCCTACAGCACGATCTCGCAGCTGGGTTACATGTTCCTGGCGGTGGGCGTCGGTGCGTACACCGCGGGGATCTTCCACCTGGCGACCCACGCGTTCTTCAAGGCGCTGCTGTTCATGGCCTCCGGCGCCGTGATCCATACCATGCACCATGCGCTCGAGCACGCTGGCGAGCCGGCGGGCGAGGACATGTCGCAGGACATGAGGAACATGGGAGGCCTGAAGTCCTACATGCCCACGACCTTCAAGACGGCGTGGATCGGCGCGCTGGCCCTGGCCGGTGTCTTCCCGCTGGCCGGCTTTTTCTCGAAGGACGAGATCATCTGGTCGGTGGGCGCGCGCGGCCAGACCGTCCTCTGGATAATCGCGATCATCACGGCCTTGCTCACGGCAGGCTACATCACGCGCTGGTTGGTGATGGTTTTCCACGGCGCAAACCGCGCCGGTGAAAAGGCTCGAACGCACCTGCACGAGGCGGTCGCGCTGATGACCGGCGCGCTGGTGGTCCTGGCGATTGGCTCGGTCGTGACCGGGTGGGTCAACATTCCGGAAGCGCTGCCCCTACTGCCTGAGTTCACCTGGTTGCATCACTTCCTGCACCCGAGCTTCGCGGCGGCGGAGCACGTGCTGGTCGAGCATCTTGGAGAACCGGCCCACGCGTCGCCGATTGGCGGCGCTGAAGGGATGTGGGCGCTCATCTCCACCGCGGCGGCCATCGTCGTCATCTTGCTCGTCTTCCAAGCGCTCAAGGGCAAGAAGTACCTCCCGGTCCGAGAGGCGAAAGAGCCAACAGGGCTCCTGGGGATTCTCTATCACAAGTATTACGTGGACGAGCTGTACGATTTGATCATCGTCCGGCCGTTCAAATGGGTCTGTATGTTCAGCTGGAGAGTGATCGACCAGGGTCTTATCGACGGCGTGGCCATAAACGGCACGGCCTACGCCACACGATTCGGTGGCTGGGTGTTGAGCCGGTTTCAGACCGGATACCTTGGCACCTACGTGCTGATCATCGTTGTGGGCATCCTGATCATACTCGGTGTCGTGACTTTGTAGGACGAACATGACGCTATTGTCGAATTTCTATAGCAGCCACTGGATCCTCACCTTCCTGGTCTTCTTTCCCGGGATAGCGGGACTCGCCTGCCTGTTCGTGCCGAAGAATCAGCTGAAGGGTTGGGCGCTCAGCGCCGGCATGGTGGAGTTCCTGGTCTCGCTGCCGCTCTTTTGGACGTTTGAGATCGGGCGCACCGAGTTCCAGAACTACGTTTCGATTGCCTGGATCCCCGAGTGGGGGATCTCGTATGCGATTGGAATCGACGGCATATCGATCCTGCTCATCCTTCTCACCACGTTCCTGTTGCCCATCTCGGTTCTGGTGTCATGGGAACAGATCGTCGAGAAGGAGCGTGCCTACTATGCGATGCTGCTGATTCTGATCACCGGCATCCTGGGCGTATTCGTGGCGTTCGACCTCTTCCTTTTCTACGTCTTCTGGGAAATCACCCTCATCCCGATGTACTTCCTGATCGGCGTGTGGGGGCACGAGCGGCGGATCTACGCGGCAGTGAAGTTCTTCCTCTTCACGGCGTTCGGGTCGTTGCTCATGCTGGTCGCCATACTGGTGTTGTTCTGGATGCACATGGATCAGTTCGGCACGGCGAGCATGGCCTACGCTGAGATGCTCAGGCTGAATATCCCGGGCTCGCTGCAATTCTGGCTGTTCGCCGCTTTCGCGCTCGCCTTTGCCATCAAGGTACCGATGTTCCCGTTCCACACGTGGCTGCCCGATGCCCACGTGGAGGCGCCGACGGCGGGCTCGGTAATCCTGGCGGCCGTGCTACTGAAGATGGGCGTCTACGGCTTTCTGCGGTTCGCCATACCGTTGTTCCCGTCGGCCGCACTGGACAGTACGGTCGTCATGATCATCCTGGTGTTGGGCCTGATGGGCATCCTGTATGCGGCATGGGTGGCGGCGGTCCAACCGAACATCAAGAAGCTGATCGCTTACACGTCGGTGGCGCACCTCGGTTTCATAATGCTGGGAGTGTTCGCCTTCACCGGGCAATCGGTCACGGGCAGCGTGCTGCAGATGGTGAATCACGGCATCTCCACGGGCGCTCTGTTCATACTGGCGGGCTTCCTGTACCAACGGCGGCACACGTACGAGGTGAGTGCCTACGGAGGCCTGGCCAAAGTGATCCCATTGTACTGCGGGGCGCTGGTCTTGACGTCTCTTTCATCCATCGGGTTGCCCGGTCTCAACGGATTCGTCGGCGAGTTCTTGATACTGATCGGCTCGTTCGCCCGCTACCCGTGGATAACGCTGCTGGCTACGACCGGCGTGATCTTCGCCGCCTACTACATGTTGCCGATGGTCCGGCGCGTCGTTTGGAACGACGTTACGGTGGATGAGAACCGGAAACTGCTCGACCTGTCGCGAATCGAGCTGGCGATCATCGTTCCGCTGTTGTTGTTGATGGTGCTGATGGGGGTGTACCCGAAGCCGTTCATCGATCGGATCTCGGCTTCGGCGGAGTGGATGAGCGAGCGAGTCGAAATGATCGCGCAGCAGCAAGACGCGGCGCAAAGCGTTGCCGCCCAGGAGGTTCGTAACGGCGGTAGGGCAGGGACGCGGTAATAACGACGATGCAGATAGATTTCGCGAATCACCTAGACTACCTATGGGCCCTGATGCCGGAAACCGTTCTGGCTGCGGGCGCGCTGATTCTGTTGCTGTACGACGGTTTCGTGAGGCGCGGCGATATTCGGTCCGTGGGAGTCGGAGCGCTGGCCGTCATCGTGCTCGCGGCGGTGGCCAACTTCTGGCTGATGGGCGTGCGCGAGATCGGTACCACCGGCATGGTGGCACTGGATGGCTATCGGATATTCACCAATTTCATCTTCCTGGGCGCCGGGGCCCTGACGATCCTCATCTCGTTCGATTACGCGATCCGCGAAGACATCAGCCAGGGCGAGTTCTATTCGCTGCTGCTGTTCGCCATCGTCGGCATGATGGTGCTGGCGGGTAGCCGCGACCTGATACTGATATTCCTGGGCTTCGAGCTCATGTCGCTGGCGGTTTACGTCCTGGTGGGCTTCAACCGTCGTGACCCCAGGTCGTCGGAGGCGGCACTCAAGTATTTCTTGTTGGGCGCGTTCGCCAGCGCCTTCTTGCTCTATGGCATGGCGGTGATGCTCGGGGTGAGCGGCACGACGAACGTGAACCTGATGAGCGTCATGCTGGGCGGGGACGATGTCGCTGTAATCGTCGTCCTTGGCCTGGCGCTGCTGGCCATCGGTTTTGGGTTCAAGGTGTCTGCGGTGCCGTTCCATGTCTGGACTCCCGATGCGTACGAGGGCGCCCCGACACCGGTGACGGCCTTCCTGGCGGCAGCCATCAAGGGCGCGGCGTTTGCGGCCTTCATACGGATCTTCGTAGTCGGATTTGGGGACCTGCACGCGTACTGGGAGCCGCTCATCTGGTGGCTGGCCGCTCTGACGATGATCGTCCCGAACCTGATCGCGCTGGTTCAGGACAACGTCAAGCGGTTGCTGGCGTATTCATCGGTGGCGCACGCCGGTTACCTGCTGGTGGCATTTGTGGCGGCCAACGAGTCCGGTATCGCGTCGTTCCTGTTCTACCTGGTCGCGTACACCGTGATGATCGTGGGCGCGTTTGCGATTATTCTGGTGCTGGCCGGCGTCAAGGATCGGCGGCAGCGGCTGGCGGACTATGCCGGCTTGGGATGGAGCCACCCGTGGGCCGCGGCGATCCTCACCGCCGGGTTTGTCGGGAAGTTCTATATCCTCAGGGCGGCCGTCGAGGCGGGCTACGTCAACCTGGCGGTCATCCTGGTTGTTACCACGCTCGTATCGTACTGGTATTATCTCCGCGTCATCGTCACCATGTACATGAAGCCCGAGGGCGCCCCGCTGGAGCAGGTGAGGTGGGGCGCATCGCTGAAGGCGGCGCTGGTCGTTTGTGTACTGATCACGATCCTCATGGGGCTTTTCCCATCATGGCCACTCATGAAGGCACGCCAGAGCGTGGAGGGTCTTCGGCAGGCTGCCGAGCTGGTTGTCGACCCCACCCCGGTGGCCCGGCGCTAGACCGTTTCCCGAAGAGCGAGGCGTTCAGCCTGGGGCGCGTAGCTCCAGCAGAGGTAGGACTATGACCAAGATAAGCCACCATATATTCCGCGAGTACGACGTGAGAGGCGTGGTAGGAGAGGACCTGACCCCGGAGGTGGCGGGGCAGGTCGGCCGGTCGTTCGGCAGTGAGCTGCGGGAGGAACTGAACCTCGAAGCTCCTACGGTGGCTCTCGGGTACGACAATCGCCTCAGCTCGGAAGAGCTGGCGGCCGGTTATGCCGCCGGCCTACGCGCCGCCGGAGCCCGCGTGCTGCACGTAGGCTGCGTCCCCACCCCGGCGCTGTACTTCGCCGTTCATCATCTTGGGACCGACGCGGGGATCCAGGTAACAGGATCCCACAATCCCGCCGAGTACAACGGGTTCAAGATGTTGACGTCGGGCGGCCCGTTCTACGGTGCCTCGATTCAGAAGCTACGTGAGCGAATAGAGTCCGACCATTTCACCGAGGGAGCGGGAGATCTCGAGGCGCATGCGATTCTGGATGCTTACATCGCCGACGTGACCGGACGCTTCGAGCTCGAGCGGCCGGTGAGCGTAGTGATCGATTGCGGGAACGGGGCCGGCAGCCTGGCCGCGGTCCAAATGCTCGAAGCGATTGGCGCCCGGGTCGATGCGCTCTTCTGCGAGTCGGACGGGCGGTTCCCGAACCATCACCCGGACCCCACCGTCGACGATAACCTGGTCGATCTCATCGACAGAGTCCGATCCTCGGACGCCGAACTGGGCGTTGCACTCGACGGTGATGCCGACCGCATCGGCGCCGTGGACGAGAACGGCAACATCGTGCGCGGCGATTATCTCCTGCTGGCCTACGCTTTGGACGCGCTGCGGCGGAACCCGGGCGAGCAAATCATCTTCGATGTAAAGTGCTCGCAGGTGTTGGAGGACAGCATACACGATGCGGGCGGCCGGCCGATCATGTGGAAGACCGGGCACTCGCTGATCAAGGAGAAGATGCGCGAGTCCGGCGCGCGGATAGCCGGCGAGATGAGCGGCCACATGTTCTTTGGCGACGACTACTACGGGTACGATGACGCCCTCTACTCCGCCTGCCGGCTGGTCGATATCGTCTCGCGGTCGGGAGGCCCGCTCTCCGGGCTGCTGGAAGCGGTGCCGCGTCTCGCCTCGACCCCGGAGATTCGCGTCGATTGCGAGGACGAGAAGAAGTTCGAAATTGTCGAGCGCGCCGTCGAGCACTTCAAGCAGCGATACGACGTCAACGATGTGGACGGCGCCCGGATGCTGATGGAGGGCGGTTGGGCGCTGATCCGAGCGAGCAACACCCAGCCGATCCTGGTGCTTCGCTTCGAGGCGATAGACGAGGCGCACCTGGCGGCGATCCGTGACGAGATCGCGGACTGGTTGGCGGAGCAGGGTCTGGCCCTCTGAGGCGCTGGGCGCGGCCGGACCCAGAACGGGACAAAGGCGGGCGGGTTCGGGAGATTGGGACGCTGACGGGTCGGCACGGACCATGCAACACCTCAATTGGTTTATCCCTGCTGGTAGGGGTTGGCGCTGCCGGAGCCCTCGGCAGCAGTGATCACTGACGGGTGAAAGAGATATGAACATTCACGAATACCAGGCCAAGGAAGTCTTCCGGGACCACGGCATTCCAGTGCCGCCCGGTGAGGTGGCCCGGACTCCGGAGGAAGCCGAGAAGCTCGCTGCCAAGTACGGCACGGGCGTCGTCGTGAAGGCGCAGGTCCATGCCGGCGGCCGTGGCAAGGCCGGCGGAGTCAAGCTGGCGGCGACGCCGGCGGAAGCGCGGGAGGCGGCAAAGAAGATCCTCGGCATGGAGATCAAGGGTTTGACCGTAACCAAGGTGCTGGTGAGCCCGGCGGAGGAAATCGAGCACGAAGCCTACGTCGGTGCGATAGTCGATCGTGCCTCGGGCGCCGTGGTGCTCATGGTCTCGCCCGCCGGCGGAATCGACATCGAGGAGGTCGCCGCCAAAACGCCGGAACTGATCTTCAAGGAGAAGGTCGATCCACGTTATGGGTTGTTGCCGCACCAGGCGTCGCGGCTGGGCTACAAGCTGTACGCAGGCGACCCGGCCCGCGCGCGACAGGCGGCCGGGATCATTCACAAGTTGTACGCGTCCATGGTCGATGCGGGCGCTTCGCTGATCGAGATCAACCCGCTCATCACGGGGGCGGACGGCAAGCTCAAGGCGATCGATGCGAAGATGAACATCGACGACAACGAGCTGTTTCGCCGCACGGCGATCGCCGAGTTACGCGACACCGAGGCCGAGGCGGCCGAAGAGGTCGAAGCCCGGGCGCAGGGCCTGACGTACATCAAACTGGACGGCGCGGTCGGCTGCTGTGTGAACGGCGCGGGTCTGGCGATGGCGACGATGGACTTGGTGAAGTACTATGGCGGCGAACCGGCCAATTTCCTCGATATCGGCGGCTCATCGAGCCCCGAGAAAGTGGTGACCGCGTTGCGCATCATCACGTCGGATTCGGCAGTCAGATCGATCCTGATCAACATCTTCGGCGGGATTACCCGCTGCGACGACGTGGCGAACGGAATCGTCGAGGCTACGAACCGGATCGACCTGCAGGTGCCGATCACGATCCGGTTGACCGGCACGAACGAGGAGGAGGCGGTCAAGATACTGGAGGGCGCGGGGTTCAGCGCCATGACCGACATGGATGAGGCCGTCAAAAAGGCGGTCGAGCTGGCCAAGAACTAGGCACAGGTGCAACTTCGATGTCAATATTTGCGGATAGCGATACACGGGTAGTGGTCCAGGGGATCACCGGACGGGATGGCTCGTTCCACACCCGTCAGATGATTGAATACGGAACGGGCGTCGTTGCGGGAGTGACGCCCGGCAAGGGCGGTCAGAAGTTCGACGACCGGGTGCCGATCTACGACACCGTTGAAGCGGCCGTCCGGGAGCAGGGCGCCAACGCCAGCGTCATTTATGTGCCGGCGGCGTTCGCCGGATCGGCGATCTGCGAAGCGGCAGACTCCGGCGTCGACCTGGTCGTTTGCATATCGGAAGGCATCCCGGTGCTCGATATGCTCACGGCGGTCCGCTACGTGGCCGATCGAGGCGCGCGCCTCATCGGGCCCAACTGTCCGGGTATGATCTCGGCCGGGCAGGCCAAACTGGGCATCATTCCGGGCCAGATCGTGAAGCCCGGACCGGTGGGAGTCGTCAGCCGGTCGGGCACGCTGACCTACGAGGTCGTCTGGGCGCTGACGCGTGAGGGCCTGGGGCAGTCCAGCTGCATCGGCATCGGCGGCGATCCGGTCATCGGCACCAATTTCATCGATTGTCTCGACGCATTCGAGCGCGACGAGAAGACGGAGGCTATTGTGCTGATCGGAGAGATCGGCGGTACCGACGAGCAAAACGCGGCGCGCTACATTAAGGACAAGCTGTCCAAGCCGGTGGTCGGGTTCGTGGCCGGCCAGACCGCGCCGCCGGGGCGCCGCATGGGTCACGCCGGCGCCATCATATCCGGCTCGTCGGGCACAGCGGAAGAGAAGATCTCCACGTTCCAGGAGAATGGGGTTCGGGTTGCCGAGCGCCCCGTCGACATGCCCGGCATTATAAAGAAGGCGCTGAATGGATAATCCCCTGGCGATCTCTCAGCTGCTCGCCCCGGACAGGATCATCATCGGGCTGAAGGCGAAGCGCTACGAGGACGCCGTTTCGCAGCTGCTCGACCGCGTCGAATCTGCGGGCCTGATCAGCGACCGTTCCGCCATCGACGCTCTGGTCGAGGCCGAGGTCGCCCGCGGCGATTTACCCACCGTCGGCCATCGTACGCTGCTCGCTCACTTCAGGACCGATACGGTGGCCGAGGTGGTCGTGGCGTTCGCCACGGCCACGGCCCCGTTCAAGTTCGCTTCGGCCGGGGCAGCGGACGCCGTGTTCTTGTTGCTTATCATCGTTCCCAGGCCGGCCGCCAAGCAATACCTGAAAACTCTTGCGACCTTCAGCGAGTTGCTGGCTGACGCCAGAATTGCTGAATCCATCGCCGCCGCTCAATCGCCTGATGAGTTCCTCGAAGTCGTTGCGAGCAGGGACCTCGTGATTCGGCCCGAGCTGACCGTGCGCGACCTGATGAGCGAGACCGTCCACTCCGTCTCGCCCGAGACGCCGCTCTCCGAAACCCTGCATCTCATGGTTCGCCACTCGCGACGCGCCGTCCCGGTCCTCGGGGACAGCGGCGAGGTGCTCGGCATGGTCACCGAGAAGGAGATCCTCCAGCACTTCCTGCCCCAAATCCTCGGAACCGCGCCGCTGGAAGACGGGCTGCAGCCCCCAATCGTGGATATCGAGGTGCGCCAGGTCATGCTGCGAACCGTCATGTGTCTCGAGAGGCACCAGTTGCTCTCCGACGTGGTGGGCACGATGCTGGCCCAGAGCGTGTCTCAGTTCCCAGTGGTCTCGGAAGGGAGGCTGGTGGGCTTCCTTTCCCGGACGGATCTCATACATAAGTTACTCGAGCAAACGGTGTAGAAGTGCTTATGTCTCTTACACTTGCGATTATCAAGCCAGACGCTGTCGAGGCGCGAAACGTCGGGAAGATCCTGGCGGCGCTCGAGGATGAAGGGTTTGGGATCCGCGCGGCGAAGTTCGTGCAGCTGGACGAGACGCAGGCGGGTGAGTTTTACGCCGTGCACCTGGAGCGGCCGTTCTACGAGGCGTTGAAGCGATTCATGACCTCGGGACCCGTTTTGGCGCTGGCCTTGGAACGCGAGGACGCGGTGAGTCACCTGAGGAAGGTGATCGGCGCGACGGACCCGGCGGAGGCCAAACCGGGAACGGTTCGGGCGCTTTACGCGGAGAACAAGGAGCGGAACGCGATCCATGCGTCGGATTCTGAGGAGAACGCGGTGATCGAGTTGGCTTTCTTCTTCTCGAAGCGGGAACTACTTAGCGGTGGATAGGGGCTGGGAATCGGGAACTATGGATCAAGTGATCACGGAGCACGGAGTTCGGAAGTTGGAGGCCGTACTGGGGGCCACCTCTGACTTCGAGTATCCGTGCTCCATGCTCACGTAATCAACTTCCGAGCTCCCATAAACCTCTAAGTTTCAAGGAATCCCGAATCCCCCCTGGGTCACGTTGACACAGTAGTGCTGCCCCAATAGACTATTGGCGCCGTGTTGATCATAGATTTGCGGCGTCTGAGCCAGGCGCCGGTGGAGGTCCGAGGCGCGATCGCCAGCGACGATCCGCTGTGGGCGGGTACCGATGTCGATCTGGCGGGGCCTCTGGCGATCGAAGGGACGGCTGGGGGATCCCCGACCCGAGGTATATGGGTTCGGGGTTCGTTTTCGGGCCGCCTGAAGGCGGCGTGTCGGAGGTGTCTCGAGCCGCTCGATCTGGCCGTGGCGGAAGAGTTCGAGCTGCTGTTCGACCCGAAGGCCCCCGAGAGCCAGGGAGACCTGACGCTCTACGCCCTGGACGCCAGAGCCGACGAGCTGGACCTGCGGCCTCCTTTGAGCGAGCGCTTCCTGCTGGCGGTTCCCGCGTATCCGGAGTGCCGGGACGAGTGTCCCGGCCTTTGCGCGCACTGCGGGGCGAGTTTGGCGGAAGGTGATTGCGGGTGCGACCCGGCGGAACCGGATCCGCGTTGGGGCCCGCTGCGGGCTTTGCGAGGAGAAGACTGAAGCAAGTTTCGTTTCGATCGAATAGAGGACTGAAATGGCGGTACCGAAGAGACGGACATCAAAGGCGCGTAAGCGGAAGCGCCGCACACACGTCAAAGCGAAGGCGACGGCCAGTCAGGCGTGCCCTCGTTGTGGGGATCCGAAGCTGCCCCATCGGGTGTGCTCGAATTGCGGCTACTACCGAGACGCTGAAGTCGTTCAGGTCGAAACCGAGTACTGATATCCGCAGCAGCGGCTCTCGGTAGGGCGCGTCGCCCGGGTGGATCGGGGTGGCGTGCTCATTCTGTTTCTCGGGCGGTGACCGTTGCCGGCAGGCTACCCAAAGGCAAAAGATGCGAATAGCCCTCGACGCGATGGGAGGCGACAACGCGCCGGCCGTTCCTGTTCGCGGCGCTGTGGAGGCGCTGGACCACAGCGAGGACGATCTCGAGATACTTCTGGTCGGCGATCCGGCCACCATCGAGCGGGAGCTTACGGAGTTGGGATGCCCGCACGAGCGGCTGCAGATCATCCCGGCCAGCGAGGTGATCTCCATGGACGACCCGCCGGTGGAGTCCGTGCGGCGGAAGAAGGACAGCTCGATCGTCCGCGGCGTGCGACTGCAAGAGAGTGGTGAGGCCGACGCGTTCATCTCCGCCGGCTCGACCGGCGCAATACTGGCGGCCTCGATCCTGATCCTCGGGTCGATGCCGGGCACGGGGCGGCCGGCGCTTGGGGCGATGCTGCCCACGGCGGCGGCCCATCCGACGCTGATGCTCGATGCCGGCGCGAACGTGGACTGCAGGCCGCAGCAGTTGGAGCAGTTCGCCCACATCGGCCACATATACGTGCAGGACATCGAGGGTCGCAACTGCCCTCAGATCGGCCTGCTGAGCATTGGAAGCGAGGCTGGCAAAGGCGACGAGTTGACCCTCGAAGCCTACAAGCTGCTCGAGAAGAGCGGGCTGAACTTCGTCGGCAACGTCGAGGGCCGGCAGATCATGTCGGGTGATTGCGATGTCCTCGTCTGCGACGGCTTCGTCGGCAATGTCGTGCTGAAGTTCTACGAGTCGGTGGCCAGTCACGTCGCCCACCTCGTCAGTCGGGGTGTGGCGAGCGCCGGGGTCGATGTGGATTTGCAAAACATCTGGCGGGTGCTGGATTATGCGGAGTATGGAGGCGCGCCGCTGCTCGGCGTGAACGGGGTGACGGTCATCTGTCACGGCGACTCGCCGGCACGGGCGATTCGCAATGCCGTGCGCGTAGCGGCCAAATCGGTGGAGAGCAAGATGGTTGAACATCTTAGAGGCGAGCTGTCCGGGCTCGCGAGTGCGAGGGCCTAGGCGTGTCGGGTAGCACGGGCCGAATGGTGTCGACGGGCATGTGGGCGCCGAGCACGGTGCTCACGAACGCCGATCTCGAGAAGATGGTCGACACGACGGACGAGTGGATCACCGAACGGACGGGCATCAAGGAGCGGCGGATCGCGGCCGCCGATATCGGTGCTGTCGACCTCGGCCACCACGCCGCCCAGGCAGCCCTCGATGAGGCGGGCCTCGAGTCGACCGATGTCGATGCCATCATCGTGTCCACGGCGACGCCAGACCGCCTGCTCCCGGCGACCGCTTGTGACATACAGGCCCGGTTGGGGCCGAGCCATGCCGTGGCGTTCGACGTCTGGGGCGCCTGCAGCGGCTGGCTCTACGCGCTGAACGTCGCCCGTGGCATGATCCTGTCCGACCAGGTCGAGACCGCCCTGGTCGTGGCGGCCGAGAAGATGAGCTCGATCACCGATTGGACGGAGAGGGCGACCTGCGTGCTGTTCGGCGACGCCGCCGGCGCCGCCGTGTTGCAGCGTTCCGAGGAGGAGGGGCGCGGCATCATAGCCAGCTACATGCGGTCGGACGGCAGGCTGTCGGAGCTTCTGCGACGCGCGCCGGTCAGCGCGCAGCCGGTCCCGATCGACGTGGCCGAGCTGGTGGCGCGGGACGGTTTCATAAGGATGGCCGGTCGCGAAGTGTTCAAGAGCGCGGTCCGCTCCATGTGCGAGGCCGCCGACGCCGTGCTCGAGCAAGCGGGTGTCTCCATCGATGACGTGGACCTGCTCGTGCCGCATCAGGCGAACATCCGGATAATCGAGGCCACGGCCAAGTACGCCGGCATTCCGATGGAGAAGGTGTGGGTGAACGTGGATCGTTACGGGAACACGTCATCGGCGACCATACCCGTGGCGCTGTGCGAAGCTCGCGAGGCCGGCCGGATCGAGGACGGATCGCTCGTGCTCATGGTGACCTTCGGCGCCGGTCTGACCTGGGCCGGGATGCTGCTCCGCTGGTAAGAGGACACGAGTTGTGAGCGATACCGCGGCACTGTTTCCGGGCCAGGGCAGCCAGCACGTCGGGATGGGCCTCGAGCTGGCCGAGTCGTTCCCGGCGGCGCGTGAAATCTTCCGGCAGGCCGACGAGACGCTCGGCTTCGCGCTCTCGAAGATCTGTTGGGAAGGCCCGGAAGAAGAGCTCACCGAAACGCAGAACGCACAGCCGGCCATCCTCGTCCACAGCTATGCGGCCTGGACCGTGTTGAGTGAGCGGCTGGCCGGCGCGGTGAAGTACGCGGCGGGCCATTCGCTGGGCGAGTTCACGGCCTATGCGGCGGCCGGCGCCCTGGGCTTCAAGGATGCGGTTCGACTCGTGCGTCGCCGCGGCGAGCTGATGGCCGCGGCGCGGGAAGGGACCATGTCGGCGATCGTCGGGCTGGACGCGCCCACGGTCGAGGAAATCTGTGCGACGGTCGGCGCCGAGCAGGGCGTGGTCGTTGCGGCGAACTTCAACTCGCCGCAACAGATCGTCATCTCGGGCGAAGTCGATGCGGTGGTGAAGGCGGGCGAGCTGGCGAAAGAGGCGGGTGCCAAGATGGCGAGGCGGTTGACGGTGAGCGGAGCCTTCCACTCGCCGTTGATGGCCGACGCGGAGGCGGGCCTGAGCGAAGCGCTGGAAAGCGCCAGCTTCGGGGAGCCGGGCTTCCCGGTGGTCTCCAACGCCCTGGCGGAACCGGTGACCGATGCAGTGACCGCCCGCAAGACGCTGGTGCGTCAGCTGACGGCTCCGGTGCGCTGGACCGAAGGCATCCAGCTGATGGCGGCCGAGGGAGTCGGGCACTTCGTGGAGCTGGGTCCGGGCAAGGTACTGACAGGCTTACTGCGGCGGATCGATCGGGGCCTCGAGGGCGAGGCGGTCGGGACGCCGGAGGACGTTGAACGATACAGCGAAAGCAGGAATTGATGGGGGAGCTTCAGGGAACCATAGCCGTCGTGACCGGCGGCTTTAGAGGGATCGGCATGGCGACGGCCAAGCAACTGACCGATGCGGGAGCCAGGGTCGCCGTGATCGATCTCTACGAAGCGGGACAGAAGGCCGCCGAGGCGGAACTGCCGGGTGGCCGGGCGCTTCTCTGTGACGTGTGCGACCGGGAACAGGTCGCCGATACCGTCAAAACCATTGAGTCGGAGATGGGGCCGATCGGGGTCCTGGTCAACAACGCTGGCGTGACGCGCGACAGTCTCCTTCTGAGGATGAAAGACGAGGATTGGGACCTGGTCCTGAACGTGAACCTGAGGGGCACGTTCAACATGACCCGGGCAGTCACCAAGGGAATGATGAAGACGCGGTCGGGCGCCATCGTAAGCCTGGCCAGCGTGGTGGGCGTCATGGGCAATGCCGGCCAGGCCAACTATGCCGCGGCCAAGGCGGGGATCATCGGGTTCACCAAGGCTGTGGCCAAGGAATTGGCCCCGCGAGGCGTTCGAGCCAACGCCGTGGCCCCGGGGTTCATCGACACCCGGATGACCGCCAAATTGCCTAAGAAGGCACGCGAGATGCTCATGGCCCAGATCCCCATGGGAGAGCTGGGAAAACCCGAGGATGTGGCCAGCGTAATACGGTTTTTGGCCGGCCCCGCCTCGGGGTATGTCACCGGCCAGGTGATTGTTGTGGACGGGGGCATGGTCATGTAGTTTCGGGGTGTTCAGCACCCATAAAAACAGTTCGTTTTCGGGAGAAAAGGTAAAGGAGAGCACCAATGGCAGACATCGAGTCCCGCATCAGGGATATCATCGTCAATGAGCTCGGCGTGGAGCCCAGCAAGGTCACCGCAGAGGCATCGTTCGTAGAAGACCTGGGCGCCGACTCTCTCGACACCGTCGAGTTGGTCATGGCGTTCGAAGAGGAGTTCGGCATCGAGATCCCCGACGAGGACGCCGAGAAGATGGAGACCGTCGGCGACGCCATGAAGTACCTCTCGGAGAAGGAAGGGGCCTGAGCCTCTTTATGTCATCAAACGGACGTAGAGTCGTCATCACGGGCGCCGGTCTCATCACGGCGGTCGGGAACGACCTTTCCAGTAACTGGGAGGCGGTTCTTTCAGGCGCCGCCGGCGGTGCCAGGATTACATCTTTTGACCCGTCAGAACTTGCGGTGCGGTTCGCTGCCGAGGTGAAAGACTTCAAGCCCACGGCCGTCCTGGATCGCAAGGAAGTCAAACGCACCGATCGCTTCACCCAGTTGGCCCTGGTCGCTGCCGTGGAGGCGATGGATAACGCCGGTTACGGTGACAGGGGTCCGGATATCCCGGGCGAACGGTTCGGCGCGGTCCTCGGAAGCGGTATCGGGGGAATCGGTACACTCGAGCAGCAGCACAAGGTTTATCTCGAGCGCGGCCCCGACCGCGTCTCGCCCTTTTTCGTCCCCATGTTCATCGCGGACATGGCGCCCGGTCTCATCTCGATGAAGTACGGGGCCAAGGGACCGAACTACAGCACCCAGTCGGCTTGCGCTTCCAGCGCCCACGCGATAGGCAACGCCTTCAAGTTGATCCAGCGTGGCATCGCCGATGTGATGGTATCAGGCGGCGCGGAATCGTCCGTGACTCCGCTCACCATGGCGGGCTTCGCCGCCATGAAGGCGCTTTCTTTCCGGAACGACAGCCCGGAGACGGCCAGCCGGCCGTTCGAAGCCAACCGCGACGGCTTCGTGCTGGGCGAGGGCGCCGGGATCGTCATGTTGGAGGAGATGGAGTTCGCCGTGAAGCGCGGCGCGCCCATCCTGGCCGAAATCGTCGGCTACGGTCTCACGGCCGACGCCCATCACATGACCGCGCCGGCGCCGGAAGGCGAAGGCGCTCAGCGCGCCATGCGCCTGGCGCTCGAAGACGCGGCGATTCAAACCACCGACGTGGACTACATCAACGCGCACGGCACCTCGACCCCGCTCAACGACTTGAGCGAGACTCAGGCGATCAAGGCCATCTTCGGCGACCACGCCTACGACCTGGTCGTCAGTTCCACCAAGTCCATGACCGGGCACACGCTGGGCGCCGCCGGTGGTGTCGAGTCGATCTTTTGTGCCCTCGCCCTCAGGGACGGGAAGATTCCGCCGACCATCAACTACAGCGAACCCGACCCCGAGTGCGACCTCAACTACGCACCGAACGAGCCGGTCGAGCG
>JBDHAL010000093.1:0-11507 GCA_039588075.1 Gemmatimonadota bacterium | reverse complement strand
GACCCGGGCGCTGGCCGATGTCTCGCGCAACATGGATGACGAGCAGCTTCTCGCGCTCAAGGAAAACGGCGGCGTGATCCAGGCCGTCGGCCTCGGCTCCTTCGTCAGGGAGGACCCGCCCGAGAAGGAGGAAGCGGTCGCCGCCCTCCGCCAGGAGATGGGGATCACCAGCTACGAAGCTTGGCGGGCGCTCTCCGATGAGGCACGTGATGAGTACGAGGGCCGCATGGCCGAGCTCGACGAGACCTGGCCCGCGCCCACCGTCGCCGACTTCGTCGACCACATCGATCACGCCGTTCAGCTCATCGGCATCGATCACGTCGGCATCAGCTCCGACTTCGATGGCGGCGGCGGCGTCGTCGGCTGGATGGATGCCAGCGAGACTTTCAACGTCACCCTCGAGCTGGTTCGCCGCGGCTACAGCGAAGAGGACATCCGCAAGCTCTGGGGCGGCAACCTGCTGCGTGCCTGGCGCGAGGCGGACCGTGTGGCCGCCGAGCTACAGGCGGCGGAGATGGCCAGCTAGCGCGCCACGGTTGAACAAGCTAGCCACTCGCCCGAGTTTTCCGGTCACTTTGACCGAAGTTTCGAGGGGCGACCGCGTTTTCGACGCGGTGGCCCCTTCTTCTATTTCTAACCGTTTCAACAGGTTATGAGCCCAACCCCGAGCCCGGCACAGCGCTTGCCCTAGGACGTAGCGGAATGTTTGGAGGAACGATTATATGAAACGGCTCAAAGAACGAGAGGGCGTGTCCCTCGTAGAGATCCTGATCGGGGTGGTGATCCTGGCGGTGGCGCTGTTGGGGCTGGCGGCGGCCGGGGGAGTGGCGGCCCGTCAGGTATACATGGGCCGTGTGGATATGGGTCGCTGGGCGGCGCTGCAGCAACAGCTGGAGAGCTTGGTGGCAGAAGGGTACGACAGCGTGAGCACGGGTTCGGGGAACGTGCAGGGTTATTCGATGAATTGGACGGTGAGTGGGACGAATCCGAAGCAGATCACGCTGGTGATGGAGCGAGAGAACTTCAGCGGTGTAACGGTGCAGGACACGCTGGTGACCTACCTGGCGGATCCGACGCCCGAGTGAGAAGGATAACCCCAGAAATGAGCAGTTCCCGTCTGAACCGGAGCGGCTTCACGATCGCCGAAGTGCTCGTGTACCTGGTGATCGCGGTGGTGGTGGTAGCCGGGGTGTACAAGGTATTGATCGGGCAGAACCGGCTGTACATGAAGCAGCGCGAGCTTCAGGACGTACGGGGCAGCCTGCGAGCGGCGGCGAACCTGCTGGCGTTCGAGCTGCGGCAAATCTCCGCGGCCGGTGGCGATCTTTACAGCATTGGCACATATGATCTTTCGCTGCGCTCGGTCCAGGCGTCGGGAATCGTCTGCGCCAAGCACTCTACCCAGCCACGCTTGGGGCTCTACGCCACTTCGGGCGACTTCGAGGACACATCCGACGACAGCATCCTGGTCTTCTCGGTTGGCGCGGCCGGCACCGGTGATGATCAGTGGATACAATCCGGCGTGCAGGGAACCTACAGTCCGGCCGCCGGCGGCGTGCCGGATTGCGCCTGGAGCGCCAGCACGGCGACGCCCGACATCGTGGTCGAGGTGGACAGCACCGCCGTATTCCTTTCCGGCGTCGAGGTCGGAGGGCCGATTCGTGAGTTCCGAAAAGTGGAGTACGGCCTCTATTTCGACGCGGATGGCCGCTGGTGGCTCGGCCGTAAGGTCGGCAACGCCGCCAATTACGAGAAGCTCACCGGTCCGCTCAGCGCCCCCTCGGACAGCGGCCTGGCTTTCGTCTACTACGACAGCAACGGTACCGTCACTGCCGTCGCCGCCGACGTGCGCATGGTCGATATCATCCTTCGCGGCGAGAGCTACGGTAAAGCGCCCCAGTTCGGAGATCTCGGGCCCCAGGTCGAGGAAGACTCTCTTACTGTTAGGGTTTCCACGAGGGGCTGAGCTTCGCACGCCTGTGGAACTTTTCGCCGCTAAGCGGTACATTACATAGCCTGTTCCGGCGCAGCGGTGCTGGAGATCCTGCTCACAACCCCAGGTGGGATCGGTCATTCCAGCGCCTTTTTTGCTTCCGCCGATCCCCCAAAACAGACCGTGCCGTGCTCGGGAGCCCGACGAAGGTGTCTATGCGGGGACGGTTCGGTCATTGTGACCTACTAAGCGCAAGGTGGTTTTCTAGTAGCGACAGAGGCCTGGGACTGTAACTCTATATATGACAGGAAGTTGAAGTATCAAAGCGAGGGCCCTGGCCTTGGCACAGCGATTGCACCCGGAACCAGTGGGCTAGAAGGTATGGAGCATTGATGAAGAACAGAGGATTCACAGTCGTGGAGTTGGTCATCGTCCTGGTTCTGGCCGGGATAGCGGTGGCGGTGGTATCGCCATCGCTGAGCCGTGCGTTCCGGCGGACGGGGGTGCGAGCGGCGGTGGACGAGTTCGCGTCGACCCACTCACTGGCCCGATCGGCGGCGGTAAGGTATGGGCGGACGTCGGAGCTCCACATAGATGCGACGAACGCGCGGTTCTGGGTGGAAGTGGATACGAGCTCGTGCGGTAGCGGGGTGATGGACACGGTGGGTGTGGTGAAGTACCTGGACCTGAACGACGTGCAGTTGGCGAGCGATCGAGCCCTGGTGTGCTTTGACGCCCGCGGCCTGCCGACGACGCGGGACAGCTGCGAGGCGGCGGACGCCCAGCTGATCTTCACCTCGGGCAGCAGGGTGGACACGATAAGCATCACGGCATTGGGGAGGGTTCTGCGTTGATATCGAAGCTGCTGCAACGGGCACGTGACTGCGAGGGTGTTTCGCTGGTCGAGATCTTGATCGGCGTAGTGATACTCGCGGTGGCGTTGCTGGGACTTGCGGCGGCGGGCGGAGTGGCGGCCCGGCAGGTGTACATGGGTCGTGTGGACATGGGCCGTTGGGCGGCGCTGCAGCAGCAGCTGGAGAGCCTGGTGGCAGAAGGATACGACAGCGTGAGCACGGGCTCGGGAAACGTGCAGGGCTACTCGATGAACTGGACGGTGAGCGGGACGAACCCGAAGCAGGTGACGCTGGTGATGGAGCGAGTCAACTTCAGTGGGGTAACGGTGCAGGACACGCTGGTGACGTACCTGGCCGACCCGACCCCCGAATGATGAGATGAAGGGACGAGGTATGGGGAGCGCCCGCCTGAGCAAGAGCGGCTTCACGATAGTGGAGCTGCTCGTCTACTTTGTCATCGCGGTGGTAGTGATCGCGGCGGTGTACCAGCTGCTGATGGGCCAGAACCGGCTTTACATCAAGCAGCGCGAGTTGCAGGACGTGCGAGGCAGCCTGCGAGCGGCCGGGAACCTTCTGGCGTTCGAGCTGCGCCAGGCTTCGGCCGCCAACGGCGACCTCTACAGCATAGACACCGACTCGTTCGCCGTGCGATCGATCCAGGGGACGGGCATTCTGTGTGGCGAGCATACGAACCTCGCCCGCTACGGGCTGTGGGGAACGTCGGGAGAATTCTTCGAAACGTCTGACGATAGTGCGCTCGTCTTCGCGGCCGGCGAGCCGGGCTCCGGCGACGACGTGTGGAAGGTCGTGGCGCAGAAGAAGTACATCGCGGGACCGGCGGGAGTCGGTCGCTGCGGGTGGCAGGACAAGGCGGTGGGGAGAGGCAAGGGAGTGACCAAGGGTGTGGGCCCGGTGATGAACGGGGTCGGAATGCCGGAAGCCGTGGTCGAGACCAGTGGTGATATGGACGACGTGTACCTGGGAGCCCCCTACCGGGCGTTCCGGCGCATACGTTACGGGATCTACTCGGAAGACAGCCGCTATTGGCTGGGCCGGAGAGTCGGATCCTCCTCGACGTGGGAACGGTTGATCGGCCCGCTGCGCGCGCCGTCAGACAGCGGGCTGTACTTGCTGTACTACGATGAGTTCGGGAACGCGGTCACCGACAACGACCCGACGAAGGTTCGCATGGTGGACATCATCCTGAGAGGTGAGAGCCTGGGGAAGGTGCCGAAGCCTGGACAGGCGCCAGGTTTCCAACAAGACACGCTGACGGTACGCGTGTCGTTGAGGGGTTGACCCGCCGGCCCGTGCTGCGATGAAGTACTTGGAACAGAAGAGACGCGAGCGACTGAAGGACCGAGGCGGCTTCGTATTGCCCACGGTAGTGTTCGCGCTGGTGATAATGGCCGTAGTGACGGTGGCGTCATTGGTGGGCGCCGGCGACGAGATGACGTCGTCGCGAGCCATGCACGAAGCGAGCTCGGCGTTCTATGCGGCGGAGGCGGGACTGCACGAGGTCTTCGCGAGGTGGACCGACACCGACTCGGTCCTGGATCTGGTACCGCCGGGCGGCAAGCTGGAGCTCGAGTGGCGGGCCCTGGAAGGCGGCTCACGGTACCGGGCGACGATCCACCGCTGGGACAACGGAGGCCAGCCGATGTTCATCCTCAGCGTGGGGGGGCGCGGTCCCGGTCTGATGAGCGGCCAGCGCACGCTGAGCTTCGCGCTGACGTCGAACCCTCTGGGCCTAGGCATCGGTTACGAGTTAGGGAATTGCTGCAAGGCGGCGGTAACCATGCGTGGCGACGCGCAGGTGGAGCAGTTGGCGGGTGTGAGCGGCTTCGACGAGAAGCCGGCGGGTTGGGGGGACGAGTGCAAGCCGGACACGGCGGACCGGCCCGGCATCATCATAAAGGACGAGTCGGAGTTGGATTTCGAGACCGGGGGATATGCGGAAGGCGTGCCGGCGGATGTGATCGAGGATCCAGCGATGGACGAGAGCTACTTCGACGACTTCGGCGGCCTGTCGTGGGATTCGATCCGGGCGATGGCCGATCACGTGATCGGC
The DNA here is from genome assembly GCA_039588075.1 of Gemmatimonadota bacterium. Lineage (GTDB taxonomy): Bacteria > Gemmatimonadota > Gemmatimonadetes > Palauibacterales > KS3-K002 > JBDHAL01. Next base: position 6,649 of record JBDHAL010000093.1, on the reverse strand, counting down.
GATCACCCCACCGAGAAGGAGATCCACAGCGGCAAAACAGGTCCGAGCTACAACGCCGATGGAAGCTGCAATACGGACGACCCGATGAATTGGGGCTCGCCCGATCCAAACGATCCCTGTTACGATCACTTCCCGATCATCCTGGTCACCGACGAAGTCTTCCTGCACGGCGATACGTACGCCCAGGGTATCTTCATCCTCGACTGGGACGAGTCGCAACCTTGGGGCATGAAAGGAACCGAGTTCGACCTAGAGGATAATTCCGTCTTCAACGGCGTGATCCTGGGCAAGGGCTGCGTCGAGGTCGAAGACCAGGCCAGTTTCCACGGCGGGATGTTCCTGGACGGTTACTATCGAGACGAAAGGGTCTGCTTCGGCGACCACGATTTCGCGATGAACGATGGGGCCGCGCGGATGCACTTCAGCCAGTGCGCCGTGGACCGTGCGATCTACAATTCCGGCCTCGGCAAACACGCTACGGTGAATACGCTGGGCGACGGTAACCGCCCTGTGCTGATCGGCGAGCGCGCATTCGGCGAGCTGGTAAGATAACCAGCTCGGCCACTGGGCTGGGCCCGGCGGGGACGCCGGGTCCAGCACAGAAACTCTGACCAGACCACGTGAACCCGCCACGCACTTCTACGATACTTTTCCCACTCATCGCCTGTCTCTTTTTTGCCTCGGGCGCGACGGCGCTCATCTACGAGGTGACGTGGCTGCGGTCGCTGCTGCTCATCTTCGGTTCGACGGCCTTTGCGGTGAGCACGGTGCTCACGTCGTTCATGGCGGGTCTGGCCGCGGGAAGCTACGCGGTAGGGCGCTGGATCGACCGGCGCGGCCGGCCGCTGGTCGTGTACGGGCTGCTGGAGGTCGGCATCGGCCTCTACGCGTTGTTGGTGCCGTTCTTGTTCGAGGCCCTCGAGCCGCTCTATCGGAGCATTTGGGCGCAGCTTCACCCGCCCGCTTACCTGTTTGCGCTGCTGCGCTTCGCGTTGAGCTTCGCGGTGCTGTTTCTGCCCACGGCCATGATGGGCGGGACGCTGCCGGCGCTGGCGCGATTCACGGCCGGGCTGCGGCGCGGCCTGGTGGCGGGAGTCGGCGGACTCTACGGGATCAACACGCTGGGCGCGTTCTTCGGGACGATCCTCGCCGGGTTCCTGTTGTTGCCGAGTTTCGGTCTGAGGGCGACGCTCGTGGGGACGGCCGCGGTGAACCTGGCGATCGGCGCTGCCGTGCTGGGTCTGGCGGCGTTGAAGGGAGAAGGCGCGGGGGAGCCGGACGAGGCCAGGGCGGTTAAGGCCGGCTCGACACCGGATGGCTCAGCTCTCGCGGCGCAGCGGAAGGTAGTATTGGGGGCCTTCGCGCTGACGGGAACGGCGGCGCTGACCTTGGAAGTGGCGTGGACCAAGGTGCTGACGCTGGTGATCGGCCCATCGGTTTATGCGTTCAGCTTGATGCTGGCGGCATTCCTCGCGGGGCTGGGGCTGGGAAGCGTGGCTTTCGCCTGGGCCATCGAGCGCTTCGGCTGGAAGGGCGCCAGGCCGTTCGTTGTGCTATCGGGGTGCGCCGGCGGGCTGGCGTTCCTGACCTTGCTCACGTTCCATCGCCTGCCGTTCCTCTACGTGTTGCTGTTCCGGCGCTGGGATGGGCTCACCGATTCGGGGACGATCTTCGCCGTCGGGTTGCTGATCGCCGGTCTCGTCATGTTGCCGCCGACCCTCGCCATGGGCGGACTGTTCCCGGCGGCGCTGGAGGCGTTCGGGTTGGCCCGCGACGCGGCGGGTCGCGCCGTGGGGAGCCTCTATGCCGCGAACGGCGCGGGCGCCATCGCCGGCTCGTTCGCTGCAGGGTTCCTGCTGATTCCGTCTTTGGGCTTGCGGGGCACGATACTGCTCGCCGCCTGTCTCTACCTGGGCGTGGCGGGCGGGGTGGCCTGGTTTGCCGTCCGCGGGCGCCGAAACTCGTGGTTGCTGCCGGTCGCCGCTCTGGCGCTCGGGGGTCTCATAACCGTTGTGGCGCCACCGTGGAACCGGATGATCATGTCGAGCGGAGCCTATCATTACATGGTGGGAGGCGACGAGGATCTCTCGCTGGCCGAGTTCCGGGAGGAAGTGAATCGCGGCCTGGAAACTGTCTATTATCGCGAGGGACTGGTCAGCACGGTGACGGTGGTGCGGGAACAGGGCGTCTTCGGCCAGCTGGGAGAGGACAGCGTGCCGAGCCTCTACCTGATGACCAACGCGAAGGTGGACGCCTCGTCGCTGTCGGACATGCCGACCCAAATCCTCAGCGCCCACATCCCGCTGCTCCTTCACCCGAACCCGAAGCAGGTCGCGATCATCGGGCTGGCCAGCGGGACGTCAGCGGGTTCGGCGCTGCGCCACGATATCGAGTCGCTGGACGTGGTCGAGATCGAGCCGGCCGTCGTCGAGGCATCTCGCGAGTTCGATCGGGTTAACGGCCGTCCGCTCGATGACCCACGCACGCGGCTCACGGTGGCGGATGGGCGAACGTTCCTGTCGCTGGGAGACGATACGTTCGACGTGATCATCTCGGAGCCGTCGAACCCGTGGATCAGCGGGGCCTCGAACCTTTTCACACAGGAGTTCTTCGAGATCGTCCGGCGGCGGTTGGGCGACGACGGAATCTTCGCACAGTGGGTCCAGATGTACGGCATGTCGCCGGAGAACGTCGAGGTCCTGTTGCGCACATTCCGATCGGTCTTTCCCAACTCCTTCGTGTTCAACACGATCCCATACACCGACCTTCTGCTCGTTGGCTCGCCCGCGGCGATCGAGATCGATGTCGAACGCCTTCAGGAACGAGTCAGTCAACCGGCCGTGCTGGCCGACCTCCAGCGTGTCGATGTGGGGGACGCCGCGGACCTCCTCGCCCGCGGCCGGCTGGGCCCGGCCGAGCTCGCCGGGCTTGCCCCCGACGGCGAGATTTTCAATACCGACGACAACGCATACATCGAGTACAGGGCCCCCCTCGATCTCTACCGGGAAACTCGGACCGAGAACGAGAACCAGATCCAGGCCTTCGCACTCGGTCTGGCCCCGTACCTGGTGAGTCGTGATCCGAATGCGCTGGCCGAGCTCCTGAAAGCGCTTGCCGCGGCGTACCAGGTTCTGGGGTACTACGGTGAGGCCAACCGAACGTGGGAGGTTCTCCGGTCATTCTGACCGAATCCTGGTCGGTTTCGAGGATATACCGCGGCGGATCTAACTCTCTATCCTAATTCATATCAACAAGTTATAGTGTTCAGGGTCTGGGCGGTGCAGGGCACGCCTCTTGCAACATGTAGGGGCGGGGGATTAGTGCTGGTATCTGCACAGGAGCTGATAAGTGCGCTTGATGCGATTGGCCAAGAGGGATCACATGAACGGTGGGGCGGCCCTGACCTCAGATCAACGGGGTTTCGTGCTGCCTATAGTAATCATCTGCCTGCTTCTGATGGGGCTGATGTCGGTAGCTGCGATGCTGACGGCGGACGACGAGATCCGGTCGGGGCGGGCGATGCACAAGGCGAGCGCGGCGTTCTACGTGGCGGAAGCGGGCCTGAACGAGGTGTTCTCCAAGTGGCCGGACTACCAGACAGGCATCGACGCGTTGATGGGTGGCGACAGCCTGGTGCTGGACCGGGTGACGCTTCCTACGGGTGACACCTACCAGGCGGTGATCTATCGCTGGGACGATGGTGTCCAGCCGATCTACGAGCTGGTGGTCGAGGGGCGGGCTGGGGGCCCGAGCGGAAGCCTCAAGCGGTTGAGCTATACGCTGACTTCCGCGCCGGGTGGGCCGGGCAGCGTTTACACCCTGGGCGAGTGCTGCGAGGGGGCGGCCACGGTTCGAGGCGAAGTCATTGTGGATGGCAGCGGCACGGCCCTCAACGGGTACGATGAGAATCCGGCCGGTTGGGATGCGGGCGTCTGCCCCGAATCGCTCTATGACAAGCCGGGAATCCGCATGAAAGACACCTCTCTCTTAACCGAAGACCCTGACGCCGAGCTTACGGGAACACCGCCGATCGTCCAGGACCCGACGATCGACGACCAGAGCTTCAGCCAGTTCGGGCCCGATCTGACCTGGGATGATATCAAGGCGATGGCCGACTTCACCTGGGGTTCTCACGGCGGGTCGCTGGAGTTGGTGAACGAGATTCGCCCGTCGTACAACGGGGACGGAAGTTGTAATACGAGCGATCCGTACAACTGGGGGTCGAACGACCCGTCTGACGCGTGTTTCGATCACTTCCCGATCATCTTGATTCGCGGTGACTTCTCGATCGAGGCCAGCTACGGTCAGGCGGTCTTCATCCTGGATTACTACACCAGCGGCGGCACCAACATCGGCGCGGAGTTCGACCTTGATGATGACGCGGACTTGAACGGCATCATTCTGGGCAAAGGCTGCGTGGAGTTGAAGGATCGCGGGGCGTTCCACGGGGCGGTATTCGTTGACGGAGACTACTCGAATCCCCTGTGCGGTTCGGATGTGACGTTGGAGGTCAAGAGGGATGCCCAGCTCGATTACAGCCAGTGCGCCGTCGATCGCGCGATCCTGAATGCGGGTCTTGACGAGTTCGCCGAGGCCGCAGTTCCCGGCGGCGCCAGCGGGGCCCAGCTGCTCAACGACCGGGCGTTCGGCGAGATGTTCCGCTAACAAGAGATTAGTCTGCTGCCCAGAAACGGCCCCGGCCCAGGCCGGGGTCCAGGATGCTTGGGGCACCACGGCGAAGCCGCCCCTAGGGCCGTCCACCGACACCGGTCAATCTGACCGAATCCTGCCCGGTTTGGAAGGTATCTCGCGGCGAATCTAACTCTCTATCCTGATTACTATCAACAAGTTATAGCGTTTGGGGTCTGGGCCGCGCAGGGCACGGCTCTTGCCCATGTATGGGCGGGGGATTAGTGCGGGCATCCAGACAGGAGATGAATAGGTGCGTTTGATGCGATTGGCCAAGAGAGATCACGTGGACGGTGGGGCGGCTCAGATCTCAGATCAACGGGGTTTCGTGCTGCCTGTGGTAATCATCTGCCTGCTTCTGATGGGGCTGATGACGGTGGCGGCGATGCTGACGGCGGACGACGAGAACCGGTCGGCGCAGGCGATGCACAAGGCGAGCGCCGCGTTCTACGTGGCGGAAGCGGGCCTGAACGAGGTGTTCTCGAAGTGGTCGGACTACCAGGCCGGCATCGACAGTTTGATGGGAGGCGACAGCCTGGTGCTGGACCAGGCGACGCTTCCCACGGGTGACACCTATCAGGCGGTGATCTATCGCTGGGACGAGGGTCCGCAGCCGATCTACCAGCTTGTGGTCCACTCGGATCACACGCGGGGTAGCCGGAGGACGCTGAGCTACGTGGTAACGTCGGCGCCGGGTGGCGCCGGAAACGGGTACACGCTGGGCGAGTGCTGCGACGCGACCATGACCATCAGGGGCGAGCTCGACCTGAGCTCGCGAGCGCCGTCCGGCCTGTGGAAGGGTGAGATCGATCTGAGCGGTCTGGACACGCATCCGCCGGGCTGGGAAGCTGCGGACGTATGCGCGGACGAGAAATTCGACAAGCCGGCGGTCGTCATAGAGGACTCGTCGCTCGTCAAGGACGATTTCCCGATGACCAGCAGCGACTGCGACGCGCACCCGGGGAACGTTTGCCCGGTGACCCTGGAGGGCTCCCCGCAGCCGATCGTGGAGGATACGAGCGTCACGGCCGGCGCGTTCGATCAGTTCGGTGATCTGGCTTGGGATTCGCTCAAGGCCCTGGCGGACCATACGATTGGCGTCTGGGGCACCCAGGAGAAGCTGCGCGGCGACGATATCTATCCGCGCTACAACGGCGACGGGACCTGCGACACGAGCCACCCGTACAACTGGGGCTCAGACGACCCCGATGATCCCTGCTTCAACTACTTCCCGATCATCCTGGTTCGGGGCGAGATCGAGTTCAACAAGGGCTGGAATCCGGAGCGGGCTTACGGGCAAGGCATGCTGATCCTCGATTGGAACGATGCGACTTCTGCCGGCACGGAGCTGGAGCTGGGCCGCGAGGGCGAGTACAGGGGCATCGTTTTGGGCAAGGGCTGCGTCGAGATCCAGAAGGGTCACCAATTCTACGGCGCGATCTACGTGGACCACACCTACGACGGCCCGTCTTGCGATGCCGGAGGCGCGTTCATCGATTGCCGCGGCCACGACAGCACGAGCGGTGGGATGTGCGACAACACCACGATCCAGTGGAGCCAATGCGCTGTCGATCGGGTCCTGAAAAACTCATCGCTGGTCGACTTCACCGAGATCACCCAGCCCGGTGGTACGAGCGGTGCGCAGCGTTTGGCGCGGCGTTCCTTCGCCGAGTTGTTCCAGTAGAAGGAGAGAGATGCTTTGAGAGGTGCGATCCTCAGAAGACTCGACGAGCGAGGTATCGTCCTGCCTACGGTCATCTTCGTGCTGGTCGTGATGAGCGTGATGGTGGTGGCGGCTCTTCTGACCGCCGACGACGAGGGGCGGTCGGCGCGGGCGATGCGCGAGAGCGGCGCGGCGTTCTATGCCGCCGAGGCGGGGCTCCACGAGGTCTACGCGGGTTGGGATAGTATCCCGGGCATCGACACCCTGGCTCCGGGCACCGAGATCGCGCTCGAGTGG
>JBDHAL010000092.1:0-18439 GCA_039588075.1 Gemmatimonadota bacterium | reverse complement strand
CCTACCCACAGCTCATCCGAGCCGTTTTCAACCGACACCGGTGCGGACCTCCACGAGGTGTTACCCCCGCTTCATCCTGGCCATGGGTAGATCACTCGGCTTCGGGTCTGCCCCTCTGAACTCTTTCGCCCAGTTAAGACTCGCTTTCGCTTCGGCTCCAGGCCTTAAGCCCTTAACCTCGCCCAGAATGACAACTCCCCGGATCATAATGCAAAAGGCACGCAGTCAGGGCCCACACCTCCGAAGAAGTGCGGCTTCGCCCCTCCTACCGCTTGTAGGCACGCAGTTTCAGGTTCTATTTCACCCCCCGTCAGGGGTACTTTTCACCTTTCCCTCACGGTACTCGTTCACTATCGGTCACAGGCAAGTATTTAGCCTTGGAAGAAGGTCCTCCCAGATTCAACCGGGATTCCACGTGTCCCGGCCTACTCAGGTACGACGCCACGCTCCATGAAAGACCTTTCGCCTACGGGGCTCTCACCCTCTACGGCTAAGTTTCCCAACTCGATTCGGCTAGATCAATCACACAACGCGGGGATCCGGAGCTCCCCACGGCACCGCCCTACAACCCCGCAAAGGCAACGGCTCCGACCTATCACACCCTCACGGTTTGGGCTGTTCCCCCTTCGCTCGCCGCTACTGAGGGAATCGCTGTTTGCTTTCTCTTCCTCCGGGTACTGAGATGTTTCAGTTCCCCAGGTACGCCTCCCACTCCGAAAAGCAGGACGACGGGGTTCATCCCCGCCAGGTTTCCCCATTCGGGTACCCCCGGATCAATGCTCGCTTGCAGCTCCCCGAGGCTTTTCGCAGCTTGCCACGCCCTTCATCGCCCGCCTGTGCCAAGGCATCCACTGCACGCCCTTACTCGCTCAACATCCACTATTCCTTACGGCCCACTTGGCCCCCCATACCACCAGGACCCGCGGACCGCGCCTCAACACGCTCACTCACACTCGGCTTCACTCACTCAACTCGAACTTCAATTTTCAAATAGCAGATGCAGTCACTCACAGCCGAGGGCCGTGAAACAGGATAAATTTGGACTGCAAGATATGGAAGGTATCAATCGCCCTCTGGGCGGTCAAGATAACCGCGGACCTCTTCCGCCCCTATATCGCGGCCCCCGGGATTGCGCTCGCTCACCAGCCAGTAGAGGAGCCGGTCCCGCTCGCCCCGGGAGAGCCTCTGGAGCCAGTCGTCCTCGCCCTCGGGCGGCCACTGGAGCCAGACGGCGAGGACCCAGGCGAGGATCGCCAGGAAGGCGAAGACCTGAACGACCGGGCGCGTGGGGACGTAGATGACGATGAGCCCCTTGATCCCCTCGCCCAAAGCCCGCAGATCCAGAAGGGGGGTCTCGGGCATCTCGGTGCGGGCCCAGAGGAAGGGGAGCACGGAGTACTTGAGGGCGGCCAGGGCGACCGAGACCAATCCGAGACCCATCATGACGCGGGTACGGTGAAGCCCGTGGGAGGCGTTCCAGGCGAAGTAGAGAAGGACGCCCAGCACCACCCATTCCAGCACTCCCGGGGGCGGCAGGAGGAGCGAGACGAGTTGTGCGGTGGCCGCGGCGGCGTAGATAAGGACGGCGGTCCCCCAGGCCTCCCGCGGCCAGGACAGGGCCCGGGTCCCCAGAAGCACGTATATGATAATGAGGGCGGCCAGGCCGTCGACGAGCCCGAAGACGCGGTACTCGACCCCCGCCGGGCCAACCCAGAGGCCTCCGAAGAAGAAGGCCACCAAGAAGAGGGACGCTACGCCGGCGGCGGAGCCAGGAGTCCAGAGTCGCGAGCTGCGGGCGCTCATCCCGGACACCACCCGCTGGGGGGCCGGTCTAGAATTTCCTCCAGCTCCACCACGAATCTATCGATCTGGCTGCGGCGCCGGGTGGGCGCGATGCCCACCACGCAGGCTGCCACCTGCTCGGCAAACCCGAGCGCTTCCCGGTCGAGCCCGACCCCGAAACCCAGGCCGCGCCCTCGCTCCAGATACCTTCGCCCCAGCGAAAGGTAGACGTCCGCCAGCCGGTCGTTCGCCAGCATCTCCTCCCTCGGGCCCGGGGCCGCGGCGCTGGCCCCCGCAAACTCACGCGCCGCCCCCCATTCCAGCGCGACGGTCAGCGTATCATCTCCCACGGCCTCGGCGCGCACCGCGGCGCCCAGCACTCGCTCCGCCCGCCTCATGTGCGGACCGTACGCTTCACCGCCCGCAAGAAGGGTCAGCCGGTCGACGAAATCGCCTGGGCCTTGAGGCTGGAGGGCGTACACGACGCTCACCAGCGCCGTCAGCGCCGCCAGTCCGCACGCCGCACCCAGACCGCGCCAGGTGGCGCCGGATTTGAGCCTGTCCAGCATCCGCGGGTTCGTCAGCTTTACCCCCTTTGGTCCCTGTCGCTCAGATAAGCTATCGCTCCGGCATGGGGAATGTCGAATCTGATTACTTGATTACGGAATAGGGGAGTTTGGTAGTTCGAGGGGGCTAACCATCACCTCGGACTTCCAAACTCCCCTGTTACGTGCTCACTTGATCAGCTTCAAGATTCCCACGACCAATAAAAAAAACCCCGGGAGGCTGTGTGCCAGGCTGGCGCCGACTCCCGCCAAGTCAGACGCTAAATAAAAGCTCAGTCACACAAGCCTTCCCCGGGGCATCTATCCTGAGCCGGGGTCATTCGATCACAGCGCCCGCTGACCTCCCCCCTATGTCCTTGCCTATTTATAAATAGCGGACTGACCTACGATCGAACGACCACCGGCTTCAGATTCACCATTCAAGTACTGCTCTCACAAACACCGTTTCATCTGTCAAAACCGGGCACCCATCTCCACACCGCCATTCCGGCCCGGCTGCTCACCCTAGAGGCAAGCCGTGTGCCGTTCGGGTCACAACCACATATATCGTTATTTCACATAAGCTTACGCGCTCCGCGCACCCCCTCAATCGGGCCTCGATCACCCGGGAATTCGGTCAGCTTGACTTCGAGCCCAAGGACATTTTGACCGAAAGCCCTTGTCACAGGCCCGTTTCCCCCATAAATTGTGTGTACCCCCCTGGCTACTCCCCCTGGACGAGTCGCATGGGACACAATCCAGCCATAAATACTGACCCTGGGGCAGCTGATATGCTTCGCCGGATCGGCGATCTGGCGGCCGGAGCGGACGACTGTACCCTGACAGACGCTTTTGCGGCCATCGGCCGGCATCTGGACGTGCGCAGCGCCCTCTGGCTGAGCGCCGGCGCCGGCGTGGAGTTGTTGGCATCCTACCCGGCGGCAGGGCTGGATACAGAGGCGCTCGGCGAACTCGCGGCGGAATGGGCCGAAGAGCTGACAGGTCCGGAGACGCGGTCGGTGGGCGGCGACGTAGTCGAGTGCCTGGCGGAGGGCGGCCGATCGCAGGCGATCTGGCCTCTGGAGCTAGCGGACGGCGAACGCGCGATCTGGTTGATCGAGTCGTCAGAGGACGTGGTTCCGGACGTCTCCACGCTGGCGCCGCTGCTGCGTATGGCGGCGGCACTCGAGCAGGCGCACCGGCGGAGCGCCGACCACGAGATTCAGCTAGGCGACTTGAGGTCGGCGCAGGAGCTGATGGGACACATCGTGGACGCGCTGCCGGTGGGTCTCTATGTGGTGGACAAGGAATACCGAATCGTAGCGTGGAACCGCAAGCGAGAGACAGGGACCCAGGGTGTGGCGCGGGAAGACGCCATCGGCAAATCCGTGTTCGACGTACTCTACCGGCAGCCGCGCGAGCGCTTGGCCACCGAGCTGAAAGAAGTCTTCGAGACCGACGAGATTCGACGATACGAAGTCGAGTCCAAGGCCTCCGGCGAGCTGCGGTTCTTCCGGCTGACGAAAGTCCCGATGCACGTTCCGGGGACGGACGAAGTGACACACGTGATCACGGTCGGGGAGGACGTCACCGAACAGAAGCGAATACGCGAGCGGATATCGCACGCCGAGAAGCTGGCGGCGCTCGGACAGATGGCGGCGGGCGTCATGCACGAGATCAACAACCCGCTGGCGACCATCACCGCCAGCGTCGAGGCCGTGCGCGAGTACGCCGAGGACTACTCGGAACAGGCGGAGCTTCTTTCGATGATCGAGACCGAAGTTGACCGCTGCAAACGGATCGCACGCGACTTGCTCGCCTTCAGCCGACCTCCGCCGAGTGAGAAGGGGCCCGCCGACGTTCAGGAGACGGTCGAAGAGACGCTGAAGCTGCTGCGCCATCACGACCGCTTCAAGAAGATCAGGGTGCAGCGCGAGTATGTCTACGACCTGCCACTCGTGTGGGCGAACTCTGAGCAACTCGTTCAGGTCTTCGTAGCCCTCGCCCTCAACGCGCTGGATGCGATGGAGGACGACGGAGAGTTGCGGGTCCGAACGGAGGTTCTGGGCGAAACCGCAAACGACCTGGCCATCTCGTTCATCGATACGGGCTGCGGTATTCCCACCGCCGAGCTGCCCAAGATTTTCGAGCCTTTCTATACGTCCAAGCTGCCGGGTAAAGGGACGGGCCTCGGTCTCTCGATCTGCTACGGAATAATCCAAGAGCACGGCGGCCGGATCGAGGTCGATTCGGCCATCGGAGTCGGCAGCAACTTCCGCGTAGTGCTTCCGGCCTACGAGTTGGACGACGCTTCGACCAACAACCTGTCTTCCGACGCAACCTAATCGGAGTGAACGAGCGTGGCTGACACACAAATCAGGGTTCTGCTGGCCGAGGATGAGCGCAACCTGTCGCGCATCCTGGAGACACAGCTTCGCAAGCGTGGATTCGACGTGATGGTAGCGCCCGATGGGCGGGCCGCCATCGAGTCGTTGAAGGCTCAAGAGTTCGACGTCGCCCTCGTAGATCTCGTGATGCCGGAGGTGGACGGCATCGGCGTGCTCAGGGAGGCCGTCGAACTGGATGCTCCTCCGGAGGTCGTGATCGTAACCGGGAACGGTACCGTCGAGACGGCGATCGCGGCCATGAAGCTCGGGGCCTACGACTACGTCACCAAGCCGTGCCGCGTGGCCGAGCTGGAGATACTGGTCAAGCGGGCCTTCGAGAAGCGGCGGCTGGCGCAGGAGAACATCCGCCTGCAGACACGGTTGTCACGCAAAGAGGAGTTTCCCGAGATCGTCACGGCCAGCGCGAACATGGAAGAAGTCCTCCGGTTGGTCCGCAAGGTGGCCGGCTCGGGCAGCGCCGTTCTGATCACCGGCGAAAGCGGGACGGGCAAGGAGCTCATCGCCCGGGCGATTCACCGGCTCTCGCCGCGCTCCGAAGGGCCACTCACCGACATCAACTGCGCCGCCATCCAGGAGAACCTGTTGGAGTCGGAGCTGTTCGGACACGAGCGCGGGGCCTTCACCGGCGCCATGACGCGCAAGCTGGGGCTGTTCGAGTTGGCCGACGGCGGCACGCTGTTCATGGATGAGATCGCCGAGCTGGCGCCCCGTCTGCAATCGAAGCTGTTACGGGCGCTCGAGGCAGGCGAGTTCTTCCGCGTCGGCGGCACGCAGAAGGTCAGCACGGATATCCGGCTGCTCGCCGCGACAAACCGCGAAATCGAGACCGAGGTGGCGGAAGGCAGTTTCCGCGAAGATCTCTATTATAGGATCAACACGCTCACAGTCCACATCCCGCCGTTGCGCGATCGGCCCCAGGACATCCCGGTGCTGGCCCGCTACTTCCTGAAGAAACAGGCCGAGCCCAACCCGCCGGAGCTGGACGAGGCTGCGCTGGATGCGTTGGCCCAGTACAGCTGGCCCGGAAACGTGCGAGAGCTCCGCAACGTGATGGAGCGCCTGGCGATCCTTCGAACCGGTGAGGAGATCCGCCCGCAAGACCTGCCTCGCGATCTAACGTCCGGCCGGCGCTCCGACGGCTCGTCCCAACCCCTGATCGGCCAGAGCATCTCCCTGGAGAATCTGGAGCGGGCACACATTCATGCGATACTGAAGAAGGAGAATTGGCACCAGGGCCGGACGGCGGAAACGCTGGGGATATCGGCTAAGACGCTTTACAGGAAGATTAGAACCTATGGTCTCGAGCGGACGAGCTGAGGGGATTATGAGTTCTGAGGTTCGCTGGGAATTCGGAAGGTGATTACGTGATCACGTAACAATAGAGTTCAGTAATTCGAAGTGACGTCGAACTTCCGATCTCCCCTGTTCCATAATCACTTGATCACCTTCCGAATTCCCAACACACTTCCCTAACTGTCAATTCCAACTTCCCGCGCCTCTTCAGAAAGCACAGAGACATCGTTGTCAACAACCTGGACGAACCCACCAGCGACGTAAAAGGTTCGCCTTCCCTCGGATTGCGTCTCGATCCGCAGGGTACCGGAACCGAGCAGGGCCATCAACGGAGCATGGTCGTGGAGGATGCCGATCTCACCATCGAAGGCGGGTACGACCACGAACTGAGCCGGCCCCTCGAAGAGACTGCTCTCCGGTGAGATCACCGAGAGCCTGAAAGTCCGACCGCTGCCCGGAACCGCCATCTCTTACTCCTGCAGCTTCTTCGCTTTGTCGACGACTTCGTTCACGTCGCCGACCATGTAGAACGCCTGCTCGGGCAGCTCGTCGAACTCGCCGTTTACCACGCGCTCGAATGACTCGACGGTGTCCTCGAGCTTGACGTAGCGACCCTCCGTACCGGTGAACGTCTCAGCAACGAAGAAGGGCTGCGAGAGGAACCGCTCGAGACGGCGAGCGCGGCCCACGATGATCTTGTCCTCCTCCGACAGTTCGTCCATGCCCAGAATGGCGATGATGTCCTGCAGGCCCTTGTAGCGCTGCAGGATTTCCTGAACCCGTGTGGCCACCGCGTAGTGCCGCTCGCCCACGTACTGCGGGTCGAGGATGCGGCTGGTGGAGTCGAGCGGATCGACGGCCGGGTAGATACCCGCTCTTCGAGCTCGCCGACGTCGGTAGCCAGAGTGGGCTGGTAGCCAACGGCTGACGGCATGCGGCCGAGGAGCGCTGATACCTCGTTCCCGGCCTGGACGAATCGGTAGATATTATCGATGAAGACGAGGACGTCCTGCCCCTCCACGTCGCGGAAATACTCGGCCACCGTGAGGCCCGTGAGTCCTACGCGGAAGCGGGCGCCCGGCGGCTCGTTCATCTGGCCGTAGATCAGCGCGGCGCTGCTCTTGTCCGGGTCGCCCGGCGTGATGACGCCGGCCTCGCTCATCTCGAGCCACAGGTCGTTCCCCTCGCGGGTCCGCTCGCCGACGCCGCAGAACACCGAGCGGCCGCCGTGCTGAGTGGCGATGCCGTGGATCAGCTCCATGATCACCACGGTCTTACCCACCCCGGCGCCACCGAAGAGTCCGGTCTTTCCACCCTTCTGATAGGGGGCGATCAGGTCGACGACCTTGATTCCCGTCTCGAACAGCTCCGTGGTGGGCTTGAGGTCCTCCAATTGCACCGGCTTGCGGTGGATCGGCCAGCGCTCTTCCGCGTTTACCGGACCCTGCTCGTCAACCGGATCGCCGAGCACGTTCAGGATACGGCCAAGCGTCGCCTTGCCGACGGGCGTCGTGATCGGCCCACCCGTGTCGATGACGTCCATGCCGCGAACGATGCCGTCGGTGGAATCCATAGCGACGGCGCGGACCTGGCTGCGCCCGATGTGCTGCTGAACCTCGCACACCACGTTGATCGCCGAGCCATTGCCGCCTCCCGTGATCCTGACCGCGTTGTAGATCTCGGGAAGCTTCTCCGGCTCGAACTCTACGTCCACTACCGGGCCGATGACCTGGACTACTTTGCCGATGTTTTCTGCCATGATATTCTGGTACTCGCGTTAATGGGGGCCCCTCTCAAGCGGCCGTCCCCGTCTCTGGTTCCGTCTAGCTCCGCAACGCCTCCGCTCCACCGGTGATCTCGGTAAGCTCCTGCGTGATCTGTGACTGGCGGGCCGTATTGTACGTGCGCGTCAGCGTCTTGATCAGCTCGTCGGCGTTGTCGGTCGCGTTCTTCATCGCTGTCCGTCGCGCGCCCTGCTCCGCCGCCGCCGTCTCGACCAACGCCCGATACGCTGCGTTGCGGACATAAAGCGGCAGAACGAACGTGAGGATCTCCTCCGCGGACGGGCGGAACAGGTAGTTCATCGAGCGCGTCGCCGTCGCCGTCGCCGATTTGACGGGAAGCACTCTCATGCGAACCGGCGGCGTCGAGAGCGCACTCTTGAACTGGGCGTACACGATATCGATCGCATCGAGTTCGCCGGCTTCGAAGCGCGGGATCAGCGAATCGACGAGCGAATTTGCGTCTTCCATGCTCGGGCGATCGGTGATGTCCTGTCGAGCCGTGGCCATGGGCTCGCGTCTGAACTTGAAGAAGCTTATCCCCTTCTTACCCACGACGTGGAATTCGACATCCACGTCATCGCCGCGCAACTCCTCCAGCGTCGTACGGGCCTCGCGGATCAGGTTCACGTTGAAGCCGCCGGCAAGCCCGCGGTTGCTGGTGAGCAAGATGAGCGCAGAGCGTCGAGTCTCATCCGGCTGGCGCAGGATCGGGTATTTCTCCGCCAACTCCGGGGTGAAGAGGCCGGAGATCACCTCGGCCAGCTTGGCGGCGTAGGGCCGCGCCGCGAGCACGCGATCTTGAGCACGTCGCATCTTCGACGCCGCCACCATTTCCATGGTGTGGGTGATCTTGCGCGTGCTCTTGACGGAGCTTATCCGCCGCTTGATGTCGCGTGCTTTTTGCATCTGCGCCTTACTCTGCCACGGCGGCCGGCTGAGCGGTCCCGCGATGACCGGCGGCGAACATCTCCTTGAACTCTCCGATCGCCTTCTCGAGCTTCTCTGTCGTCTCGTCGGAGATCGAACCCGTATCGCGAATCGTCGACCCGACATCCGGGTGGCTGGCCTTCATGAAGTCGTAGAACTCGGCCTCCCACTCCTTGATATCGGAGACATCGACGTCATCCAGGAACCCGTTGGCACCGGCGTAGAGGATCAGGACCTGATTTTCGACCGGCAGGGGAACATACTGGCCCTGCTTCAGCACTTCGACCATGCGCTCGCCACGGGCAAGCTGTCGCTGGGTGGCGGTATCGAGTTCGGCTGCGAACTGCGCGAAAGCCTCCAGCTCTCTGTACTGGGCCAGGTCGAGGCGCAGTCGTCCGGCTACCTGCCGCATCGCCTTCAGCTGGGCGGCTCCGCCGACGCGGGATACCGAGATGCCGACGTTCATGGCGGGCCGCACACCCGCGTAGAACAGGTCGTTCTCGAGGTAGATCTGGCCGTCAGTGATCGAGATCACGTTGGTCGGGATATAGGCGGTGACATCGCCCGCCTGCGTCTCGATGATCGGAAGCGCCGTCAGCGAGCCGCCGGGCTTCTCGATCTCCTCGTGTCCCTCGAGGATCTCGGCATCTTCCGTCACTTTGGCCGCTCGCTCGAGGAGCCGCGAGTGCAGGTAAAAGACGTCGCCGGGATAGGCCTCGCGGCCCGGCGGCCGGCGCAACACGAGCGAGAGCTGGCGGTAGGCCTGGGCCTGCTTGGTCAGGTCGTCGTAAACACAAAGCGTGTGACGGCCTTCCTTGTACATGAAGTACTCGGCCATCGTGCAACCGCTGTACGGAGCGATGTACTGCAGGGTCGCCGGGTCGCTGGCGTTGGCGGCCACCACGATCGAGTACTCCATGGCGCCCTCCTCTTCCAGCCGGTTCACCAGCTGCGCGATCGTGGACGCCTTCTGACCGATGCCGACGTAGACGCAAACCACATCACCGCCGCGCTGGTTGATGATGGCGTCGACCGCGACGGCGGTCTTTCCGGTGCTGCGGTCGCCGATGATCAGCTCGCGCTGGCCGCGGCCAATTGGCGTCATCGAATCGATCGCCTTGAGCCCTGTCTGCAGCGGCTCCTTCACCGGCATGCGATACACGATCCCGGGCGCCTTGCGCTCGACCCGCATGGTCGTGCTGGTCTCGATCGGGCCCTTCCCGTCGATCGGCTCACCCAGCGGGTTCACCACGCGACCGAGCATCCCTGGACCTACCGGCACCGACAGCACCCGGCCGGTGCAGCGCACGGAATCTCCCTCTTTGAACTTGAGGAAGTCACCGAGCACCACAGCACCGATATTGTCCTCCTCGAGGTTCAGGGCGAGGGCGACGACGGTTTCGCCGGTCTCCTGCGACTCGATCTCGAGCATCTCGTTGTACATGGCGGAGCCGAGGCCCCAGATGCGCGCGACGCCGTCGCTGATCTCGAGGACCTCACCGACCTCCTCGGCGTGGAGATCCTCTTCGTATCGCTCTATCTGCTTTACCAGCGCCTTCTTGATCTCGCTGGCGCTGAGCTGATTTCCCGTCCTGGCCATAGGCTCTTATCGTGTTTTCCCTGCGCGCCGACGCCTCAGATCTCCGTCTTGAGGAGCCTGCGTCGCAGTAGTTGAAGTCGATGCCTTATCGAACCGTCCATAACCGTGTCGCCCACTCTCACGATCACGCCGCCGATGATTCGCGGATCGAGCCGATAGCGTGGAACGACGTCTTTGCCGAGCAGCTTGCTCAGGCGCTTCTTCAGATCGGAACTGAGCGCTTTATCAGGCTCCGTCGCCGTCGTCACTTCAACCTTTAGGCGGCCGTGCTGCTCGTCCACCAGGTCGCTGAACTCAGCGGCGATGGTCGGCAGCAGGCGCGCCCGTCGCTTCTCGATGACCACGAGCAGGAACCTGAGCAAGCGGCCCGGGATCTTTTTCTCGAAGACAGCACGGACCACCCGCTTCTTGTCGGCCGGGTCGATCCGCGGCGTCTCGAGGAAGAGCCGGAACTCATCCTCGGTCCGCATCAGGTCCGCGATCAGCCGAAGCTCGTCGTCGTAGAGATCGACCTTGTGATCGGCCCCGGCGAGCTCGAGCAGAGCCTCGGCGTAGCTTCGGGCGATCGTCGTCTCCTGCATCAGGCGGCCCCGCCGTCCTCACCCTCGGCCGCCAGGCCCTCGAGATACTCGTCGACGATCCGGCGGTTCTCTTTCGAATCAAGGTTCTTGTGCAACACCCGGCTCGCCGCGGAAATTGAGAGGTCCACCGCCTCGCGTCGCAGCGCGTCGAGCGCTTGATCCCGTTCGTGCTGGATCTCGTCACGCGCTCCGGCGACGATGCGGTCTTTTTCCGTGCGGGCCTCGTCGAGCAGTTCGGCCCGCAACCGCTCGGCCGCCTTGCGGTTGTCGGCGAGCAGGTGCTTGGCCTGGTCCCGGGATTCCTCGAGCAGCTTGCGCTGCTCCTCCAGCAAGCGGCTTGCTTCCTCTCGGTTCTTTGCCGCGTTGTCCAACGTGTCCTGGATGCCTTTCTCACGGGCATCCAACGCGCCGAGGATCGGCTTCCAAGCCCATTTGCGAAGGACGAGCAGCAAGATGATGAAGACCAACCAGGTCCAGAACATCAGGCCCAGCCAGTTGACATCGAACAGGCCGCCGCCGCCGGCGCCCTCCTCATGTTGCGCGAGGAGCGGCGTCGCCAGGCTCAAGGAAACAAGCGCCAGACTCGCGGCTACGGCTAACCGGCGGCTCAGACTGTGAAAGAAGCGACCGGCCATCGGAATAACAGACATAGCAATTGCCCCGCGTGGTTCGGTTACCCCTTGAGCAGGGCGATGACCAGCGCGAAGAGACAGACGCCTTCGATGAGCGCCGCCGTGATGATCATCGCAGTCTGAATGTTGGCCGAGGCTTCGGGCTGCCTGGCGATGCTCTCGGCCGCCGAGCCGCCGATTCGACCGATGCCGAGCGCCGTACCGAGCACGGCGAGGCCCGCGCCTATTGTCGCGCCCATGGTGCCGTAAAGGCTCTTGGCCGCTTCCGCCTCGATTCCGGGGGTCACAGCCTGAATGGCGCTGTAGAGTCCGTCGATCATGTTTTCCCTCCTCTGGGGAGCGTTGGCTCCCGAGTTGAACGGTCAGTTCTAATGCGGATGTCTCACCAACCCGATGAACACCGAGGTCAGCATGGCGAAGATGTAAGCCTGCAAGAAAGAAATGAAAATCTCCATGAGCATGATCGCCACGGCCATCAGCACCGGCGCCGGCGCGATCGCCCACCCCGCCGAACCGGTCCCAGCGCCCGCCATGAAGACCAGTCCGACGAGCGACAGGATGACCAGGTGCCCGGCCGTCATGTTGGCGAATAGCCGGATCGCCAGTGCGAAGATGCGCGCGAACTTGGCAATCAGTTCCACCGGCGTCATGACGACCGCCATGATGATGCTCCAGAACCAGTTGAGTCCCTTGGGCACGTAGACGATGGTGCCCAGGTAGGCTCTCGGCCCCAGGTGTATCAAGCCACCGAGCTCGATCACGACCAACGAGAGGGCCGCGAGCGAACCCGTGACCGCGATGTTCCCCGTCGCCGCAGCACCGAAGGGTACGAGACCGAACAGGTTCATGGACAAGATGAAGAAGAAGAGCGTCAGGACGAAGGGGACGAACCTTTCGCCGCCTTTCCCGATGTTCCGCGTGACCACCTCATCCCGCAGGAAGATCACGAAGGCCTCGATGACGTTGGCCAGTCCCCTGGGCGCCTTGTCGGCTCCTTTGCCGTGCGTCTTCCTGGCCGTCCAGATCAGAACCGTCGCGCAAAATGTCGCGGCGAGAATCAGCCAGATCACGTGCTTGGTGGGCGACAGGTCGATCGTCAGCGGGCCGAGGTGAAGCGGGGCCCACTGGGGCAGGCTCACTTCCAAGTTGGCGAACGGGATCAGGAAGTGATGGGAATCGGACACCTCCACCATCATGTGGTCGTTCCACAGCGTGGAGATATCCTGCCCGGCCTCCGCGCCATTGGCATTCTGCGCGAGCAGGAACCCGAGCCGACTGAGGATACCGATCATCGCGTCTCGAAGTGGTGGCGGAAGAGAACGGGCTCGAGCAGCAAGAGAGCGAAGAGTGCTACTGCCAGCGTGATGAGGGTGGGCTCAGCGGGCAACGGCAGGACTCCGGTCAGCGTCAGCCAGGCGAGCGCCATGAGGACGACCAGCCTGAGAAACGTACCGACGGTCCACCCGGCGACGACCAGGTCAGCGCGACGGGCGGTGGTGGCGATCAGAATACCAAAGGCGGCGGCCTGAACCAGCCAGGCCGCGCCGAGTCCCGCCCAGATACCCGATCGGGTCTGGGGCTCAAAGAAGAAGGCGACAAACAAGGCGGCGACGGCCACGAGTATGGCCGTGATCCCCGCGTAGATGACCCACCTATTCACTTCCCGTCCCGAGTCTCCCGAGATGGCCTTGTACTTCCGTCATCCTTGTTTCCAGCGTCGCCCTTCTGAATCTCCAGGGCTTGGCGGACCAGGTAGTAGAAGCCAGCGGCACCACCCACCAGCATGCCCACGACAGTGAAGATCGGAGCAGCACCGAGCCAGCGGTCGAGGAGGTAGCCCAAGCCGACGAACGCCAGGGTGGTGAGGGCAAAAGCCCAACCCAAGCCGAGATACGCACCGATCTTTCGCCGGTCCTCGTCCGGCAACTGCTGCATCCCAGCCTCTCTTCTGTTCTTCCGGCCAAAGGCGGCCGGAAGATACCTTGATGTGAGAATTATTTCAACCCGCCCTTGACGCCCCTTTTTGGCCCGATCTACCTTGTTTTCGTGGACGTTGACAGACCCTATTCGAATGGGCAGTGGCCCGGCTCATTGAGCCGGTGTGGCGGCCGCCGCGGTCCGCTCACGATCCACCGCTGGACACCCAGCCTGTGATATCCATCACGCACTTCAGACCCGAAGCGGGCTCCAGGCGAGCGCCGTCGGGGGAGATGCCCGAGTGACCAGGGGAGAAGCCAAGGTAACACCGGAGGACGATCGCGCGGGTGCGGGGATCGCGGCCGGCGAGGAGATCGGCGAGCGGGACGTCGGGCTGCTCGAGCAGCTGGCGGAAGCGCGGGCCCGCGTCGAACGAGAGATCGCCAAGCAGGTCGTGGGCCAGAAGGAAATCGTCGAGGGCCTTCTGATAGCCGTGCTCGCCGGCGGGCACGTGCTGCTGGTGGGTGTCCCGGGGCTGGCCAAGACGCTGCTGGTGTCGAGCCTGGCGCGGTCGCTGCGGCTCAAGTTCAGCCGAATCCAGTTTACGCCCGACCTCATGCCATCGGACATCACCGGTACCGAGATCATCGAGGAGAATGTAGGGACGGGACGGCGGTCTTTCCGCTTCGTCCGCGGTCCGATCTTCGCCAACGTGGTGCTGGCCGATGAGATCAACCGGACGCCGCCGAAGACGCAGGCGGCGCTTCTACAGGCGATGCAGGAGATGGAGGTGACGGCGGGCGGCGAAACCTATCCGCTGGAGCGTCCTTTCTTCGTCCTGGCCACTCAGAACCCGATCGAGCAGGAAGGCACCTATCCACTGCCCGAGGCGCAGCTCGACCGGTTCATGCTGGAGGCCCGGATCACATACCCATCGCAGGCAGAAGAGGAAGAGGTGGCCAGTCGGACCACCACGGACCAGATGGAAGAGGTGGAGGCGGTGATCTCGGCGGCGGAGATCTTGGAATTCCAGGGCCTGATTCGCCGGGTGCCGGTTGCACCAAGCCTGATCAAGCTGGCAGTGCGGCTGTGCCGGGCGACGCGCCCGGAAGCCGAAGAAGCTCCGGCCTTCATCAAGCGCTGGGTGAACTGGGGGGTCGGCCCGCGCGGTACCCAGCACCTGGTCCTGGCATCGAAAGCTCGAGCCGCGTTGAGCGGGCGTCCGATGCCCAACTACGACGATGTTCGTGCCGTGGCGCTGCCGGTGCTCCGCCATCGGCTCGTCACCAACTTCGAAGCCGAAGCGGACGGCCAGACGGCCGAGGACATCCTCAGCAAATTGTTGGACCTCAGCCAGGAGTGGATCTAGGCCATGCCTACCGGTACAGCCGCCGAAGAACCTCCAAGTAGAAACGCCGATCCCAACCGGTGCGGGGCGGTCGTACGGAGGGCATGCCGATGATTGCCACGCTCGCTCTGTTCTTCGCGGCCGTGCTGCTCGTCGCCGTCGCTTCGACGGCTGAAGCGGCCATCTTCGCCCTGCCGCAGCCTCGCGTTCAGGAACTGGAAGTCGACAAGCGGCGCGGCGCCCGCTCTCTCGCGTCGCTTCGCGCTCGACCGGCCCGCCTGCTGGCGACTCTTTGGACCCTTCGCAGCGCGGCCGTAGCCTTCGCCGCCCTCGCCGGCTGGCGCTGGGCCGGACTGGCCGGCGGCGGATCGGCCCTGGCGGCGGCCGGTGGCGTCGTCGTGGGGGTTTTGGCCGTAGTGCTCGCCGAGTTCGCCGGCAAGACCCTGGCCCAGCGTGACCCCGAAAGCCTCGCGCTCTCGCTGTCGCCCCCCGTCTGGGTACTGTCCCGGGCGCTGACCGTCGTGACGTGGCCGGCCACGCTAATAGTACGCCTGCTCGCCCCGAAGTTCTCCGAAATCATGCCCGGCATCTCGGATCGCGAGATCCGCAACCTGGTGAGCCCCGGCAATGGCGATCCCGTCATCGAAGAGCACGAGCGGCGGCTGATTCAACGCGCATTCCTGCTCGACGTCACGACGGCCTACGACATCATGACCCCGCGGGTCGACATCGTGGCCTGGTCCGAGGACAAGACGCTGGCCGAGATCGCGCCCGAGCTGCGCATGGCGCGCTACAGCCGCGTGCCCCTCTACGGAAAGACCATCGACAAGATCACGGGAGTCCTCTACACCCGTGACGCCTTCAAGGCCCTGGTGTCCGGCGAACGGGAGTTGCAGCTGAAAGCCCTCGCCCGCGAGCCGTTCTTCGTTCCCGGATCGGTCACCCTGGACAAGTTGCTGCTCGACTTTCAGGCGCGGCGCATCCACATGGGTATCGTGATCGACGAATACGGAGGAGTGGATGGACTCGTCGCGCTGGAGGACATCCTGGAAGAGCTCGTCGGCGAGATCGTCGACGAAAGCGATGTAGCCGAGGAACCGATCATCCGTCTCAGCCGCAACGAGATTCTCGTCGACGGAAGCGCCGACCTCCGCGAGATCAACCACTTCTTCAACACCAGCCTCCCACTGTTGGAACATCGGTCCTTCAACGGATACCTGCTCGATGTGTTCGGGCAGGTCCCGGAGCCTGGAGAGCAGATCACCCGAGAGGGCGTGGTCATCGAGGTTACTGCCGCGACGGACACGCAGGTGTTGCGGGCCCGGCTGACGCGGCAGACGCCCGGACTTTCGGCGGGTGAGGAGGAGACCGTTTAGGGGGGAGAAGAGCGACAGCCGACAGCCGACAAACGATAATCGACCTTTAAGTATTGTTGGATGATCGACTCCCGACCCCCGACTCGCGACGCTCGGCTAAGTGCCGCGGCAGCAGAGTTGGAGGTCGGAGGCTGAGAGTCGAGAGTCGGGCGCTCAACAATACTTAAAGGTCGATTATCGTTTGTCGACTGTGGGCTGTCCGGCTGTTTTCACCGTCAGAGCGCCAGTACCCGCGTCGCATACCAGGCGACCATGGCATCACCCCAGACATAGACGACCGCGGCGCCGAGGGCGAGGAACACGCCGAACGGGACTAGCTTGCCCGTCTTGAGCCCTATGGGTCCGAAGATGACAGCGCCGACTAGGGAACCGACGAAGATGGTCAGAAGGGCATGAAGCGGACCGAGGAACGCACCGACCATCGCCATCATCTTTATGTCGCCGCCGCCCAGCGCCGGCTTCTTGAAGGCCCATTCGCCCACGACCGCCACACCGTACATGAGAGCGAAGGAAAGCGCCGCGCCGGCAAACGACCAGAGCGGCTCCGGCCTGCCCGGCGCGAATGAGAGGGCGAGGCCGATCACGAGTCCTCCAAGGCTGAACTCGTCGGGGATGATATACTCGCGGGCATCGGTGACAGCGATCCCCAACAACAACGTGCCAAAGACCGCGGCGGCCAGCCATTGCCCCAGTCCGTCATAGTACAGATAGGCTGCCACCCAGATAGCGCCGGTCACCAGTTCTATGAGCGGGTATTGTATGGAGATCCTGGTGCCGCAGGTCCGGCAGCGGCCAAGCAGAGCGATGTAGCTGAAGACCGGTATGTTCTCGTACCAACTCAGTTGTCGTCCACACGACGTGCAGGCGGAGCGGGGATGCAGGATCGATTGCTCCTTCGGCAGGCGAAGGATACAGACGTTGAGGAAGGATCCGAGCGCCAGTCCTATTATGACGACGTACGGAATAATCAGCGGTTGGGGCATTCAGTCGCCTTCCCCTTCAAGTCGAGGTGAACGCGAGCCGGGCGCACAGCGCCGCACGGCTTCCAGTTGGATCAGGATTCCGGGCCGGCGAGCAGGCGGTCAAGCAGGAGAGCGCCGGCGATCGCCACGTTGAGCGAGTCCATCCCACCCGGCAGCCGAACGGCGACCCTCCCATCGCTGGCGCTCAGCACCTCTTCCGAGAGACCGGACGGCTCGTTTCCCAAGACGAGCGCGAAACGGCTCCGCGGCGAGCTGCTGCGTGGCACCGGTTCGCCACCGGGATCGGCGCTCAAGATGGCAAACTCTCGCTCGCGTAGCCAGTTCAAGGCCTCGGGCCAGCGCTCCTGTGACACCGGCAGGTGAAAGATCGACCCGGCAGACGCCCGAACCGCCTTGCTGTTCCACGGATCGACGGTCCCCGGTAGGGCGACGGCCCAGGACACACCGAGCGCGCGGGCGGCGCGCAAAAGGGTGCCCAGGTTTCCGGGGTCGGCCACACGGTCGAAGAGGAGAACCGCCGAATCGGCCGCCGGCTCGAGATCGGCCAGCCTCCAGCGAGGCCGGCGCGCGACGGCCAGCACGCCCTGCGGAGTTTCGGTATCCGCCAGCGCCCTCAGCTCACCATCCGCCACCCGGGCCAGCGTCCATCCCGACGCTTCCATGGCCTCCAGGAGCCGCTCGCCACGAGGCGTGTTGGAGAGCGCCGGAGCGCTGACGGCCAGCTCCACGTCCAGGTCGCTCGCCATCAGCTCCTCAACCAGACGGACTCCTTCCACAAGAAAGGCGCCCTCCTCCTCACGTCGCTTGCGCGACTTGAGCTTGCGAATCAGCTTCGCCTGGTCGTGTGTGAGCATTCGACCATACCTGTTTCGAGCCTCGTACCCCGGTGTCTGACTGGAAATTGCCTCAGGGGCGGCGAAGAAGGAAGGGAGGAAGGACGATGACACGTCAGGTGGCTCTGACCATCGCCGGTAGCGACAGCGGTGGAGGCGCCGGTGTGCAGGCCGACCTCAAGACCTTTCATACCTTTGGCGTCTTCGGCACATCGGCGATAACCGCCATAACCGCTCAAAACACTCTCGGCGTGCGGGCGATCCAAAAGATCGACCCGGACATCGTGGCCGAGCAGATCCGCGCCGTCGCGGAGGACCTGCACCCGGCCGCGGCAAAGACGGGCATGCTGGCCGATGCGCCGATCATCGAGGCCGTCGCCGAGGCGCTCGAGGACGCCGGACTCGAGCGCCTCGTCCTCGACCCGGTGAT
>JBDHAL010000091.1:0-17163 GCA_039588075.1 Gemmatimonadota bacterium | reverse complement strand
CTCGACTTCGGCGACCTGCCGGAGAGCGAGCTCGAGAACGAGGTCGACGGATTCCCCTCGACCGATCTCGGGCCGAGGATTCGCATCGACCCGCTGAAGCCCGGCCGACGCCTGCCCGTAATGACGGCCACGGAGGTTGCGAGCCCTTTCGTCGAGCTGGGAGAGCAAGCTGGCTCGCCTCGTTCGGCCGGCAAGCGTATCGCTCTCGAGACGGAGTGGTCGTTGCTCGTCTTCACGACACTTTCTGCCGCTTTGGTGGCGGTGGTGGCCGCCGGCCTGAAGGCCATCGTGCCGATCGCCGCGTGGCAGTTCGCCGGCGCGAGCGCGCTCGCCATGGGGTTGGGTGCCCTGCATCTGGGAAGACCCGGTCGGTCCTATCGCGCCATCCTGAACCTGCGGCGTTCCTGGTTGAGCCGTGAGGTCGTAACCACCTCTGCGTTCTTCGGGTTGGGGACGGCCTACCTGTGGCGGGCGCCGGAATCACAGACTCTGGGAGCAACGGCGGTGCTGGTCGGTTTCCTAGGACTGTTCTGTGCCGATAGGGTATATGGCGTTTTCAAGACCGCACTGCCGGCGTACCGGCACAGCGCCAGCGTCCTGTGGACGGGCCTCCTCCTCACCGGCGTTTTCACCGGCACGGCGTGGCTCGCCGGGATCCTGGGCTTCGGCAAGCTGTCGCTCTACGTGTTGAGGAAGCTGGAGTTCATTGACCGGGGCCGCCCGGTTCGGCCCATCGTCAGCGCCGCCCGGGCCGGACTCGGTCTCGTCCTGCCGGCGATCCTTTGGCTGATCGATTTCAATGGATTGATCGCCTACGTCATCGGGGCCGTGTTGTTGGGTGAGGTGATCGATCGCTGCGAGTACTACGTAGAGCTCGAGCCCGAGTCACCGAGCCGTGAGATGGCGCGTGATTTCGCGAAGGAGATTGCGACGCGGGAGCCGGCGATCGTCGGTTGAGCCGGCCGCTTGACTGAGGGCCGTTTCGTGTGGGAGTATGTATGGCAAACCCACTTCCACATAGGTAGCCCGATGAAGTACCAGCGAGCTCATCTCTTCGCACTCGCCATCACCCACCTGGCCGCGTGCGGTGTATCCGCCCAAGAGCAAGAGCGATCCGAAGAACCGCAGTACGGGTCGCGGCGCGAGTCGATGGTGCGCCTGATCGAAGGCTACGGCGTCCGCGACAAAGCGACGCTGGACGCCATGCGTACGGTCCCGCGGCACGAGTTCGTGCCGAAAGAATACGAGGGCCGCGCATACGGCGATCACCCGCTTCCCATCGGCCACGGTCAGACGATCTCGCAGCCTTACATCGTCGCGTACATGACTGAGATCCTGAATCCGCGAGTCGGGATGAAGGTGCTGGAGGTAGGGACTGGCTCGGGATACCAGGCGGCGGTGTTGGCCGCGCTGGGCTGCGATGTGTACACGATGGAGATTTTCGGGGCGTTGGCGAATAGCGCGCGTGCTCGGCTCGAGCGACTTGGCTACGACAACGCCACCGTGCGACACGCGGACGGGCATTACGGTTGGCCGGATCACGCACCGTTCGATGCCGTAATCGTCACGGCGGCGGCCGGCCAGATACCGCCCGCTTTGGTGGAGCAGCTGAAGCCCGGCGGCCGGATGGTGATACCGGTCGGAAGCGTGTACGGGATACAGAGCCTGATCCTGGTGGAGAAGGACATCGAGGGTGAGGTGACCACGCGCAACCTGTTGCCAGTGCGTTTCGTCCCGATGCTGGAAGGTCTACGCTGAATGGTGTGACGAAGACCGCGCGCCCGCTGGCCGTCACGCTCCTTTCCGCCAGCACTCTGGCCTACGAGATCCTGCTGGTCAGAGTGTTCGCCATCGAGCATTTCCATCACTTCGCATACATGGCTATCGGCGTCGCCATGCTGGGATTCGGAGCCGGCGGGACGCTTCTGGCCCTGGCGAGCCCCGGCTCAGAGCGCGCGGAACGACTGTTCGGCTGGGCGGCCGTGATGACGCCCATTTCGCTGGTGGCCAGCGCGACGCTGGTCCACCAGCTGCCGCTGGATGCGACGCAGTTGGCATGGGACGCCTGGCAGTGGCCGCGCCTCGGGCTCGTCTACCTGCTGTTGGCTCTGCCCTTTGCCGTCGGCGGACTGGCCGTTCTTCTGGCGCTCACGCTGGAACCGGGGCGAGCGGGTCGCCTGTACGGAGCGAGTTTTTTCGGCGCGGGCCTGGGGGCCGCTCTTTCAATTGCGGTCCTTTGGGTCGCGTTTCCGGCCAGGGCGCTGGCGGTGCCGGCGCTGTTGGCGGCGTTGGGCGGCATCGCTGCGGCGACCGCTGCGGACGGCAGGAAGTCGATCCGTGGCACGGCGGTCGCCGCGGTCCTTTTGGCCGTCGTGGTCTTCGCTCGACCACCCTGGAAGAT
Organism: Gemmatimonadota bacterium; assembly: GCA_039588075.1. Classification (GTDB taxonomy): domain Bacteria; phylum Gemmatimonadota; class Gemmatimonadetes; order Palauibacterales; family KS3-K002; genus JBDHAL01. The sequence goes on along the minus strand of JBDHAL010000091.1, from coordinate 14,762 downwards.
CCACATCACGCCCTACAAGGGACTGCCGCAGGTCGAAGCGTTTCCGGAGGCGCGTCGTGTAGCGGAGCGCACGGGCCCGCTGGGCTGGGTGGTGGCGGTGGAAGCGCCGGCGTTCCGTCACGCGCCGGGCCTGTCTCTGGGGTACCGAGGCGAGTTTCCACGTCAGACGGCCGTGTTCGTCGACGGCAGCATCGCCGGCGCCGTCGCCGACTGGGCAAGCGTTGGCGGTGACCTGTCGATCCTCGATTGGCTGCCTTCGGCCGTCGCCTACGCGTTGGGCGGTCGACGGGACGTCCTCGTCGTCGGGGCGGGGGGCGGGATGGAGGTGTGGAGCGCGTTGGCCCATGGAGCGGGCCGCGTTACGGCACTGGAACTTCATCCGGCGCTGGCGGAGCTGGCCGTCCGGCTGAGCGGCGACGCCGGATCGTTGCCGCCAGGCGTGGAATGGGTGGTCGGCGACGGTCGTGCCTACGTCTCTCGCTGGCGCGAAGACTTCGACCTCATCAGCTTGGGGCCCGGCCTGGGGTTTGGAACCTCGGCCGCCGGCGTGCATTCGCTGAACGAGGATTTCCTACACACCGTCGAGAGCTACACCGCCTACCTCGACCGTCTGTCGGACGATGGCCTGCTGGCAATCACGCGTTGGTCGACGGTCCCGCCACGCGAGAACGTGCGCGTCATCCTGACGGCGGTGGAGGCGTTGCGACGTCTGGCGCCGGACGCGGTAGGAGACGGGCTGGTAGTGGCGCGAAGCTGGGCGACGGCGACGGTGCTCGTGAAGCCGTCGGGATTCAGCGTGAGCGACATGCAACGCTTGTCGGCGGCGGCGATGGAACGGCGCCTCGACTTCGACTGGTATCCGGGGATCGAAGCGGCGGTCTCACGCTTCAACCTGATGGACGATCCGGTGCTGTTCCGAGCCGCGGCGGCGGCGGTCGCGGGTCGCGACAGCGCGGCCAGTTTCTCTGATGCGTACGCTTTCGACGTGGCGCCGGCCAGTGACGCGCGCCCCTATCCCCATCACTTCCTCCGGGTCGAATCGCTTGGCGCTTTTCTGAGCGGCGACCGCGGTAGCTGGCTGCCGTTCGCCGAGTGGGGCTACGTGGCACTCGTCGCCACGCTGCTGCAGAGCATCGCGCTGGCTGCCGTGTTGATGTTGGTGCCGGCGGCGCTGGGGGCGGGCCGGAGTGGTGCGCGGTCGTGGGCGACCGCGTACTTCGCCGCTATCGGACTCGCCTATCTGGCCGCGGAAATCGCTGCGATCCAGCAGATGACGCTCTTGCTGGGTCACCCCGTATACGCGGTGGCCGCGGTGCTGGTGGCATTTCTCGTCTGCTCCGGGGTGGGAAGCGCCTGGTCGGATCGGCGGACGGGAAGAGACGCTGGGATCCTGGCGGCGGCGTTAGCGGGGATGTTGGCGCTCTACGCCGTGGCGCTGCTCGCCGCGGTCCACCTGCTACAGCCTGCGCCGCTGGTCGTTCGCGGCGCGGCCGCTCTGATCATTCTTGCGCCGCTCGCCTTCTTGATGGGTACGCCGTTCCCGCTAGGGCTCCGCTCGCTGGCTGGCGGCGACGCGAAGCGCGTGGCATGGGCATGGGCGACGAACGGATTCGCGTCCGCTGTTGCAGCGCCGCTGGCCGCGTTGATCGCTCTGGAGGCGGGCTCGGGTTCTTTGTTGGGGGTTGCGGCGATGGCATACGCCGGCGCGGCCCTGCTGCACCGCGCCGGCGTTTCGGCTTGAGCTACGGCCAGACGCCGCGCTCGAGAATGACCTTGGCTACCCGGCTGACCGCCAGGATGTAGGCCGTAGTCCGCAAATCGACGGCCTCGAGTGGGCCGTTCCGCAGGCCGCGTTTCGTGCGCTCTCGTCCTAGTTGCTCGAGCGATCCATTAATCTCTTTCTGCTTGTCGAGCACCGCATCGGTCGCCCGCTCCATCTTCACATGCAGCTTCAAGTTGACGGTGTCCTCGTCCCACTGGTCGTACTCGTTGTTCTGGACCCACTCGTAGTAGCTCACCGTGACGCCACCGGCGTTCGCCAGGATGTCGGGGAGCACCGGGATCCCGCGATCTAAGAGTATTTTGTCGGCCGCCGGCGTCGTCGGGCCGTTGGCGGCCTCTGCGATGACGCGCGCCTTGATATCCGCCGCATTGTCTTCGCGGATGACGTTTTCCAGCGCCGCTGGAATGAGAATGTCACACGGAAGCGTCAGCAGCTCTTCGTTGCTGATCTTCTTGGTGCCCGGCAGGCCTACGACCGAGCCGGTTTCCTTCTTGTGTTTCAGCGCGGCGGCCGGGTCGAGCCCTTTCGGGTTGTGGATGCCGCCGCGGGAATCGCTGACAGCGATGATCCGCGCGCCTTCCGCGGCAAACAGATCTGCGGCGATTGCACCGGCGTTTCCGTAGCCCTGCACCACGACGCTGGCTCCCACCACCGAGTTCATGCCCGGCAGCAACCCGCGCGCCAGCGCCCGCTGCGTGCAGAACAGGCAACCGCGTGACGTGGCCTCGTTACGGCCATAGGAGCCGCCCATGTCCACCGGCTTCCCGGTCACGACGCCCAGGTTGTTCTTGCCCCGATGCATCATCTCGTAGGTGTCGTAGATCCATGCCATCGTTTCGGCGTTCGTGTTCACATCCGGCGCCGGCACATCGGTGTACGGTCCGATCATATCGCCCAGCGCCGCGATGAATCGCCGCGTGATCTTGGCCAGGTCCTCCTTCGTGAGCTTCTTCGGGTCGCAAACGACGCCGCCCTTGGCTCCGCCGAACGGCACGTCCATCACGGCGCACTTCCAGGTCATCCAGGAGGCGAGCGCCCGAACCTCGTCTGCCGTTACATCCGGGTGATAGCGGATCCCGCCCTTGCCGGGCCCGCGCGCGCGGCTGTGCAGGCAACGATAACCGACAAAGTTGATTACTTCTCCGTCATCGGTCTCGATGGGGAATTCGAGGTTTATCATTCGCCTCGGTTGCTTCAAGAACTTGGCGAGTCCGGGATCGAGCTCGGGGAGGTAGCGCGCGGCGTGATCGAACTGCCGCTGCGCGATGTGGAACGGATTGAGATCCTCTTTTCCCCTGTCTGGCGGCCCGACGCTGTCATTGGCGGGGCCGGCGTTCATCCGGTTTACTGGTCGGTGTCCTGATCGTCTTCGTCACCGCGGCCGAAGCCATCGGCGTCACGCTTGAAGAACGCGGCCGTGCTGGCGTAGCTGGCCGTTAGGCCGGCGATCCTATCCATCTCGCTGTCCGACAGCGGTTGGAAGTTCGTGGCGATCGAGATGTTCTCTTCCAACTGGTCCAGGTTGTCGCAACCGATGATCACCGTGCTCACGGGATAGGTCAGGACATAGGACATGGCATCCTTCATCGAGGTCACGCCGCCCTCCCGGAACAAACGGCCACGGGCGGGGATCTTCATTGCGATCACACCCATCTGTTTCTCGTTCGCCAACGGCAGCAGTGTCTCGGTGAACGGTAAGTGGTGGCGGTCGGCAGGATTGAGCGCCATCAGGATCGTGTCGAACTCGAACTCGCGGATCGCTCGGGTCAGCGGCTCGGGATCGTAGTGGCCCGTAATGCCGAGGAAGCGGACGACACCCTCCTCGCGGGCCTGCTGCAGAGCCTCGATCGCTCCGCCCTTACCAAGGATGCGGTCCACCTGCTCGTCGTTCCGCACGTTGTGCAGCTGCCAGAGGTCGATGTGGTCCGTCTGCAGGAGCCGAAGGCTCTCCTCCAAGAGCCGCAGCGAGCCGTCGCGGGTGCGGTCGTGGGTCTTCGTGGCGAGCAAGACCTCGTCGCGGCGCGTCGCCATGACCTCGCCTATATAGGTCTGGCTGATGCCCCGGCCGTAGGCGGCCGCCGTGTCGATGTAGTTCACTCCCATGTCGATCGCACGGTTGATGATGGCGACCGACTCGTCACGGGTGCCGTTCTTCTCCAGGGTCGCCTGGCCGCCCAGGCTGAACAGGCGCACGTTGTGGCCGGTACGGCCGAACGGGCGCTCGGGCATGGGTGGCGCTGCGGCCACGGCTTTCTTACCGGTGAGCAAGACAGCCGCCGTTCCGCCGGCGCCTACCTTTACGAAATCCCGTCGAGAGAACTTGCGGTCGCTCATGGTGTCAGGCCTCCTGAGCCGGGCGGCGTGGTGGAGTCACGAGTGTGAGGCCCCTGGGGCTGGGAGGCTGAGGGTGATTTGGGAAGATTATGCGTTCGGCTGCCGCACGCAAGAAGCGACGCAGACCTTTCCGCCTCGACGCCAAGGACACGGCTGCTCCGGTGCGCCTTGCGTCCATTGGGTGGCCGGGGTTAGATACGGCGATCCTCGATCCCCAAACACATCGACAGTCACGCACAGCAGAGGTATCTCATGAAGCGAGTAGCCGCTTTTTCCCTCGCCATCGCCGGGACGGCTGTCATCGCGGCGTGCGCCAGCTCGGGTCAGAAACCGGTCGCCGAATCCGCCACGCCGGCCGCGGATTCGGCCAGGCGAACGTTGCCCTATCCGGTGTTCTACCCGGCTGACTTCGAAGCGGCGCTCGAGGACGGAACCCGGTCTCCCGGAGGCGTTCCGGGCTCCGGCTACTGGCAGCAGTGGGCCGACTACACGCTCACCGCCCGGATCTTCCCGGAGGACAAGCGACTCGCCGGCAGCGCGACGATCGTCTATCACAACAACTCGCCGGACACTTTGCCCGTCGTGTTCTTGCAGCTGTCGCAGAACCTTCACGCCGAAGGAGTGCCCCGGAACATCTTCGAGGAGGTCACCGGTGGCGTCGAACTTTCGCGCGTCGTAGCGGGCGGTGTAGAGGCCGGTGAGATCGAAGCGGGCGCCACGCAGGGTGCGCTGTATTCCGTGAACGGCACGGTCTTGGGCGTTCGGCTGCCGTTCCTTCTCATGCCCGGGGGCGCCGTGGAACTGGAGATCGAGTACTCCTTCACCATCCCGCGGGCCGGCGCTTCCAGCCGCATGGGCTGGGATGCGGACAACCTCTTCTTCCTCGCCTACTGGTACCCCCAGATGTGCGTCTATGATGATGTGGTGGGGTGGCAGACCGACCCGTTCATGGGCAGGGCCGAGTTCTACATGGGCTACGGCGACTACGACCTGACCATCGAGGTTCCGGAGGAATGGGTGGTCGTTGCCACGGGGACGCTCCAGAACCCGGATGAGGTCCTCGCACCTGCGGTGCACGAGCGCCTGCAGCGCGCCGAGAGAAGCGATACGATCGTCCACGTCATCGGCGCGGATGATTTCGGCCGCGCCACCCGTAACGGCGAGGATGGCCTGCTCGCTTGGCGTTTCTCGGCCGAGAACGTTCGTGACGTGGCGTTCAGCGTGACCCGCGAGTCGTTTTGGGACGCGGGGCGAACGCCGGTGGGAGATAGGGACGGTGACGGCTCGGTCGACTACGCACGCGCCGATGCCCTGTACAGGGAGCTGGCCCCGCGTTGGAAGAACTCGGCCGTCTACACGCAGCACGCGATCTCTTTCTTGTCAGACTACACCGGCTTCCCCTACCCGTGGCCCCACATGACGGCGCTGGAGGGAGCGAACATCATCGGCGGCGGCATGGAGTTCCCGATGTTCACGCTCATCGGCTCCTACAATCAGTCCACCGACAGCGCGCTCTACTACGTGACGGCTCACGAAGAGGCGCACATGTGGTTTCCGATGATCATCGGGCTCGACGAGCGGCGCTACGCCTGGATGGACGAAGGGACCACCACCTTCAACGAGAACCAGGCCGCCATGGACTTCTTCCCCGGCATGAACTTCGAGCTAAACGATCAGCGCGGATACGTGCAGATGGCACGCAGCGGGAATGAAGGCGAGATGATGCGCCGATCCGACTACCATTACGACGGCGCCTACGGTGTCGCCTCGTACTCCAAGCCGGCGACCATGCTCGTCGCGCTGCGCGGCGTTCTCGGCGAGCGGACGTTCCTGGAGGCCTATCGCTCGTTCATCCAGGCCTGGGCCTACAAGCACCCCTATCCCTGGGATCTCTTCAACCACTTCGAGGCCGTCAGCGGGCGCGACCTCGATTGGTTCTGGCGCAGCTGGTACTACGAGACCTGGACGCTGGATCAGGCTGTCGCCAGCGTCACCCAGACCGAAGACGGGACCCGGATCGTCATCGCGGACCTCGGCCTTGTTCCCATGCCCGTGCACCTTCGGATCACCCTTGCCGGCGGTGACGTCATCGACGAGGTAATACCGGTCGGTGTTTGGCTCTCCGGTGCAAAGACCGCCGCTATGAACCTGCCGGGGGACGCGCGCGTCGTTAGAGTTGAGATCGATCCGGAGTCTGCGTTTCCGGATGTCGATCGGGCGAACAACGCCTGGGTGCCTTGAGAGGCGGGAATTCCCGAATTCTGATTACTTGATTACGGAATAGGGGAGTTTGGAAGTGGGAAATGAGCGGAGGCGGTCGAGCCGTGACAGCTTCCCACTTCCAAACTCCCCCATTCCGTACTCCCGGAGTCAACATTCGAGAATTTCCCCAGCGACCTTCCGCCTTTTGAAGTCCAGAATTCAATTATTCCACACTTGACAGGGTAAAGCGTTCGGGGCTAGGTTGGCACTGATTGAGAATGGTTCTCAATTTCAGGTTGGCCCCCACCAGCTTTTTCTACGTTGAGGAGACGGCTCCTGGACGCCCTGTTGCGCCTGATTCCGCCATTTCTGGCCTTGGCCCTGCCGGTATCGCTTGCCACATCAGCTCCCAAGACAGCGCGGAGTTCGGCGGCCGGCGTGTGGGTGGAGCGGGAGGCGTATCTGATGGGGACGCGGCTGCGGGCGCGGGTGCGGGCCGTGGACGGGGCGTCGGGAGCGGCGGCGATCGAAGACGCGTTCGCGGCGGTGGATCGGCTGGAGGGCCTGCTGAGCAGCTGGCGTGAGAACAGCGAGCTGGGCCTGCTGAACGCGGCGGAGCCGGGTTCGCTGGTGCGGGTGTCGTCGGAGCTGGTGGATCTTCTGGAGGAGGTACGGGGCTGGGCGGATAGGAGCGAAGGGGCATTCGAGCCGGCGGTGGGGCCGCTGATCGATGCGTGGGATCTGCGGGGTCGCGGTCGGATTCCGTCGGAGAGCGAGCTGGCGCGGGCGCTGTCGCAGAGCGGAGCCGGCGCGTTCGAGCTGAAAGTGCGGGAGGGCGGCGTGGTGCGCCGGAAGTCAGCGGGATGGATGACGGCGGGGGGATTCGGGAAGGGAGCGGCGCTGAGGGCGGCCTCGGATGCTCTGGAGGATCGGGGGATCGAGGCGGGGGTGCTGGACTTCGGCGGGCAGCTCGTGGTGCTGGGGATCCGGAAAGAGGGGTGGGAGGTGGGCGTGGCGCACCCGTCACGGCGAGCGGAGGTGGCGGCGACGTTGCGGCTACGGGATGTATCGGTCGCCACGAGCGCGGCGTCGGAGCGCTATGTGGAGGTCGAAGGTGAGCGCTTCGGTCACATCCTGGACCCGCGGACGGGCCGGCCGGTTCCGGCGTGGGGGAGCGTGACGGTGGTGGCGGACGATCCGATGGTCGCCGATCTGGTCTCGACGACGTTGTTCGTCTTGGGCCCGGTCGGCGGTCGGGAGTGGGTGGAGAGGCATCCCGGGATCGCGGTGCTGTTTCTCTGCGAGAGCGATGACCGCGTGGCGGCGAGTTGGAACGAGGCGATGGAGCCGTGGCTCGCCGGCGGAGCTGTTTTGAAGGCCTCGCAATCAGGGGGATTAGGGAGACGAGCGTGGGCTACGGGAACATAGTGAAGCTGACCGGCGGACTGTTCTTGGTGGCGTCGTTGCTGGCGGCGCCGGGATACGGCCAGGCGCCGGATCTCGAGGCGCGGCTGAAGGAGCTGGAGCGACAGGTCGAGCTGCTGCAACAGCAATTGGCGGGACGTGACAGCGCGGCGATCGTTCAACTGCAGCGGCAGATCGAGGCGATCACGCGTGAGCTAGAAGAGCTGAAGCTAGGTGAAGAGGTCGTCGTGGAGGCCGATACCGGCATCTACGGTTTCGGGCCGGCGGCCTCGAGGGTCTACCGGGTACAGCAGGGCGTGTCTATCGGCGGCTACGGGGAGATGCTCTACGAGAAGTTCGCCGATAGCCAGGAGGATGGCTCTGCCTCGGATAGGACCGACCAGATCGACTTCCTGCGGGCGGTCGTCTATGTCGGCTACAAGTTCAACGACCGGTGGCTCTTCAACTCGGAAATCGAGATCGAGCACGCTTCGACGAGCCAAACGGGATCGGTCTCGGTTGAGTTCGCCTACCTGGACTACCTCATCTCGGACAACATCGGAGCGCGCGCCGGGCTGTTACTCCTCCCGGTAGGATTCATCAACGAGTTGCACGAGCCGCCGACTTTCCTCGGGACGGAGCGTCCGGCGACCGAGCTGCAGATCCTGCCCACCACGTGGCGGGAGAACGGGCTTGGCGTTTTCGGTGAGGGCAGCGGCTTCGCCTATCGGGCCTATGTGGTCAGCGGGCTCGCGGCCGTGAAGGGCAGCAGCTCGAAGGCGGGCGGATTCAATGCGGCGGGCCTGCGCGGTGGCAGGCAGAAGGGCTCGAAGGCGGTGGCCGAGGACTTGGCCGGCGTCGCCCGGGTCGATTACCAGGGCCTACTCGGTTTCCTGGTCGGGACATCGCTCTACGCGGGAAATTCCGGGCAGGGCGCCGTTGCGCCGACGGACAGCACGGCGATCGGTGCGCTGACGGTCATCTGGGAGAGCCACGCTCAATACCGGGCCCATGGCTGGAATCTGCGTGGGCTGTTCGCGCTTTCCGGTGTTGACGATGTGCCCGGGATCAACTCGGCACAGGGATTCACCGGCGATGAGTCGGTGGGCGAGCGCCTGGTGGGCTGGTACCTGCAGGCGGGGTACGACGTTTTGCATCGCGCGCCCACGACGCAGCGGCTGATCCCCTACGTTCGCTATGAGCAGCTGAATACGCAGGACCGGGTTCCGAGCGGATTCTCCTCCAACCCGGCGACCGATAGAGAGATCATCATGATCGGTGCGGCCTGGAACCCGATCACCAACCTGATTGTGAAGGCGGACTACACGATCAACAGGAACGGGGCGGGCACCGGCGTCGATCAGTTCAACGTGAACATCGGCTACCTGTTCTAGTGAAGCGCCCGCGAACCGGACGGAGGTGGGCACTGGGTCGGGCAAAGGTCGTTCTCGCGACCGCGGTCGTGTTACAGGCGCCTCCTGCAGTAACGGGGGCGGCCTTTGCCCAGGTCCGGTTGACGCAGCAGGAGGCGCTTCGCATGGCGTTTCCGGAGCCGGCGACGATCGAACGTCGCACCGCGTTCTTGAGCGAACAGGAATTGGATTCGGCCCGTGAGCTGGCCGGTTCGGGCACCGAGGTCGATCAGAGCGTGGTGACCTACTACGTGGGGTTGGGCGGCGATCAGTCTCTCGGCGTCGCCTACTTCGATGCCCACCGCGTTCGGACGCTGCCGGAGGTGCTGATGATCGTCGTTTCCCCGGAGTCGCGGATTCGGCGTATCGAGATCCTCAAGTTCTCGGAGCCACCCGAGTATCGGGCGCCGGAGAGCTGGCTGGCGCAGTTCGAAGACGCGCTTTTGACCGGGTCGCTCAACCTCGAGAGGTCGATTGTGAACATCACCGGCGCAACACTTACCTCGCAGGCCGTGACCGAAGCCGCTCGACGCGTGCTGGCGCTTCACCGGGTCATTCGTCCGTTCGCGGCGCATGGCGGCGCGGGGGATCGATGAGCCGTTTCGAGAAGTGGCTTGTTTGGATCTCGGCTTCCGCTACGGCTGTGACGGGCGCCGGCCTTTTCTGGGCGAAGTATCTGCTGCAGACCGATGATCCCTGGGCCGTGGTCAACCACCCTCTCCAACCGTGGTTCCTCAAAGCGCACATCATAGTGTCACCTCTGCTCATCTTCGCGGTGGGGCTCATCGCGGCCCGGCACATATGGGAGCACTACCGCGCCGGCCTGTTGGCGGGTCGCAGAAGCGGTATCGTCACCGTGCTGGCGGCGGCGCCCATGTTCGTGACAGGCTACCTGATTCAGGCCATCACGCACGCGGGCTGGCTGGAGGCCATGGCGATTTCGCATATTGCCCTCGGCTTCCTGTTTACGCTTGGCCTCGCCGCTCACCAGGTCTTCGTCCGCCGGCGCGCCAGAATCGCCAGGATGGTTCGTGCGTCGCGGGCAGCCGGGAGAGAGCCGGGCGGCCATTCGCGGCCGGCGGTGGCCGCCACGCCGATGGACTCAACTCAGTGAGTGTATGGAAGAGAAAAAGGCACAGCTTCGCGACGCGGTGATGGACACGTTCCGAGCCTGGGGCGGTCAGTGGAACGTATCCACTCGACCGCCAGGCCACGATGCCGAGCGACCCGACTCCTGGTGCGTCAGGGTGCACTCGCATCCGTTCACCCACGGGTTCGTCGCGGCGGACGTGGTCGATGACTACCTTTCCGATCCTTCCGACGCGTCGGCTCTGGCGCGGTGGGAGGAGTCGCTTCGTGCGGTGTTTGAGGCGGCTAAGGCGGAGGCGGGGTGAGAGCACAGCCGAACATCGAACATCGACCATCGTTCATCGAACGTCGAGAATACTACCCGATGTTGAAGTTTTAACCTCGGACGTTTGACATGAACGTTGATGGCGTTGTGGCTATGACAGGGCGCGGTCGTTCCTTCGGGCTGTGGCGATGCTTGCCACGAATATGCGGATCAGCTGGTCCGTTTCTTTGATTCCCTTTTGGATCGTAGTGAGGTCGCCGATTCCTAGCTGTTCGAGGTATTCTAGCCAGACCAGGGTTTCTCGTAGCTCCTTTAGGGCGAGTTTCATCTTGTGAATGAAGTCTTTGCGTGACTCGGCGCTTTGGGCTTCGGCGTGAAGAGGTGCCGGGGCGGTCGCGCAGCGAAGCAGCTGGCCGGCGGCATGTCAACCCGCTCGGGTAGAGGGAAGTTTCTCGGCAATCCGTGAGGTCGTGACGGCAAACTGAATGAGCCGCTGCCGCAGATCATATTTGTTTCCGGAGTCTCCCACCCATCTCCTCCTCCCCGCGGACAGGCCGCCAACCCCGTCAACGTTCACGTCAAACGTCCGAGGTTCAACGTTCAACATCGGGTAGTATTCTCGACGTTCGATGAACGATGCTCGATGTTCAATGTTCACTTGCCAGTCAACAATCCATCAACAGCCGCCCCACCCGGAAATCTTTGCACGCCAACAGGCACGAAGTTCCCGAAGACAGGCGCTCCAGCTGAGATCAACTCGCCCTGAAATCAATTGCCCCAGAACGACTTACAGCCTAGCACGCAACGACACGACGGGCGGCTCGCCTCTTGCATTCTCCCTCCGAGAGCTGCCCAGCGCTCACCAACAACGGAGGCGTAAGGAATTCATGGACAAGGTCCAGGAGCGGATCCCGCTGGACGCTGCCAGGGCAGCGTCCCCGCATGGGCCCGCGGCGGTAACGGTGTTCACAACAGACGTGTCGCTCCCGCGAACGATCGAGGCGGCATTGGAGAGCGATCGCTTTCGAGTCTCATCGCGGCAGCAGCCGCAATCCTTGGCCGGGTACCTGCTCGACCGGCGGACCGATGCGGTGCTGTTCGACTTGAGACTGCCGGTGGGCACGCAGATCGGCGTAGGTCGCGAGTTGCGGCGGCTGTCGATGCGGCCCGCGATACCCGTGATCGGTCTTTGCGATGCGGAGATGTCGCATGAGGAACGACTCGCCGCACTGGCGGACGGGTTCTGGGACGTGGTCGAGCTACCGCTCGCATCGGACGAGCTGGTTGCGAAGCTCGGGACCTGGACCGGACTCAAGCGGGATGTGGACGAGATGCACTCGTGCATGCTCCTGGATGCGGAGACGGGTCACTACACCTCGCAGGGTATCAAGCGCCGCCTTCGTGAGATGATGGCTCTGGCACAGCGCATTGACGATCCGATCTCCTGCGTCGTGTTCGGAGCCGATCCGCCGCCCGACAGCTTGCTGGCTACCGGTGATGCGTTGATGGAGATGGGAAGGAGGTTCTCGCTAGCATTACATCACCAGACGCGCAATTCGGATGTGATCGGGCGACTCGAGTCGCTCAGGTTCCTGGTGCTGGCGCCGCACACGCCACCGGCGGGCGCCGTTCAACTGGCGGAGCGCTTCACATCGCTCTCATTGTCGTGCTATGTCGACGGAGACTATGCGGTGACGTTCAGCGCGGGGACCGCCGGGACGGACGGCCATAACGGACAGATGCAGGCCTGTCCGGAGTTGCTGTTGGCGGCGGCCAACCGGGCATTGAATCAGGCACGCAGTATGGGTGTCGCACAAGTCGCTTCCGCCTTTGGAAAGTTGGATTGACAGAATGGGAGTGTACTGCTTTGTCGGAGAACCATGTTAGAAAGGACCAGGCCAGGCTTCGCGACCTGGCGCGCCGCACTCTGGAGGCATACCGCAGTCTTAACGCGGCGGCCGCTCGGGCGGCGTTTTCCCGGAATGCCGGCAGCAACGGCGACGGCCTGGTGCAGGCCGGCGAGTTGCTCGAGGCCGTGATCGCGGAGATCAAGGCCTCGGGCTGGAGCGCCGCCGGCTAACCGTCCGCCACTAGACAACACGTCCGCTTCAGTCGAATCCCGTCCAGCGTCGACCCCTGCCATCCACCGCCGAAACCTGCTAGCTTCTTGCCGAGGCTTGTGGAGATGTTTTCCATTCTTGGAGGCGGCTGAAGGGTGAATCCACGAACGTATATGAGGGCGACTCTGTTCGCCGCGCTGGCGATGGTGTTGGCGGCGGGCGAGACATCGGCCCAGTTGCCCTTCGACGTAACGCAGGACGATCTGCTAGCCGTCGATAGCACCGCCTTCCGTTGGACGGCGCTGAGAGCGAGCGTTGGTGCGGTGGAGGGAGAGCTTAGCTACGTGGTCGAAGAAGTCATGCCCGAGGTATGCCGGGCCGTAGCGCTGTACGGCATGCTGAGGCTCCGCAACTACTACATGCGCGAAGAGGGCGGCGTCCCCGTGTCGATGCGGATGAACACGCGGTGCGGGCCGGACTACGTCGGTGTTCTCGAGTACGACGGCGTGTACGTTCACCTGAAGTTGCTTGACCGCAGGACGAACGACCTTGTGTATCAGGGTCGCTACCGCGGCCTACCCTAGGGCCGAGCGGCGAACAAGATCCGCGCCCCTCGACGGAGTCTCTGAGCGCTTTGCCGGCTCATCAAACCTGTGCGCCAACCGCCTCGCCGAAGTCGGGCAACTTGATGCGGTTCGTCAGCGAACGCCGATCGAGTACCACGAAGTGATGGTTGCGGCTGTCCACCAACCCCTCGCGCTTGAAGTCGGCGAGCACCGTGGTCACGGTCTCGCGAGTCGAGCCGATCAGGTCGGCAATCTCCTGGTGCGTGAACCAGTACGGCACCTCGAGCCCGGACTCGGCAGGTGATCCGTAACGATCGGCGAGCCAGAGGATCGTGCCGGCGAGGCGCGAGGGCACGTCGAGGAATGCCAGCATCTTGATCCGCTCGTCCATGTGCGTCCACACGGCGGCCGCGTGGCGCAACAGGTGGCGGGCAAGGGTGCTGTTCCGGTTCAACAGCTCGCGCAGCGCCTCATCGTCGATCGAGAGAAGCTCGCTGCTTTCGGCGGCCGTCACTGACAGGACTCGTTTCGGAAGCTCCGCCAGCGCTTCCAGCCCGAACATCTCGCCTTCGGCGGAAAAGCTGACCGTTATGTCGCGGCCTTCCCAGTCGCGATCGCGCAGGCGCGCGCGACCTCGCAATACCATGAAGAGCGCGTCGGCCGGCTGACCCACTTCGTACACACTCTCGTTCTTTCGGTAGTTGCGCACGTTTCCCACCGCTCGCAACTCGTCCACCTGAGACATCGTCAGGCTCTTAAGGACAGGCATAGGCCTCTGGCCAAATCGCATAACCAGATCCCCTCTACTTGAGGAGCGATGTGATCGCGGCTTGGGGGACGGGACCGCGACCGACCGCCCGCGTGGCGTATTGAAGGCTCCCGGGGTGGTCCCCAGGATTCACTTTCGTTGTACTATCTATGGCGGCCCGGCCTCACCACCGGTTCGTCTACCTTTCTGACCAGATACCAGAATCCTAGCGCCGATTCTTCGCTTCGGCAATGGGGACGGTAGGAATAGATACAGTGCGACTGGGGCGTCCGCCACAAGACACGCAAAACGCCGGAACTAAAGCTGTGAAGCCTAACAAAAGCGAGATCGACGATCTTTGGCAAAGAATTGATCAAAGCGTCGCCGACATTGCCGCGGACCGCACCCGGGGGTCGCGGGAGCTGGCCCTCGATATGGCCAAAGCGGTCGCCGGTTTTGGGGAATGCGCGGAGGTAGTCGGAAGCGAACCGGAAGATGCGGGTTGGGGGGAGAAGCTTGCCCTGCGGGTGGTGAGGGCGCAGCCGGAGATGGCGTCGTTCTATCATCTGGCGGCGGCATTGTTGGGGTGCCGAGGAGCGAGGCAGCTGTGGGAGCGGGCGGATGCGTTCTCGTCGCGTTTGATGGCTGAGCCTGTAATGCTGGAACTGGTCGAGGAGGGAAGCACGGTCGCGACCTACAGTCGAAGCGGATCGGTGCTTTCGGCATTGCTGGCCGCTCGACGATCGGGCCGGTCGTTTCGAGTGTGGATCGGCGAAGCACGGCCGGGAGGGGAAGGGCTGACGGTAGCGGCCGAGTTGGCCGCCGCCGGTGTGGCGGTCGAGGCGATGACAGATGCGGCGCTGTTCGCCCGGGTCCCGCAGGCGGACCTCATCCTGCTG
>JBDHAL010000090.1:0-11807 GCA_039588075.1 Gemmatimonadota bacterium | reverse complement strand
CCGAAGGCGGCGAAACGCGGCTGATCGCTTCCAACGACGCCGACGGCAGCGAGGCGTTCTACGCGGCCTGGTCGGCGGACGGAAGCACGGTCTATTACCTGTCGCGCGGCGAGGAGGGCTGGACGATCCGAGCCGTAGCCAGAGAAGGCGGAGCCAGCCGCGTGCTCGTCCGCTTCGACGATCCCGCCCGCCAGCACACCCGCTACGGCTTCTCAACCGATGGCCGCACGTTCTACCTCACCATGGGATCGCACGAGAGCGACGTCTGGGTCATGGAGCTCGAGGAGGATTAGGCAGAGCCGTATGCCCCTCATCCGCTGTCCTGATTGCAGGCAATTCATTTCCGACCGGGCGTCCCGGTGTACTGAGTGCGGTCGCCCGATCGCCGACGAGCGCAAGGCGCGCAGACAATTCGCAGTGCAGGCCGTGATCCTCTTGATGATAGGCGGCGGCGTTATTTGGGTTTACCTGAGCGGTGTTCTCGAGACTCTGCCGACGCCGCCTGCGGCCCCGGAAGCAGAGGGTGCGCCCCGTGTGCGCATTCAGCGGACGGTGCCACCGGATCCGGCGCGGCTGTCGGCGGGTCTGGCGCGCGTGCCCGGCGAGTTCACGCACACCGATGACGGTTGGCACCTCTCCGATCCCGAGCACACGCTCTTCCACAGGCTGTCGCTGGCCGCCGACTCCGCGGTCGTCGCGCTGGTCGGTTGCCTCGATCGGGCCGACCCGGCGACGGCGACGGTGGCGGGCGCGCCCGCGGCGGTGGGGGTGATGTGCTACGAGGCGCTGCGCTTCGTGGCGGATCCTTTCCCGCCGGACGGTACCGCTGGCTGGCCCGGTCAACTGGAGCCAACTGCGAGCCCGCAGCGCCTGCAGGCGGCGCAGCGAGCCTGGCGGGATCTGATGGTCACGGACCGTTACCGGCTGCGTCACGCACCTGTGACTCTGCCGCAGATGTAGCACGCCGTTGTGTCGTCATCGCCTGCGTCGACGACGAGGACGACCGATCCCTCCTTTGTCCCTCCTTCACCCTCGAGTTGAGCATCTGATGAGAGGCACTGGCTAGATCTGGCTTAGTGGCTGAGGAAGCCACACCGCGCAGATCCAGACAGGCCACCGGCTACGGTGTAGAGACCATGTGCCGAGTGTTATGCGTTTGACCGCATATGCTATCGAGGTTATTCTAATATGGCTTGGGAGGTTCAGTACACCGATGAGTTCGTACGGATGTTCTCGGTTCACGTCACGGGCGGATGCGCGAACTGCGGGTCCAGCACCGAGGTGAGCCGTATCGGATTCTGTACGCGTTCGACCCCCGCCGCACGGCGATCTTGCTCATAGGTGGAAGGAAGACTGGAGACGATCGGTGGTACGACGAGTTCGTGCCCGTGGCTGATCAACTCTACGATGAGCACCTGAACGAGTTGCGAGAGGAGGGCTTGATAGATGGCCCGTAAGTTCAGTGAGCTGCGCGAGAGGATGTCACCGGAACGGCGTGCGCGCGCTGAGGAGAAAGTGCTGGCCCTTCTGGTGGCCCTGGATCTGGGTGAGCTGCGAAACGCTTGCGACGTGACGCAGGAGGAGCTAGCAGCTCGCCTGGAGGTTGCGCAGTCCAATGTCTCGAGGCTTGAACGCCGAGGTGATATGCTGGTGAGTACGCTCCACGAGGTTGTGGAGGCACTTGGAGGCGAGTTGCATTTGGTGGCGGTTTTCCCCGGAGACGGTGCTGTTCGCATCCGGCGGCTCGAACGAGGCGCGGCGTAGTATGAACCATCGGCGGGCACGACGTGAGAGTCGCCCCCCGTCTCGCTACTGGCGTTCCCAGGTCACCCGGAACTCTCGCGTCACCAACTCGAGCAGTGCGTCGACCAGGTCGCCGTAGGCGCGCTCGGGATCATCCGCATCGAAGGAGATGTCGCCGCCTATCAGGCTGACGTGACCGACGCGCTGGGTCACTTCGGCGGAGCGACTCCAGATTGAGGCGCCGCTGGCGGTCTCGACCATCTGCACGGTCAGCGTGGCGTCGACATCGGCCGCGGCACCGATGTTACGGAGGTCGGCGCTGATACTGACCGCCGGTCGGATGTCGGAAACAACCACCTCACCCGTGAAGATCGTGGCGACCTCGTGGGTGCGGCCGAGCTCCTGGTACGCTGCTCGGTCCAGGCGCGCGCTCCCGACTTCGCTCAGCGCTTCCTGCTCCGTCCCCAGCTCGATGATGCGCAGCAGTCCCTGATCGATTCGCACCCACTCCATGAATCGAGTCGTGGTGAGTGGCCCCAGCTGGCCCTGGCTGGACGAGCTGAACTCGATGATCGCGAGGACTTCGTGATCCTGAAGGTCGATCCTGGGCGGCACCATCACTTTGGGAGATGAACAGGCCGAAGCTGCGGCGATCGACAACACGGCGAGTGCGAGGGTCGGTGCCGTTTTCATCGACGGCTCCTTTCGCGTTCGATGGAATACCTGTTTCGCTTGGTTGCGATCGCCCGAGCGATTCTGCGTGCCTCGATGGCGATCTCGCGGAACATCCCGGTGGGTGCGACGAAGAACCCGCAGAAGTAAAGTCCCGGCACTTCTGATTCGGCCCCGCTGCTGCTGGGAACGCCCTCGTCGTCCAGGGCCGGCGAGTCTCCCAGGAATGCTCTCACCGCCGGTTTGTAGCCGGTGGCGAGGACGACGGCGTCGCAGTCGAGTTGCGACCCGTCGGTGAAGACCACGCCTTTTTCCGTGAAGCACTCGAGTCCCGGCCGCACCTGCACGTGTCCTTGTCGGATCAGCTCGAGCGTGCCCACGTCGAGTAGCGGGATGCGCGACCTGCCGTAAATCTGCGCCAGCGGTCCATCGCTCGCGCGTTGCAGGCCCAGGCGCCGGATGTCTCCGCACTTCCAGCGCACGACAGGTGCGGTGAATGCGTCCGCGATACGAGGCGGCAGCTTTCTCATCGGGATGGAGATGGCGAGGATTGGGAGCCCGAACAGGTCACGGGGCACGACGTTCACCGGACCGCGCACCGCAAGACACGGCCGCGCCCCTTGCTCCCAAAGATCGATGGCGATCTCGCCGCCCGAGTTGCCGAACCCGACCACCAGCACGCTCTGATCGCGGTAAGGTGCGCCGCTGCGGTAAGCGGAGCTGTGGATCACCGTGCCTCGATAGGTCTCCCGGCCGGGCCACGCAGGAACCACCGGCTGACCGGTGTAGCTCGTGGCGACGACGAGATGGCTCGAGTGGTACGAGCCGTCTTCGGTTTCCGTCCGCCACCCGCCGTCATCACGGCGGGCCGCTACCACATTTTGACCGAACCGAGGTTCAAGCTCGTGGCGCCGGGCGTACGACTCGAGGTAGTCGATCACCTGGTTCCGGGAAGGGTAGGTGGGACAGCCCCGCGGCCAGGCCGTGAAGGGTAGGCGCGAGTGTGCCTTGTCGGTGTGGAGGTGCAGCCGCTGGTAGTGGCGATGCCAGACCGCGCCCACCCGGTCGGCGCGCTCGAGGATCGTGAACGGGATCCCTTCACGCCGCAGACAGGCGCCCACCGCCAGCCCCGCCGGGCCGGCTCCGATCACCACGACTTCGGTCCGCTGTTCGCTCATTTCAGCTTCCTATATAAGTGTCGTCCCGCAGTAGCCGAAACCCATCCCTCAGGGCGACGTCACCGGGATCATCCCACCAACGCAGTCACACGCGAGGCCCTCGGAATCTGAGCGGAGTTGAGGAGTTGTTGATGCGCCTGCCGTAGTCTGCAGGCCGAGCAAGGTGCGATTGACAGAGGTGTGATATCGTATATGATATCAGGAAGACGCTGGCTCGCCTGAGGCGGAGGGTCGAGCAGCTTCGTCGCCGCCGGGGAGTGCGGGCCGCGGAACTGGAGCGGTTGGCGTGGGCCGTGGGCATACACTGGATCATCTGGAGTCGGATATCGATGCCCTCGAGGATATCGTCGAACGGGACCGCTCATGATGCATAGCTCAACGAAGACGCCTGCCGAGTACCTGCAGGCTCCGTATTCCCGTGTGGTGATCCCTGATCAGGAAACCGGGACGTATACCGCGCGAATTTTGGAGTTTCCCGGCTGCGTCACACAGGGAGACAGTCTGGTCGAAGCCTACGAGCGGCTGGAAAGCGCGGCGGAAGCCTGGATTGGAGCTGCGCTTGATATGGGCCAGGATATTCCGGCGCCTGCGGAGGAGCAGAGCTTCAGCGGTCGTATCCTGGTGCGCCTTCCGCGAACGCTGCATCGGCGAGCCGCCGAGCTAGCTGAGGGTGATTCGACCAGTCTGAACCAGTTTATCGTTGCAGCGCTGGCCGAACGTGTCGGGGCCAAGAGCATTCTTGCCGCTCTGACCGACCGTCGCGAGCGGCGAGCGGTGTAGCTGCGGGTGGGGCTACGCCAACAGCTGGTCGATGGCGCTCCGGGCCGCGTCGATCAGAAGCTCACCGTCTTCGGGCGAGAGATCTTCTCTTAGGACAAGTTTCTCCACCTTCTCGATGAAATCCTCCAGCTTTTTAACCGCGGCGTCGATGTCGCCCTTCTCGAGCTTCTTGTCTGCATCGTCCAGCTTGGCGAGGAGCGTCTGTGCGTGTCCGGCGTCGAGATCGCCGGAGTTGACGAGATCGTTCACCGCCTCGGTGAGGATCGCGATCTCCTCTTCGGGCGTGGCTTGGCGAAGGGTTTCCCAGAGGATCGCGCGGTGTTTCTGCTCACCGTCGACCATCGCTTCGTAGTAGCCGACGACCTGGCCGCGGTCGTTCAGGTCACGAGGAATACTGCTGTTGCCGAGGGAGCCAAGGTCGGTCATCGCCCCGTTCTGCCAGACGAAGCCGTGGCTGTTATTCGCGTCCGTCGTGCTTTTGCCCACGACCTGGCCCAGCTCGTTTACGAGATTGGCCTCGGACCGGGAGTAGGACCCGGTGCCGCCCAGGACGCCGAGGTCCGTCGGCGCGCCGCCATCCCGGAAGAAGGCGCGGTATTTCCCCGACCCATCCTTGCCGTAGCCGACGACCTGGCCGCGATCGTTCAGCTCCAAGGCGCGGCTGGTAAGGCCTTCGGAAAGCGTTCCTAGGTCCGTGATGCCGCTCGCGTCCCAGATGACAGCTCGGGCGTAGCCGCCCACCGCATGTGTGCCCGTGACTTGGCCGAGGAGGTTGATGGCGCTCGGACTCCAGAAAGAGGCCGGCAAGGCGGTGACGGTTGGGTCATCCCAGACGTACGTACCGGACTGTGGCCCCCACTTGACGAAGACGACCTGCCCCAACTCGTTCAAGGCGACGGCTCGGCTGCGGTATGGGCTGCCGTCGTCGATATCGATGATCGCCCCACCCCGCCAAACCGTGGCGTGCATCGGGCCGGCGGCGAGCCGAGGTCGGTCATCGTCTCGTTCTCCCAGAGGAACGCGTGCTCGATATCCGGAGATGCGCACGCCTCACCGACGACCTGGCGAGGTTGTTGATTCGCCGCGCAAATGCGACGTCGTCGCATTCGGTGGAGCCCAGGTGACCGAGGTCGGTCATCGTCGGCGGAGTGGGAACGAGCGAGGACGCAGGCCGCGGCGGCGGCTCCGACCGTGCGTTCGGCTCCGTCACGTCACGGCAACTCGTGGAAAAAGCCACCAGCATTGCCACCGCGCTCAACCACGTCTTCGTGGCCATAGCGTGCCTCCGGTTCTCAGGTTGTTTGTTTGGCCGGGCCAAGAAGCAGTTGGGCAAATAGTGTGCCGTCATACAGAAGCCGGCGGTCGGCCACAACGGCCCAAGCGGGCCCTTAGCAGTGGCGTGGCTGCCAATTTTGTCTCAGTCAGCTGAACTATCGGTGTTGATATTCTGATGATCGCCGCGCTCTATCTTGCTCGCCGGGTCTGGATGGGGTCGCTATGTTCAAAGGCATGACCGCCGAGAAAACGATGACCGCCGACGAGCTGTGCCGGAGTTCGATCCCCGGCAAGCGGCTGGAGCTGGTTCGGGGCCGGCTGGTGGTGCGGGAGCCGCCGAGCACTCGCCACGGCGCGGTCTCGGCCAACCTGGCATTCGAGCTGACGGCGTTCGTGCGCTCGAAAAGGCTGGGCCAAATCTTCGCTCAAGACACGGGTTTCAAGATCGACCACGACCCTGACACGGTACGCGGACCCGATGTCGCCTTCGTGTCGCTGCAGCGGCTCGATCGTGTTCCTGAGGAAGGCTACGCCGAACTGGCGCCGGAACTCGTGGTCGAGGTGCTCTCTCCGAGCGATCGTGCGGGGGAGGTGCTGGCAAAGGTTGCTGACTGGCTTGCCGCAGGCACGCGGCTCGCCTGGTTGATCGATCCCCGACGCCGCCAAGCACAGATCTTCCGTGCTGACGGTAGCGTAGCCTTGATCGAGGAGGACGGCGAGCTGGAAGGAGAAGACGTTCTGCCCGGATTCACTTGTCGGCTATCTGGCGTCTTATGACCCGGGCCTAGATCGTCTGGCAGTGTCTAATCCGCCGAGTCAGGTGAGCGTCGCTTGGAGCGGGAGGAGAACCACCGGCGCCACCACTTCACCTCGTTGTCATCCGCAAGCTTCAGCTTCTTGAGCTTGTCGGCTCCCTTGGGGCGGCCGGAGGCGGTGGCGAACATTCGACGGTGGGTCTCGTCATGGTAGAGCGGGGCCGCTCGTTTCTTGAAGTCGAACCACGTCAACTGGACCTCCTTTGCCTCGCCGGACTTACTCGTGCGGGGGATTGACGGTCAACCGTCGTTCAGGCTGAGCGTAAGGCTAGTCGAACCTAGTACGGAAGGCACAGGATCGACAAGCTTTTCGTTTTGGCCGGTCACCCCTCAGACGTAGCGGAAGGCGGCCATCCCGATCACGGCGATCGCCAAAAGCGCGGCGACCCAGCGGCCGCCGAGGGCGGTTCGCCGGCGCAGCCGCTGCACCTCGGCGTGCAGCGCGTCGCGCTCGGGCCCCTCGGGAGTACCCTGCGCCTTCTGGGCGAGGGGTCCCACTCGCTTGGCAGACGGCCGCAACACGGTCATCCCGACGGTGAAAGCGACCAGGGCGGCCACGACCCCCGTGGTGAGGGTCATCCCCGGCCCCGACTTCATCCACGCCGCAGCGAAGTTTCCGGAGACGCGCCTGAGAAGCTCGAGCCCGGAGAGGATCGTGAGTATCGCCATGAACGGTACGATGTCGAGGAAGCGGCGCCGCATCAGCGCCTGCATCACCGGCGCGCCTTGGGGCCCGGCGTCGGCCACGCTGGGTTGCAGCAGCGTGGCGACGAAGAAGAGGGTCCCGGCCCAGTACACGCCGCAGACGATGTGAATCAGGCGGAGGATGATGGTGGCCGCGTTCATGGTGCCGCCTTTCGTGATGGTTGGGCTAGATGGCGGAGAATAATGACCGCCGCCCGCCGGGCTTGCAAGCGGACTCTCCGATAGTCGGCGTGGGCGTCCCCACTGTGTCGGCGATCGCCCTTCCGAGTCTGCGGGACCGCGTAGCCAACGGCGCCAGGCTTTGCCGACCCCACCGGGGGCACGACAACACCGGTAGACGCCGACTGCGGTCCAACCGGGCAATCCTTGACTCGGTTAATGCGGCGAGCTTAATATGGAATACCGATTCGCCAACGAGCGGCACCGTCACGAAAATAGCCCGGAGGATCTCCTCCGGGCTTGGCGTTACCAGGGTGGTTGAGGTGGACGGCCACGACCATTCCACCCTAAGTTATGCAGGCCCGGCCGAAACGGAGGAGGACCCGATGAGTGGAGCGGTTCCCGTTCCTGATGTCGACCTGGAGACGCTGCGCTGTGAGATCCGGCTGGAGTACGCCGACGTCGCCGACAACCCCGGGCGCGGCTATCACTTCCACACCGGCCGGCCGCACGCATTGAATCTCGGCTATGACCCGGCGCTGGTCGACTCGATACCGCAGGGCGCGGTGGAGTCGTTCGCCGGCACGGGCAACCCGTTCAGCCTCGGTGATCTGGAGGAGGGCTCGAACGTTGTGGACGTGTGTTGCGGCGCGGGGATCGATAGCCTGATCGCGGGGAGGCTGGTTGGGCCGAAAGGCCGTGTCGTCGGCATAGACATGACTCAGCAGATGCTGGCTAAGGCGGGTGCGGCGGCAAAGGAAGCCGGCATGGATCATGTCGAGTTCCGCGAGGCCTACGCCGAGTCCTTACCTCTGTTGGATGGCTGGGCCGATGTCGTCATCTCCAACGGTTCCATCAATCTCTGCCCGGACAAGCTGGCCGTCTTCCGCGAGCTTCATCGCGTCCTCGCGCCGGGCGGCCGTATACAGATCGCCGACATCAGCGTGCAGAAGCCGGTCTCGGAAAACGCCAAGCGCGACATCGACCTCTGGAAGGGTTGAGTGGCCGGCGCTCTGCTGGAAGCGGAGCTGCAGTCTGTCGTTGAGGAGGCCGGTTTTCAGGGCTTCGAGATCACTTGGCGGGGCGACGTGTTCGCCGGCGCGCCGCATCAGTCGAGCGCTGCCAGCTTCGGCACACTTGGCATCAACTACCGCGCCCACAAACGCGGTTAGAATTTACGAGTTGCGAATCACGCCCGAATTTCGTGGGACCTTCGAAGTTGACCAGTAGAGTACTCGAGTACTCGAGCATCCCACCCGCGAAGTAACTTCGACTTCGCAGGTTCGATTGCTCAATTACTCAATTACTCGACTTCGAAGATCCCACGAAATTCGGGCGAAATTCGTGTATCGATAGTTCGTTAATCGGCGATGGACTCGCCGGCGAGTCGGTTCACCGCCCGCCGCGCCGACTCGACCTGCGGCTGCAGGTCGGCGTCGGCATCCGCCCACAGCTCTAGGAACCAGCCGTAGTAGCGGAGCGCGTCCTCTCGCTCGCCGCGCCGCTCGTGCAGTTGCGCCCGGCGCAGGTAGCCCAGCGCCTCCAACCACGGCGAGTAGTAGAGCGAGCCGTAGATCCGTAGCGCCTCCAACTCGTCATCGTCCTCGATCAGGTTGGCCAGCACGAAGCGGTGCGCGTTGCGTGGAACGTTGCGATTCCCGGGGATGAGCCTCAGGCCGCGACGCAGGTAGTCGATTGCGGCGGTGGCGTCTTCGCGGGCGACGGCGATGTGGCCTCGATAGGCGAGGGCGAGGCCGCGGTTGGCCTGGGCCCGAGCGAGGTCGCCGGCCGCCTCGAGGCTGTCGGCGGCGCCCTCGAGCCAGTCGACGGCGGCCTGGGCTTCAGCGATGCGACCCTGCTGCGCATAGAGCGCCGCCAGGTAACTGGCCGTCTGGGGATACGACTCGCGGGCCGCCAGCTGCTCCTGCAGTGCAATGCCCTCGGGGTCGACCAACAGGCCGACCAGCCGGGCCATGGTCAACATGAAGAGCTCGTTCTCGCGACCCTGGACCCGGTCGGCTTCACGATCGACCGACAGCCAGTCGGAGATCTGACCGTGCCGCAGGTACTGGTGGCCGAGCGCCTCCAGGGCGCTGGCCCGCGCGGGAGCCGGCATCCGTGGATCGGCGGCCGCCATAAGAACCATTTCGGTGTACGGCAGGCAGGAGCGGCCGGGCGGAACGGCGAAGCGAATCTGACCGAAGGTGCTCAGGTCGAGCGTGTCGAGCGCCAGGGCGGCGGCGACCGAGTCTTCCGGCGGTCCCAGGCGCAACGCGCTGGCCAGGCGTAGTCCCTGCGAGTACGGCGATGTCGAGTCAATGGCCAGATAGCGTGCCGTCCACTCGCGTGCCGCGTCCATGTCATCTCGAAGGTACGTGCCCTGGATGAGGTGGAAAAGCGACGGCGCGATGGTGGAGTCGATGGCGTAGGCGCGGGCCATGGCGTCGACGACCCTGTCGCGCCCGTAGCCGACCTGGTCGCCCAGGTGGTAGAGCGCCTCGCCGAATCCGTACCAGGCCTCGTAATCGTCCGGATAACGTCTCGTCAGGTTCTCGTAAAGCTCGATGACGTTCAAATCGCCGTCGATGTCCACCAGCTTGTGGCCCGTGATCAGCAGGCTGTCCCGGGCCGGCAGCCCGGCGGTGTGGCGCGCTGCGAGCTGAGCATTCCTTATATGCTCCTCCTCAAAGGCGCCAAGCGCCCAGCCGTATGCGAACGAGAGACGGTGCGCGGCGATGGCGAACGTCGAGTCGAGTTCCACCGCGCGGCCGAACGCCTGTTGTGCGTCGGTGAAGCGGCTGCGCCGGAACGCCTGTTCGCCCTCCAGGTAGGCGCGGAGCGCCGGGATCGACGACGTGGTGACCGTGGACACCCGGACTTCCGGAACGTCGCCTTCCTGCCAGATCGACTTGAGGAGGTCGACGGTCAACTGGTCGACCAGATGCGTCATCTCCGACTCGGGTCCTTCTACCGCGGCCGACGCGTCCTTTCGCAGCCAGCGCACGTTGAACAGCTCGGCGGCGACCCGCACCTCGCCCGGCGCAGTCGTGATGACGCTTCCAAGGATCATGTTCCCGGCGCCCAGCTGCGTCGCAACCCTGGCAGCCTGTTCGGGGGCCGCCAGCTCTTCAGGCCCGCCGATCTCTTTGCCCCACTTGATCAGCACCGCCCGCGGGTCCGATGCGTGGTAGGCGCCGGTCCCGTCCAGCGCCGTGGACAGCAGGTCCACCAGCCCTTCGCCCCACAGATCCACGCCCGAGCCGACGAGGTGGAAGGGCATCACCGCCACGATGTCCGGCTGTAGCTCGTGACCGCGGTTCCGCGAGTAAACCAGCCCGATCCCCAGGCTGCCCAGACCCGCGAAGGCCAGGACGCCGCCCAGGATGGCGCGCCGCCAGGTGAACCAGCGGCTAGGCGCAGCCCAGGACGTGGTCCGGCTGGCCATCAGTCGAGCGGCGGCCGCCGTGTCGGCCCGGGCCAGACGTGCCTGGATCAGGGCGGTGGAGATGAGGATCGGGAGGCCCACAGCCAGCAGGGCCAGCCCGGAGGGGAAGAACCAGTCCGGCAGCGTGAAATGCTGGGACAGGATGTCGATCGCCTGGATCACGAACCACGAAGCCGCGAGGTAAATGACTACCACGCGTACCAAGCGGGCGGATCGCAGCCGTTCGACTAAGCTGATTCGATCTCGGTCGGGGCTCATGGGCGCACATTATAGCGAGGGTCGGGGGCGCTGCGAAAGTCACCAGGTGAGGAGGACGGGCTTACGTGCACCGTCGCTTGTACATAGTGGACCTTGGTGGGCGGCGCGAAGAGCTGGAGGATTTCGCAGAGTACGATCCCAGCGAGGCCATCGCCCGCGAGTTGGAGCGCGAACGGCTGGCCGCCGAAGCAGCCGAGTTGAAAGCGTCCTTGGATGCCGCCTACCGCGAGTCGGTCGAGAAGGCTCGCGCGGGCCCGCCGCCGGCCGTCGTCCGATCGTATCAGCGGATCTACGGTCGCGTACCCGCAGGTTGGCCTCCGGTCTGACTGTCAGATCCCTCCCTTAGGTTACAGACAGCGTGGGTCAGTTCGCCGTTCTCAGGGTTAGCGGTGGCCCGTCGTTCGGAATGCAGGAGGGATCATGAAGGTCTTGGTGATAGACGACGACGCAGGCGTCCGGCAGACGTTGCGTGCGGTTTTGGAGGACGCGGGCTATTCGATCGCCTCGGCCTCGGACGCTGAGGACGGTCTGGCGCAGGCGCTGACGGACGACCCGGGTTTCATCATCTATGACGCGAGCATGCCGGGCCTCGATGCCACGGAGTTTATGGGCCGTTACAGCGAGTCCGGCGGTCAGGCCTTGGTCATCGTGACCGTTGTTTACGGCGATAACGCCCAGGCGCTTAAGGCTATGGAGAACGGCGCCTACGACACCCTGCCGAAGCCGTTCACAGCCTCGGAGCTCTTGTTGACGCTCAGGAAGGCGGTGCTGAGGGAA
>JBDHAL010000089.1:0-11842 GCA_039588075.1 Gemmatimonadota bacterium | reverse complement strand
TAGGGCTCGTGCCCTGGCGTCTACCGAGCGTGCCGCCATCTGGGGCAGCCGACTCGCCCCCGTGTCGAATTGGATTCTGGGGAGCCGACCGGCACGGTGGCTGGGCGAGATGATCCTGGGGATCGACCGGCGTAGAACGCTGCCCGAGTTCTCGCGCCATACCTTCACAGCCTGGTGGGAGCAGCACGCAGAGCATGAGCACGAAGACGGGAGCGGAGGTCGGACGCGGGTGGCGGTGTTCGCCGACACGTTCACCAACTACTACGAACCCCAGCACGCCATCGCCACGGTTCGCTTGGCGGAGAAGATCGGAGCCGAAGTGGTGGTGCCGCAGCGCGTCTGCTGCGGCCGGCCTCTGATCTCGAAGGGATTCCTCGATCGCGCCCGAAGGCAAGCTGAGGTTACTGCAGGCGCGCTGTCTCCCCTCGCGGAAGCCGGCGTGCCCATCGTCTTCTGCGAGCCCAGTTGCTACTCGGCGGTGCGGGATGACCACCCGCTCCTTCTGCGCGGCGAATTGAAGGAGATGGCCGAGCGGGTGTCCGCTGCCTGTTCGACCTCCGAGGAGTGGGCGGAGTCTGCGCTGGCATCGTCGAACGGCGGTCCGCCTGAGCTCGAGGGCGGTCCGAAGAACATCTTGCTCCATGGTCACTGCCACCAAAAGGCGCTGGTCGGCATCGATCCGGCGGTGAACCTGCTGTCGCGGATCCCGGGCTGCCGGGTCGTGGCTGTGGACAGTGGGTGCTGTGGAATGGCAGGCTCGTTCGGCTACGAGCGCGAGCACTACCCCATCTCTAAGGCCGTGGGTGAACGAAAGCTGTTCCCGGCGATCCGTGAGCGGGAGCCCGGCGCAGCGGTGGTTGCCGGTGGATTCTCGTGCCGTCAGCAGATCCGCCACTTCACGGGCATCGAAGCGGTGTCAGCGATGGAGCTGATCGAACCGTTGGTCATCCAGACACGTTCCAGTGGACGCGAGAGAGCTGACCCATGCGCTATGCCAGGAGGGGAACGGTGAACACGTACCTGTTGGTGGCTGCCGGCCTTAGCGCGGTAGGCGGTGTGCTGCACTCGTTTCTGGGAGAGCGGCTTATTCTCTCGAGATTGTCGACCGCGTCGTTGCCAGAAACACTGGGATCGTCGGTGTTCACACTCCGGGTGTTGCGCCTATTCTGGCATCTCGTCAGCGTGGCTTGGTGGGGCTTCACGGCGCTGCTGGTTCTCCTGGCATCGATGCCAGCTAGTGACGAGAATCGGCGACTGATCTGGGCAATCGCCCTTACATTCCTTGCCTTTGCGGTCGTGTCGTTCATCGGATCAAGAGGCAAGCACTTCTCATGGAGTGTGCTCCTGATTATCGCAGTACTGACCTGGCTTGCCGTCGGATGATCCGGAGCCTGCCGAGTGGAAAATTGCTGGGAACTTCTATCTGCAGCCGGAGCTCTTGCCCTTCTACTACGCGGGTGCCAAGAGCATGCCGCTCGGCTTAGAGCCTCCACTCGACACATTGGTGACGGACCCGTCGGCAAGGCGCGACCTCAAGTATTTCGAGATTCCTGTGATCGTGAAGTACGGCGCACTGGGCAACCGCCTACACCTCGGCGCAGGCCCGCAGGTCGGGTTTCTGTTGTCGGCGACGGATGTTGTCGAGGGGGTCATCGCTAGACAGATCACGATCAAAGAGGACGTAGAGGATCAGCTGAACTCGTTCGATGCTGGGGTCGCGTTCCAGGTCGAGTACAAGCTGCGGGAAAGCCCCTTCGCCGCGAGCGTATCGGCCCGCTACTTTCTCGGGCTGACGGACACGCTGAAGGACAACCCCGGCGACGCCGTCTACAACCGGGTCTTTTCACTTTTCGGGTCGATCCCGATCGGAGGAGGCCCCAAAGAAGAAGAGTGATCGTATGGACCCCGATGAATTAAGGAAGATCATGGATTTCCTGCGGCTGCGGGTTCAGCTCGAGGTTGGGGACACGGCAGACCGCGTGCTGATCCGCTTCGACGCACCCTCGGTGGACGATATGGCGGCAGCCGGTCTCAACCCTGAGGGAAGCCAGATGCTCTTGTCCGCCCCATGGTGGGACGAGATGGTGACCGAGGTGGTGGAGACGCCGGAGTGGTGTGAACCGGAGGACACGCCCGACCAGGTGCTGGCGTACGCCAGAGACGTCGTGTCGGAGTATATCCGCAAACGCGCCACGCTGTAACGAGGCGCGGCAGCGCCGCGCCAGGGTTAAGGTGGCCTGCGAAAACGGAAACCCACGTTCGTTGCTCCCCGCCTGCCGGCGCACATCTTACAGCACGATCTGATACCTGTCCTGGTTAGCCCCAGACAGTAGAAGCCAACTCCTCGTCGCGGGCAGGGTTATGTCGCTCAAGCAACGCCCACGGCGATGATCCGACCCAGCACATCGCCTGGCTGAGAGGTTATTGGGCGGGACTCGAGCCGTTCACCCAGGGGCTCTATACGAACGACATGGGAGGCGAGGCCACGGCCGCGGCAGTCAACCGTAACTATCGGGGCAACTACAACCGGTTGGTGCAGATCAAGAACAAGTATGACCCGGGGAATCTGTTCCGCCTGAATGCAAACGTTCAACCGACGGTCTGACTGAACTCTTCCCTCGTGGCACGTGGGCGCCCGGCGGCGCGGTCAACGCGAGTCCGGGCGCCCCCACGCCTTACGTCCTTCCCGGCGATATCGACCAGTATCCAGGGTTCCCCTCCAAAATCCTGTCCCGTGGAAACTTATGCCGTCGGATTTTGTTCCCGTCATGTTCGGAGGTCTGAGGTCGGCGGTCCGCTGCTCGGACCACTGCTGCATGACGCGGGACAATAGAAAGAATGGCATCGAACAACGAAAACCCGGGCGCGAGCGCCAAAGACGGCAGCAAACTCGGCCGCTTCGACCAATCCTTCGTCATCCGGATGATCCGCGATTTTCTGCTCGCGCTCACGATCATCGTTGTGTTCGAGCTGGGAGGCCGGCTGCTGCTGGCGTTCAACCATTTTGCCCGAGAGGACCGGGCGGCGACGGAGGAGGCTGCGGAGCAGCTGGCCCGGGACGTGAAAGACATCATGCTGAACCGCGGCGGACCGGTGGCCGCGCGTACCGTCTATCCGATAATCCAGCGGAACCACAGCGAGCGAGGGCTGGAGATCGCGATCGTCCCCTCCGCGACAACGGTCGAGTCGATCCGCGAAACGATCGGGTTCGATCCGCGGGGTATCCGGCCCGACTGGTCGGAGGGCCGCCATCACGAGGCGACGGTTCCGCTGGAGGCGGAAGAGTTTTGCCTCCAGTGTCACGCGACGGCCAGGGTGGGCGACGTGCTTGGTCACGTGACCGTCCGCAGCTACCGGTCGACTCGAATGGACGAGTGGTGGCGCGAGGCGCGGGTGATATCGGTCGTCGGGATGGCCAACGTCATCCTGCACACGATCGTGCTCTTCCTTCTCTTGCGACTGCGCATGCAACCGTTGCTCGAGCTTCGCGCGACCGTAGCGCGACTGGCGAAGGGTCGGCTGGATTTGTCACGGCGAGCCGAGGCGAAGTCGAGCGACGAGTTTGGTGAGCTGGCGACCGACCTCAACCTGTTCCTCGAGCGAGTCGGCCACCTGGTGGAGGACTTGAATGGCATCCTGGGCCAGGTGGCCGCGGTGAACGAGCGCCTTACCCAAGTCAGCGCGAAGATGAGCGCGCAGCAGGAGACCGTCCAGGCGAAGGTGCAGGCTGTGACGCGACGAACCTACGAAACTCGCGAGGCGGCAGCGGGACCGTCGGGCGAAGCCGTTGAGTCGCTGGATGTCGTTCTGGCCGCGCTCGATGCTGCCGCGCTTGAGCGCGAGGACCTCGTCGAGTTGCGTGGAAAGCTGCGCGACGTGCTGGTGCGCTACCGCGAAACGGCCGGGCGGACGCGCGGTTCGCAGCGGCAGTTGAATGAGTTGGGCGAGTCGCTCATGGACCTCGCGCGGGCCGTGCAGGCCGATACGCATTACCAGGGCGAGATCCGGGTCCTCGAGGAGCGGATGAAGGTGGTTTCCGAATCTGGACGACAGCTACTTGGCCGCTTGACAGTGGGCGTATCCGACTGACCGTCCACTCTGCTTTGGGACAGGAGGTCCCCAGTGGAGGTGTCACCACCGAGTCAGCAGCGTGTATAGCCGTTCAAGTCGGCTCATCCGCTCCGCCTGACTGCCCGGGTCGATGGGGCCCCATTCGAGACTCATGTATCCCGCCAGAGCGCGGATTCGCACCTCTGCTTCTATGCAGCTGAGCCCCTCTCCGTGAACAGGCGGAGCCGCGTATCAAGCAGTAGGCTCGCAGTATTGATCAGTGCGACGGTAGGCGGTAAGCAGTAGACGGTTACTCATGGTTGCCGGTTAATCGACCGGGCCAAAGTAACGGTCGAGCCAATCGAGTGTCTCGCGGATGACGTCGTTCCAAGGCGGGACGTGACCGCTGTCGAAGACCTCGAGGCGTTTGTCGGCGTCGGGGGTGCCGAGGGCTCGAAGCATCGGCAGCTGTGACGTCTCGTATGGAAATAGAAAATCCTGCCGTCCGTTTAAGATAAGCGTGGGCATAGTGACCCTGGGCGCGAAATTCCAGTTTCTCGTCTCCGGGAGTGTAGCCAGATGTTGGGGATAGAAGCCGCCGCCGATGAGGGCGGCGGCCTTAATGCGGTCTTCGATCGCCAGCGGAATCAATCCGTACCATGCCCCCCGGCTGAGGCCGACGTAGGCGAGCCTTTCTCCGTCCAGATCGGTTCGGCTCATCACGTAATCGACGGTCCGTTGCAGGTCCTGCGACATCCATATCATCCTCTGGCGTCGCTCAATCTCGCCGGGACGCGGGTTCTCAATCTTCCGCTCGTGGGTGCCTTTGTAGACCGGATACACTAGTGCCCGCCCGCTGCGTGGGATGAAATCGACCAGCCTAATATCCGCGAGGTTCTGGCTGGAGCGAAGCTGGAATGCCGCGCTGCTGGGAAAATACACGACGGTCTGAAACGGCGACGTTGCGTTCGTTGGCAAGAAAACGTATGCCTTTATTCGTTCGTCGCTGTACGCTGCCGTGTAGCTCACTGTCTCCTTTCGCCAGTACTGGGAGCTGTCGATCCCCTCCAGCTCGGCCTCCAGGTCGACGGGGTCGTACGAATAGAAGCTCGCGTATATTGCGAACGTCTCGTCATCGACGGGCTCTATCTCGTCGAAGTCAAAATGGGGCTGCGCGACGGGTGCAAGTGCCATTTCCGACGGCGGAGTGATGTATTTGGCGCAGCGGAAACCGTAGGTCTGCTCGCGAGCCCACGAATCATCCGCATCATCGTCCCTGAACACGTATTGCGGATCGTTCCAGGCGCCGCCCAGGATGTAGCGTTTTCCGTCAGTTCTATTCCACGTCCACTCCTTCACGTTGCCCGCCATGTCGTAGGTGCCGAACGGACCGACTCCGGCGTAGCTCCCGACCGGCGCCGGGCCCTCGCCGGTGTAGTTGCTGAGGTTCAGGATGTCGTCCCAGATCTCCGTCCCGGCCGCCTGATACCAGTGGTAGAGGGTGGGCAAGCTCTTACCGGCAAACTCGCAATAGGCAGCCGCCTCGTACCAGGCGACACCTCGTACAGGATAATCGCGCTGCCCGTCCGGATAACTCCCGAGCTCCCAGGTGGCGGGTCCCGGACGCCCTGTGAGATCCTGGAACTCCTCTACCGCTGCCTCCCACGGCAGCTCACGGTTTTCTCTCCTGAACGGAACGCGCCAGAGCGCAGAGTCTTCGTAGCCGCCAGCGTCGAGGAACGCTTTGTATTCCCGGTTACTCACCTCGTATTGATCAAACCAGAACTCCTCGACTGGGATCGAATTGCCGCTGGCGAGGTAGCTGCCCGCTGGCACGAGGACCATCCCTTCGTTTGACGGGTCGTCAGGTACGAGTTTGAGATCGATCTGCCCTAGAGGGAAAAAGGCACTCTCAAGCGTCCGGTAGCCTTCCAGTTCCACCTTGATCCGCAGATGCCAGGCCGGAAAGCGTTCGTCGAGCGGCGTAACCCCGACGTACTCCCAGTCGCCCTCGAGAGCCGAGTATCCTTTATAGGAGACTCGGGCGCCGGGTGGATCCGTGTTGAGTTGCACGGGGAACGACGCGCTTAGCAATAGGGACTGCAATGTGGGGTCCTCAGGGATGTACCGTTCGGCTCGGCGCGCGACCAGGAAGGCATCGACGAACGATGCTTGTTGGAGAAGGCGTTCGATTTGCGGGACCGCCGTCCCGCGGGCCCAGCGGCGATTTGAGGCATCCTGATACATTCGATAGCCGAAGAACCCGAAGACCAGAGCGACGCCGGTGGCAACGGCGATCAAGACTCGCTTCCGCCGCGGTGAAGAGACTGCGGTGGGTCTCACTCCAGTTGGCGTGACGGCTAATGCTTCCGCAAACTCGGCTGCGGTGTCGAATCGGTCGCCGTGATCCTTGGCCAGCGCCACACTCAGCGCGGTCTCGACGTGTTCCGGTATTGAGGGTCGCACCGACCGAATTGCTGGAGGCGGCTCCATGACCACCTTGGTGAGGACTGCCTGAACCGTCGCCCCCGCGAACGGCGGCTTGCCTGCCAGCATCTCGTAGAGCACGCTGCCTAAGGAGTAGATGTCGGTGGCGGGTGTGATCTCCCGATCTCCCGCCGCCTGTTCCGGGCTCATGTAGGACGGGGTGCCGAGCGAGAGTCCGGTCCCGGTGAGGCGCTCTCCACCCGCTTCGTTCACTGCCATCGCGATGCCGAAGTCCGCGACTACGGCTTCGCCCTCGTGAAGCAAGATGTTCTCCGGCTTGACGTCGCGGTGCACGATCCCCTGACGATGCGCGTAGTCCAGCGCGCTCGCCGCGGCCTTCGCGATCTGCAGCGCTTCGTCGATCGAGAGCTGCTTTCCGCCGTTCAGCTTCTCGCGGAGTGATTCCCCTTTGACGTACGGCATCACATAATAGAGGTACCCCTCGGCTTCGCCGGAATCGATGAGGGTAAGGATGTGCGGGTGCTGGAGAGTCGCTGTGATGCGGATCTCCTTCAGAAAACGCTCTGCGCCGATGGCTGCGGCAAGCTCCGACCGCAGCACTTTCACGGCGACTTGCCGACCGTGCTTCAGATCCTCGGCCAGGTACACGGTCGCCATGCCGCCGCGACCGAGTTCGCTCTCGATATTGTAGCGATCAGCCAGTGCGGTCTTGAGGTGATCAAGCATGTCAGTCATTGGCCTAGACTGCCTCACAGGGTTTTGCCCCGGGCATGACCCCGCTTCCCCTTTAGAGAGTCAGTGGGTTAGTGGGAGTAGCCTCAAGATGCGACCCTTGCGGGCGAGGAGCAACGGCGGCCGGAGGCGAATCCCGCCCAAATCTTCTGGACCGACCTCCGTGTAGTCACGGACGCCGCCGTTGAGCGTCGGATAGGCGACGTTAGACGACAAGTAATGCAACGCGTGGCCGAACTCGTGGAACAGGGTCTCCGCATCGCTCCAGGAGATGAGAACGGGCTCGCCTGGCGCCCCTTTGATGAAGTTCGAGTTGTTCCCGGACGACAGTTGCTTGGTCGCTTGACAGTGGGGCAGGGAGTAGCAAGCCCGTCCGAGCCCGGGGCTGCGGGTGAGACGCCAGACGGTTGAGAATGGCGCTCGGTACTGGCCTGCATAGTACCGTCAGAGCTATGCTTTGTCGTCGGAGACAACCAGCCCTCGGCGAGCCCTACCCTACCATGATCGGCGCCAGGAGGCGCGAGTAATAATCCCTCTTCGTAATGAAGGAGGCGAGCCATGGAGGCAGGAACTACGGCAGGTAGCGGTGACCTGGAGCGTAAGCTGGGTGTCGCTGGATGGGGACTTTTCATCATCTGGCTTGGGATTCTGTTCCTGTTGAGTCTCGATACGTGGGTGGCCCTCCTGGGCATTGGGCTGATCACGCTGGGAATGCAGGCAGTGCGGAAGTTGTTGGGGCTCAGCCTGGAGGGATTCTGGCTTATCGTTGGATCTCTCTTCGTGGTGGGCGGAGTCTGGTCGCTTCTGGGCACTACAGTACCGCTGTTGCCGATTCTGCTGATTGCAGCTGGTGTGGGGCTCGTGATGTCGATCTTCAAACGCCAGCCTGCATGAACAACGCACGGTGTTAGGGGCGCCCGGCGATGTCTTCAATGCGAATCCGGGCGCCCTGAGTTGCCGTGCGGCGGTAGGCGGTAGGCCGTAGTCTGCCGTCTACATCGCAGTTCCTACCGAGACCGGTTCCACGAACTCTTTGAGAAACACAACCAGGTTCGCCGTGGGTTTCCCTCCGTCGAACACCCGGGCGGCCTCAAAGGAGGGCTCGCCGAGAATTCCGAACTGCTCGGCCGTGGCATAGGGCATGTAGATATGAAGATGCGGACGAAACGATCCGACGCTGGTCTCGGGGTCGGCGTAAAGGATCTGGCCTGCCGACATCATGTAGGCGAGGGCGGGCCGCGTCGGTAGGGCGAGCTCGCCGCTCCCGATGGACTCCGCCAAGCGTCGTTCAATTTCGTCAGCCGGCACGCCCGCCAGCCGCATCTCGACCCTTCGTATTTCCATTTGCAGGATAGTCCTGGAAGCTTCGGGATCGTAGCAAATCGGCTCGATAGCCAGCGGTAGGCTGCGCGACACCATGCAGGTTACGCCGCTCGATCCTTCATGGGCGGTCTCGTACCTGTCGTTTCGCAGAACCAGGATCGTGGCTTCGCTCGTCACGTTGGCCGGCGCCGCGCTCCTTGCCAGTGCGATTTCCTCTACCTCGGATAACACCGGCGGGCCGTCGGCCGTTTGGCCGGCGGCCGCTGCGGGCAGCAGCAGGGCCGTGATGCCTGGTATGAATCGTCTCATGCTTTCCTCCGGTCTGTTGGGGTTTCAGCGGTTAGACCGGAAGCAGGCTGGGAAGGTTACAGGGCAGCCCGGGACTCTTCAGTCAGTCGGATCGATTTGTCGAATCTCGAATGTCCCACCGTACCTGATGTGAGGTGAGGCTTCAGCTATCCTGAGCGCCTCGCTGTAGCTCGAGGCGTTGACGAGAAAGTAGCCCTGGATGTCCGAGCGCGTGCGGTCATCACCCGCGGCGCTGCCCGAGAGCCAACGCCCCGGCTCATCGGTCAGCTTGTTGGCGCCGGCGAGACGGCCTTCACCGGCCAGGGATAGCGCCCAGTCCCGGTACTCCTGCACCAGGCGTTCACCCGGAACCTGGTCGTCCGGTTGATCGCCTCTGACCAGCAGAAGAAAGGTGGTGCCTCCGCCAGGTGGCGCCCCCGGGGGCGCTTCGCCGCTCCGAGCCAGGAAGCTGCCGCCGGCCGCGCCAAGCAGGACGAGGGCGATGGAGGCGGCGAGACGGAGCAGGGGCGCATAGCGATGGCGGCTCCGCTGGGCGGTGAGCCGGCGGCCGAATTCGAAAGCCGCCTGCGGCGCAGGCCTGGGTACGGTCAGTTCGCCGAGTTCCTTCCAGGTCGCAGTCATCTTCTCGGCTTCGGCCGCGCACGATTCGCAGGATTGGATATGTGCCGACAGTTCTTTACGCTGCTCGTCGTCCAACGAGTCCATCAAGGAGTCGACGATGAGGTCTACCGCATTCTCACACTTCATGGCGCGTGCTCCAACTCTTCGATTCTCTGACGTAACTCCCGCATCGCTCGGTGCGCTCTGACCTTGATCGCGCCAACCGTGCTTTCACACCGCTCGGCGATCTCGGCGTAGCTCAGCCCCTCGTACCTGCTCAGCACAAGCACTTCTCTCTTTTCTGGGGATAGCTTGTACAGGGCATTCCGGACTGTCTCGAGGCGCGTGTCGGTTTCTTGTTGTTCTTGTGCTTCGTCGATTTGCTCTGACGCCGACAGTTCCGCTCGTACGCGGGTTCGGCTCTCGGACTTCAGATGGTCGTAACACACGTTTCTGACCAGCCTATACATCCAGGTGGTGAAGGCGGCCCGCGCCGCAAAACCGGAACTGTATCTCAGGACCCGTAGAAACGACTCCTGCACGAGATCGTCGGACGCCGAGGGATCGCCCGTCAGCCGGAAGCAGAGCGAGTGCACCCACTCGTGGTGTCGTTCGAACAGCACTCCGAGGGCACTCATTTCACCGAGCCCTACGGCAGCGATCAATTCGTTGTCGCTCTTGTCCGCCAAACGCTGTCCCCGGTTGAGGCTCCTCGAAACCAAACCGCCCAAGAGTCCACTGGGTCACGCAGTCTGCCGCAGTTTCACTGTGCCCAACTGCCCGCTGATAGGACTGTCTCAGCACCCCTTAGGTTACACCAATCATGAAGCAAGCCCTGCCGTCCCGCCCGGCAGGGCTTGCTCCGTCCAGGGTTCGCTCGCCCGAGCTAGGGCGATCTCACTCTGGAACTGGGAATCCGCGATCGCGCATCAGTGCATCGATCTCCGCGTCCCGTCCCCGGAACGCGCGATAGGCATCCGCCGGATCCACCGAGTTTCTGACGGCAAACAGATTCTCGACCAGCAACCTCGCGAGGTCCTCGTCATAGAAGCCGCCAGGCGCTTCGGCGAAGGCCTCGGCCGCGTCGGCCGTCAGGACGTCCGCCCAGATGTAGCCGTAGTAGCCCGCTGAGTAGCCTCCCGAAAAGATGTGTCCGAAGTGCGGGCTTCGGTGGCGCATGACGATCTGCTCGGGCATGCCGAGCGCTTCGAGAGTTTCGCGCTCGAACGTGTCGGGGTCGATCCCGGCAGGGTCCGTCGTGTGGTACTTCATGTCCATGAGCGCGGAGGCGAGGTACTCCGTGGTCTCGAAACCCTGATTGAACGTCGCCGCGTTCCTGATCTTCGCGACCAGCTCATCCGGGATAGGCTCCCCGGTTTCCACGTGGAGGAGATAGCGATCGACCACCGCATCTGTGAGGAGCCAGCGTTCCAGCAACTGCGAGTGGAACTCCGTGTAGTCGCGCACGCCGCCGTTGAGCGTCGGGTAGGCGACGCTGGACGACAGGTAATGCAGCGCGTGGCCGAACTCATGGAATAGGGTCTCCGCGTCGCTCCATGAGATGAGGACGGGCTCGCCGGGCGCCCCTTTGATGAAGTTGGAGTTGTTTGAGGCGAGCGTTGTCGTCGGGGCGTCGAAGGTCTCGTGGCTGCGATAGGATGTCGCCCAGGCGCCGGACCGCTTGCCCGTCCGGGCGAACGGATCGAGGTACCAGACACCGATGTGGTCGCCGGACGTCCGGTCAGTGACCTCCCACACCTTGACGTCTTCATGGAAGACCGGCACGGAGCCTTCCGGCACCGGCGTGAACTCGAAGTTGAACAGCTCGCCGGCGACGAAGAACATCGCCTGACGCAGGTTGTCGAGCTGCAGGTACTGCTTCACCTCGTCGGAGTCGAGGTCGTATTTCGCCTGGCGGACTTTCTCCGCGTAGTAGCGGTAGTCCCAGGGAGCGATGGTGATCCCGGCGCCCTGGGCGTCGGCGATCGCCTGCATGTCGGCGACTTCCTCCTCGACCCGAGCGATCGCCGCCGGCCAGACGGCTTCGAGCAGCGCGAAGGCCCGCTCCGGCGTCTTGGCCATGCGGTTCTCCAGCCGCCAGGCAGCGTAATTCTCGTAGCCTAGGAGCTGGACGCGCTCGTGGCGCAGCTGCAGAATTTCGGCGATCACGGCATTATTGTCGTGCTCATCGCCGTTGTCGCCTCGGTTGTAGTACGTCCTCCAGACCTGCTCTCGCAGATCGCGTTCATCCGAGAACGTCAGGAAGGGGTCCATGGACGAACGCGTGTTCGTCACGGCGTACTCGCCGTCGTGACCGCGGTCCGTCGCCGCGGCGGCGGACGCCCGAACGAAGGACTCCGGCAGGCCGCCGAGCTGGTCC
>JBDHAL010000088.1:0-28544 GCA_039588075.1 Gemmatimonadota bacterium | reverse complement strand
CACCTGCTGCCCGCGTTCCGCTCGGCGCATCCCGAGTACCGTGTTCGGGTGATCGCCGTGGGCTCGGGCGAAGCGCTGCGGCTTGCATCTCGTGGTGATGCCGACGTCGTCCTCACCCACTCGCCGAGGGCGGAAGAAGAGTTCATGGCCGCCGGCCACGGCGCGCTGCGCCGCAACGTCATGTTCAACGATTTCGTGATCGTCGGACCCGTCGACGGCCCGGCCGAAGCCTGCGGGTCGCTCGATGCGGCGCTGGCGTTAGGGTGTATCGGCCGCCTCGGTTCGCTTTTCATCTCTCGTGGCGATGACTCCGGTACGCACGCCAGGGAGCGCGAGCTATGGGCCACAGCCGGAGTGGAGCCGGACGGCGAGTGGTATCTCGAGGCGGGCCAGGGCATGGGGGCGGTGCTGATGATGGCGAGCGAGAAGAGCGCGTATACGCTATCGGATCGCGGCACGTACCTGAGCCTGCGGGGGCGACTTCGGCTCGAAGTGTTGGTCGAAGGAGACCCAACGCTTATCAACCAGTACACGGTGATGGTAGTTCGGGGCGCTGTGAATGTCGAAGGGGCGCGGGTGTTTGCTGAGTGGATCACGTCTGATGGAGCGCAGGTGTTGATTGGGGAGTTTGGCTTGGAGGAGTTGGGGCGTGCGGCTTTTGTGCCGAATGCTAATTAGAAATTAGCAAGGACTGTCGAACACCGAACACCGCCTTTCCAATTTCGAAAGGGGCACGGCAAGGCTTAATGAATAATGAACTAGCTCGAAGATCGAATGCTTGTGTGAGTCATTCTGACTTTTGGGTTGGATATTTGTGATCAATCATTGTAGTGTCCACTTCATCAATCGGTGTGCGGTGTGCGGTGTTCGACATTGAAATAAACGCCGTGAGCTAATGGATGTTCTACTAGACGCACTGGGCCGAGCCTTCCAAATGCTGGTGAGCGGCGATCCTTATCTCTGGCAGATCGTTGCCCGCTCGCTTCAGGTATCGGGGATGGCGGTCTTTCTCGGATTGCTGGCCGGCGTTCCTCTGGGCACCTGGCTGGGCCTGGCGCGCTTTCCCGGGCGCGGCGTCGCGGTGGCGCTGGTCAATACGGGACTGGCTCTGCCGCCCGTGGTAGTGGGTCTGTTCGTCTATATCGTGCTGTCGCGGCAGGGTCCGCTCGGCGGGCTGGGCTGGCTCTACACACCGAGCGCCATGATCGCCGCGCAGTTTGTGCTGGCGGCTCCCTATGTGGCTGCCATCACGCTCGCGGCGGTCCAGTCGGTGCCTCCCGAACTGCGGCTGCAGGCGCGCGCTCTGGGAGCGAACCGCTGGCAGGCGCTGATGCTTCACCTGCGCGAGGCGCGGCTGTCGCTGATGGCCGCGGTGGCCGCCGGGTTCGGCGCGGTGATTTCCGAGGTCGGCGCCGTGATGATGGTGGGAGGCAATGTGCACGGCGAGACGCGGGTGATCACGACGGCGATCGTGCTGGAGACCCGTCGCGGGCGCTTCGCGGCGGCCATGGCACTCGGCCTCATCCTGCTGGTCATCGCCTTCAGTGCCAACGCTTTCATAACTCGGGTGCAGCAGGCGCAGCCGCGTCGCCGCCGGCCGTTGACAAGCTAATGATGACCAGCGAAGACCGGACCCTGTTGAGGGGTGAGGGGCTCACCCGCAATTACGACGGCCGCAACGTGGTGGAGGTCGAGGGGATCGATGTGCGTTCCGGCGAAGTGCTGGCGATCCTCGGGCCCAACGGGGCGGGGAAGTCGACGCTGATGCGACTGCTCGCGGTGCTGGAGCCGCTGGACGGCGGGCGGCTTCTATATAAGGAGCGAGAAGTGGGGCGCGACGATCCCGAGCTGCGCCGCGCTGCGGTCGCCGTATTGCAGCGGCCGTTTCTATGGCGCGGGACGGTCGCCGGTAACGTGGAGTTCGGATTGAAGGCGCGACGCGTACCGGCGGGCGAAAGGCAGAAGAGAATCCGCGAGACCTTGGAGACTCTGGGCATTGGCGATTTGGCGGAGGCGCCCGTGAACACTTTGTCCGGCGGCGAAGCGCAGCGCGTCGCCCTCGCCCGTGCGCTGGTTCTCGATCCGGAGATCCTGTTCCTCGATGAGCCGACGGCGGATCTCGACGTGACGGTTCGCCGGCGCTTGCTGGTCGATCTCGAGCGAGTCGTTCGCCGCGCCGCGCCGGCCATAGTCCTCATCACCCACGACCCGGGTGAGGCTTTCGCTCTCGCCGACCGCGTAGCGGTGATGGAGGGTGGCCATATCGTACAGACCGGCGCGCCGGCCGACATCTTCGAGGCACCGGCGACCGAGTTCGTCGCCTCCTTCACCGGCGCCGAGTTCATGCTGAGCGGTGAGGTGCAGGAAGTCGAAGAGGGAACGATGATGGTGCGTCTCGATTCGGGGGAGTTGCTAGAAGTTGCCGGTGCAGAAGAGGTCGGTGCTCGAGTCAGAGTAGCGTACAGGCCGGAGGACATAGTGCTCGGCCCAGAGTCGTTGCCGGCGACCAGCGCTCGCAACCGGTTTGCTGCTAAAATCGCCAGGCTGTACCCACAAGGCGGTTTGGTCCGTCTGCGTCTAGAGGCGGATGGTTTGAATTTGGAAGTCGTGATAACGCGGCATGCGCAGGAGGAACTGAATCTCGAGGTTGGTTCTACGGTCGTGGCGCAGGTGAAGGCGACGGCCCTTCACGTTTTTCTCGCCTGAGCCGGATCGCTTACTTAGACCTCTTCTTCGCTTCCCAAGCCAACCAACGATCGGCGGCCTGCAAAGCGGCTAGCGTCGCGGCCTGCTCGACGGAATCCTCGACCAGACAAGCACCGACCAGCGGCGTGGCGCCCGTGTTCATACCGAAGACGCCGACCACGACTATCGGGCCGTCGAACACGCGCAGAACGCGTGCTCCCTTCAACGCCAGCGCTACAAAGTCATCCTCGGCTTTGTTGAGAGCGTCGAGGGTGGCCCGGGCCGCGATTTCCGCACGGCCGCCGGGCACGTCTGGGCCCTCCGCCTCGCCGCTGAACTCGCCGGCGGCGGAGTAGAGCGTCACTCGGCAGCGAAAGACCCGTGGAGAGACGCGGGTCAATTCGCACGAGCGATAGATGTAGCGCCGCCGGGGCACCGCGGGTATCACTTGCGCCTCCATGTGCTTGGCCGCCGTCCCCTGCTCGGCCGCCAGCGCTTCCGCCGCGCCCATCAGCCAGTCCGGAACGGGCCACTTCTTTTTCGGGTCTCTCGGATCCTTGAAGTCGTCGCTCATCCTGTAGGGATCCTGATCCAGGGCGCCGGTTCTCGTCAGGGCGGCCTGGGGTCACTCCTGCCATTCGGTGATGGATAGGGAAGGTAATAGGAGCGGGGGCGCACTGCTGCCTTCACATAGGGCAAGATGTTGGCCAGCGGGCTTGGCGGAGATAACTCGTGGAATTGCAACAGGATAACAACCGAATCCTCTGCACGGAATTCCGAAGAAACGTGCCATGTCTGGACAGAATGACCGATCGAATGGGATAATCAGGCTTCCGAGGGACTGCGAGCTCGGTCTCAGCGGTCGGTGGACAGCGCCGCGATGGCGCGGCGCGCTGCGTCTACACGTGGCTGAAGCTCCGGGTCGGCGTTCGCCCACAGCTCTACCAGCTTATTGTAGTAGTAGATCGCCTTCTGCGTGTCGCCGCGCTGCTCGTACAAAGTGCCGAGCCGCTCGTAGGCGGGAGCCAGCTGCCACGAATGCGGAAAGACCTCTAAGATAGAGTGGTCGGTGACGTAGCGCTCGTAATTGGAGATGGCGGAGTCGGGCTCACCAGAGATGTCGTACGCTCGGCCGAGCGGAAAGCCCGCGCACATAGCGCACAACCCTTGATCGCC
Organism: Gemmatimonadota bacterium; assembly: GCA_039588075.1. Lineage (GTDB taxonomy): Bacteria > Gemmatimonadota > Gemmatimonadetes > Palauibacterales > KS3-K002 > JBDHAL01. The sequence continues at coordinate 24,683 of JBDHAL010000088.1, read as the reverse complement.
GAGCCGGTACTCGGGAATTGTCTCGTCGAGTCGCCCCTCGGCTAGTGCCAGGTCGCCGCGCGTTCTGTGCAGCTCGCCCTCAGCCCGATGCCGCAACTCCGGGGCGACCGCCGCCTCGTATTCGCTCAGCAGCGCACGGGCCCGGTCCGCTTCTTCGGCGAGGGCGTAAAAGGAGGCGAGGCGGAGGTAGGGGCGCTCGACGGGCGCGATCGATTGCAGCGGATAACGCTCCAGGGCCGCCTCGACCCGGGCCATCGCACTCTCGGTTCTTCCGAGGAACCACAGATCGGCCCCGGCGACATCGAGAGCGCCGGCGAGATAGTCGGCCGGCCGGCGCCGCTGTTCGCCGGTGGCCATGGCTTCCATCGAGTGGCGCTCGGCGTCGGCGAGCCGGCCGCGAATCCGCGCTAACGCCGCGAGACTATTGCTGGCGGCCGATCGCCAGCCGAGACTTCTTCCCCAGTCCCGCTGCAACTCGAGTATCGCCGCCTCGGCGGAGCTGTAGTCGCCGCGAGCCGCTGCCATTAAGCCCCGGGCGTTCGGCACGATCGGATTGCCGGGAAGGTTCTCGGCGAAGTGCACCAATGTCGTTTCCGCTTCGGCGGCCTTCCCCAGCGCGACCTGCGCTACGATGGCGTTAAAGTAGCCGAAGAGGGAGTAGGGCGCGGCCGCAATCGCGCGAAGTTGTAGCTGCTCCGCTTGCTCGTAATCGCGCAACTCGGCGTATTCTATTCCGAGCCTGACGAGCGCCCATGGATCGTCCGGATAGGTGTCCAGCAGTGTGCTGAGCGCGATGATCGACTTGTCGCGCTCGCCGGTCACGCCAGTGTGGTAAGTGGCGACGGTCAGGTAGCGCTCCCGATCGGTAAGTCGTTCACGGTACTTGAACGCATTCCTGAGTGCCTGCACGGAGCGGTCGGTTTCACCGCGGTTGCCCGACTCGGCGCCGAGTTTGCGCCACGCCATGGCGAACGTCGAATCCAAAGCGACCGCCTCTTCCAGCAAAGCGATGCCCTTGTCCGAGTCACCCTCGGTTCCGATCGCGCGTACGGCCTGCGAGTACTTGCGTAACGCTTCCAGCGACGAAGTCGTCACCGACTTCAGCGGTTCGTTGCCGCGGATCGTAACCAGCGACTCGCCGATCCGCTCTCGCAACTTCTTCGACAGCCTGTCGATGGCACCTATGATCGCCGCCGAGTCGTTCGCCGTCTCCCGGTAGCTGGCCAGGATCTCGCCCGTTGGCGCCGAGATGAGCTGAGCGGAGAGCACGAAACCCAGTCCCGCGTTGTTGATCTCGCCCGCGATCACCGCCTTGTCGCTGTCGCGGATCGCAACCTCCCGGGCCAGCGCGAGATCGAGCCGTGCCGTCGGTTCTCTCTGCATCCGTCTGAGGACCTGACCCACGTGGGTCGGGTCCACCAGCGTCACCAACGGCGACTGTGCCAGGTCGATTCGGAACGCCTCCGTCGCCGCAGCGGCGAGCAGCGTGTCGCCCGTCTGGCTCTGGAAGTCGGCCAGGATGATGCGCTCGCGTTCGTCCAGCACACCCGCGGCGACCAGGGAGCCCACGGGGCCGATCCCCAGCACGCGCATGGCCATGTAACCGGTGACGATCACCCCCAGCAGCGCGAAAGCCAAGACGCCGCCCACGATCGCTTTCTTCCAGGTGAGCCAGTGCTTCGCCACCGCGGCTACCTCGGCGGCCGTGGTCGGGTCGGATAGCTCAGGAAGCGGTTCGCCGAGGCTCAGGCTCTCCGCCCCGCTTGTTTGGGCGGGCGCACCCTGCACCAGCGCGGTGGCGACGATGATCGGTAACCCGATCAGCAGCAGCGCCACTGCTCCGGGGAAGAACCAGTCGGGAAGGCCTATTTGCTGGGTGAAGATGTCGACGGCCTCGAGGACGACGAACGAGGCGCCGGCATAGACGGCCAGGACCCGGATGAGGCGGGTCCGGCGTATGGTATTCCAGGCGGTCTGCGGCGTCCAACCTGCCAATATTGCCTCCGGGGCCAGTCGGAGAACGAGGAACGACTCACCATTCTAGCTAGGGCACCCCTAATATCACAACAGAAGGCGGATCTCGAAGGTCGGATCCAAATCGTTGCGAATCCGTTGACGTCCGAGTGTTAACCCTCTCTTCCAGGGCTAAGCGGCGAAAGGGGCGCAACCGCGAGAGGGGGTGAAGTCGGGCAGCGTGGAAGATGACGTGGGGGGTGCTCGGCTGTCGGGTCGTACACCGGGAACGGGCGCGGTAGCGACGACGCTGGAGTTCGCGTTTGGCGCCGCTTTCAGGTCGATCGGGTCGATCCGCTTGCGGGCCGGGCGTGGCGAGCGACTCACGGTGAGCGATCTGATGCCGGCGGCGTCGGGGCGCTACTGGGTGGCCGACGCGATGGCGTCGGTGCTCAAGGTCTATTCACAGCAAGGGCAACGAATTCGTACGCTGAGTCGCGAGGCGACGGGTCTCAGGCAACCAGTGAGCCTGGCTCCGCTTCACGTGCGCTGGGTGGCGGTTGTCGACCGTTTGCCGGCAGTATCCATCCTCGACGAAAGCGGTCGGCTTTTGCGGCGCTTCCCGCTGCCTGAGCTCGACCGCCCGCTACAGATCTGCAACCTGGGAGACCGCTGGCTCGCCGTGGTCGGGTCCGGCTGGGGTCGAGGTAGCGGCAAGCTCGTTCACCTTTACACTCCGGCGGGCGAGCACGTGGAATCGCTCTTCGGCGAGCCGCGAGCGATGTGGTCGCCGGGCCGCGCCTACGCGGCGGCGATCGGTAAGAAGCTGTACGTTGGCCATGCTGACACCGACTCGTTCGCTGTCCTGGACATCGAGGGCAGCTCGGTCCTGTCCTTTGCCAGCTTGACCGCGCGCATCGCTCGTCGCTTAGGACCCGCGGCCGGTTTCGCGGGCACGCTGCGTGGTCTGTTCGCGACCGCGTGCGGTCCGTTGATCGCCGTCTATACGGAGAGAGTCAGAGCGCGCCGGTACCTCTACGACATGTACTCGCTGGACGGCGCGCCGCTGGCGCTCGGCGTGCAGGTCGATGAACGAGTTGTCGGCGTGGAGGGCGCGCTCTTCTATTCGGTGCGACCCGCGCGGGCGGGCGGCGTGGTGCTACGGATTTGGAGGGCGAAGTATCGCGGGAACGGAGGCGTCGGGGTCGGCGGCTAGCCAGTCGCCCGGTTGTCAGCGCAACCCGTCGAGGAATGCTTTCCAACGCTTGGCTAGCACAGCTTCCTGTTCTCGCAGCTCCCAGCCTGGCGGCTCGGCATCGCGCCGGTTCTCTAGATGCCACTCGATGGTGGGCGCGAGCCATTCGTCGACGGGGGTCGGCATGAACTCCAGTTCGTGCTGCGCCTTGGCGATCGACTCCAGGTGGTCGCCCCAGGTGGTGTACGGTGAAAGCTTCTCCGGGTCGATACCCGCCGCCTCTATGGCCGATCGACTGATGCCGATGATCTCGACATCGACGTCGAGTATGCTCGCCGAATCCTCTACGAAGCGGCGTAGGCTCACCATCTCGCGGCCGGCGATGTTGTAGGCGCGGCCCGCGATCTCGGCGCCGCGCGCGATGATCGACAGCAGAGCGTCGACAACATCGCCCGAATAGACGGAGCGGTGCATCTCGATGCCGCCATCGGGCAGGATGATTCGTCTGTCGTCGAGGATGCGCCGCCAGTAAGACCAGGCCCGCAGACTGTAGTCCCGCGGTCCTAGCACTGCGGGCAGCCGAACGGTGACGAACGGGAAGTCGTCCGTCGCGTACGCCTGCTGCAGCACTTCTTCGCCCTCGCGCCGCTTGATTCCGTAATCGTAGGGATAGATCTTGCGCTTCTCTATTAGGGCGCGCCCCCGCTCGAAGTCTTCTTCCGCGTAGGGGCTCACGATCCCCTTGCACACGCTGTAGACGGCGAGCGTGCTGGTGTGAATAAAAAGGTCGCAGTGATCGCGGAAGGCGGTGACCGCGGAGCGGGCGTGCTCCGCGCTGTAGCTCATGTTGTCCCAGACCACGTCCCAGCTTCGGGCCTCCGCTGCCGACTCCAGGTCGGCTTCGCTCTCCCGGTCGCCTTTGATGTGCCGGATCCCGTCGGGCAGATCGATCTTCTGCCGGCCCCGGGTGAACACGGCGACGTCGTGGCCCGCTTCGGACAGGGCGATGGCGGTGTGATGCCCGACGAAGCGGGTCCCACCTATGATCAGGATGTCCACGTGGCGGGGTCGTCCTGTTTCTAGTCGATCGGCGCGGAATCGCCGAACAGCTCCATCACTCCGGCTTCGTCCATGTGATGAAGCTTGTTCTCCGCTTCCGCCGGGTCGCCGCCGGCGTCGCGCACGTAGCGCGGCCTGCGGTCCGGCGTCGAGACGCAGACGAACATGTAGCGGGCGGCGTCCTTGCCGCCGGGCTGGCCGCCCGACACGTAGGCCTCCCACTCGTCGAACTGGTCGTCCATAAAGGTTCGCCGCATGGCGCCGCTCCTATTTATAGAGCCGCGGAGCGCTGCAGAAGCGCCCGCAACGTATCGTCGTCGATCTGCTTTGCCGCCTCTTTGGGTATCTTCGGCGAGCCCGGCGGCAGCGTGTTGTAGCGGTCCGGCTGCACCCTCACCGGGTCGCGGAATATGACCACCAGGTTGGGCGACTGCTCATTATCACCCGAATGCATGCAGATCTCGGCTTCCCACTTGCGCCCGTTAGGCGCCTCGAATTTGCGCTTCGCGGTACGGACTTTCTTCGGCACTACTCCTCCAATGCTCACGCGCGGCCGCGGCCGCGATCTCGGTGGGGCGGCGCATCATTATACAAAACTGGTACTCGGGGCAAGACTCCGGGCGAGATCCGTCAGGCGGCTCAAGTCGAGTTTGCGTATTCCTCCAGAGCCACGGCAGCGTCCGGGAACGCCCGCAGGATCTCTTGGTCCGTTGTGATCAGCGGGACTTCGAGCAACCCGGCCAGTGCCACGAACTCACAGTCGTACGCTGAGCAGTCCGACGCGGCCGCCAGGTTCAGCACACGTTCGGATTCCACTAGGTGCTCCCGACCCAACAGCAACGATTCCGCCTTCCTCATCAGCTCCTGCGCATCTTCCAGCGCAAGACCCGCCCGTCGAATGTAGAACGTCAGCACGCTCCGGAACTCGCTGCGCCACAACAGCGGGGCCGACCACTCGGAGTCCCGTCGCAGCACTTCGCGGGCTGCTTCCGTCTCTTTGCCCGGTATGTGCAGGTAGGCTATGACGTTGGTGTCTACGACGATCACGGACGCCCTTCGCTCTTCGCGGCTCTCAGCGTCGCTCCAGTCAGCCGCCGCACCCGTAGTCGACTCTGAAGTACGCTGAGCTCGGACAGGTAAGTCTCCGGGTCTACTCGCGGCGCATCGGTGGATAGGCTTAGGCGGTGGATTATCTCGCTATTCAGGCTGCGATGGTTCGCCGTCGCTTCTCGCTTCAGCCGCTCGTAGAGCGCTTCCGGGATGCCTTTGAGTGTGAGGTTCTTGGCCATAGTCGTGGCTCGTGTAACCATTATGGAACCATTATGCAACCTAGCAGCCCTCCGGTGGATTGTCAACGACTCGAAGGCTCGCTCAAAACCGTCAACTGGAGCCGCCGGGAGAGACCGACTTGACCGTTTGGCGGCGGGTCCTTAGCTTGGTCAGCCTCATGAACACGCACCTCTCTTGTCGGTATGCCCGTGAGGGCTGGTGGGGCTGGTGGTGGCCCCAGCCGCAGGGAGTGGTGCGCGGCTTCCGGGGGGAGAAAGGCTAGCCGCCGGATCCCTGGAAGAGCCCGATGAGCGGGCGCGCTCCTCTCCCAAGCGAGGGGACCGCGCCCGCTTTCTTTTTTGTCGAAACGGGGAAGAGGTCACACGTGTTCAGCAAGAGTTTGAGGCCAACGATGGAGGAGGTCCTGGCGGCGCCGCTGGAGGCGTCGATCCCGGTGTGGCGGGCCCTGCCTTCCGACACCGAGACGCCGATCTCGGCCTTCTTGAAGCTGCGCCGCGGCGGCACCGGCTTCCTGCTGGAGAGCGCCGAGCAAGACGGTAGCCTGGGCCGCTACTCCTTCATCGGGATCGGTCCCGACGCTGTACTGCGCGCCGACCTGGACCGGGGAACGGTGGAAACGCAGAGCGGGATCAGTTCGTACGAAGCGACGCCGATCGAAGTGCTGCGGCAACTGGTGGGCGACGCGCCGGTTCATACGATAGACGGCGAGCTTCCGGGGTTCGTGGGCGGCGTCGTCGGCGCGTTGGGCTACGACTTCGTGCGCAGCCTGGAGAAGCTGCCGAGCACGCTGCCCGATCCGTCGCCGTTCCCGGCCGCCATATTCGCCCGCTACACGACCACCTTGATCTTCGATCATCTGAAGCAACGGATGTTAGTCGTATCGGTCATCGCGCCGCAGGTGCCAAGAGAAGAGGGTTACCGCCGGGCGTCGGCCCACGTGGAGGAAGTCGTCGCGGCGTTGCGCCAGGCGGCGCCGCCGCCGCCGTTCGAGACCGTGGGCAGCGCCGATAACGCCGACCAGCTGTTGAGCGACGCGGATCGAATCCCCGATGACAAAGCGTTCCTCGACGCCGTCGCCCGGGCCCGCGAGTACATCTGGGCCGGCGACGCGATCCAGGTGGTGTTGAGCCGCAGGCTGACGCTGCCTATGTCGGGGGACCCCTTCCGGCTCTACCGGGCGCTGCGGGTGCTGAACCCCAGCCCCTACATGTTCTTCCTCGAGTTCCCGGAGGTCGCACTGGTGGGCGCGAGTCCGGAGATGCTGCTGCGCGCCGCGGGCGACGTCGCGCAGGTCTGCCCCATCGCGGGTACGCGGCCGCGTGGCGGCGATCCGGACGAGGACGCGGCGCTCGAAGGAGATCTGCGCGCCGACCCGAAGGAGAAAGCGGAGCACGTGATGCTGGTGGATCTCGGCCGCAACGATCTGGGTCGCGTGTGTCGAGTCGGCAGCGTGCACGTTCCGAGCCTGATGACGGTGGAACGCTACAGCAGCGTGATGCACCTGGTCTCGAGCGTCACCGGCCGGCTGCGCGAGGACGTCGACACTCTCGACGCGCTCGAGGCTTGTTTCCCGGCGGGCACGGTCAGCGGCGCGCCGAAGATAAGGGCGATGGAGATAATCGAGGAGTTGGAATCGGTTCGTCGCGGCGCTTACGCGGGAGCGATCGGTTACATCGGGTTCGGCGCGAATAGCCTCGACACCTGCATCGCCATTCGCACCATCGCTGTGACCGGCGGAAAAGCGTACGTACAGGCGGGTGCGGGGATCGTGGCCGACTCGGTGCCGGAGAACGAGTTGGCGGAGACGAACGCGAAGGCTAAAGGACTGTTCGCGGCGCTGGCGCTGGCGGGCATCGAAGATCGGATCGCGGGCGCGGGTGGGGAGGTGAGAGGGTGATTCTGGTCATCGATAACTACGACTCGTTCACGTACAACCTGGTGCAGATGTTGGGGGCGCTGGGGGCCGAGGTCGAGGTCTATCGCAACGATGAGATCACCGCCGACGAGGTGCTGCAGAAAGAACCCGCCGGGGTGGTGGTTTCGCCGGGGCCGTGCGGGCCGCTCGAGGCGGCGAACGCGATGGATGTGGTCAGTAAGGTTGGGCCGGTATGCCCGGTGCTGGGCGTCTGTCTCGGGCACCAGGTGATCGGCGCCGTCTACGGAGCGAAGATCGAGCGGGCCCCGGCGCCGATGCACGGGAAGGTGAGCCACGTGGACCATGACTCGAAGGGCGTGTTCACCAACGTGCCCAATCCGTTCGAGGTGGGCCGCTACCACTCGCTGGCCGTGGTCGAGTCGACGTTGCCGCCCGAGTTGGTGGTGAGCGCGCGGAGCGAGGACGTGGTCATGGGTCTTCGACACACCGAGCACCCGGTGGAAGGCGTGCAGTTTCATCCCGAGTCGATTCTCACTCCCGAAGGGGAGATTGTGCTTTCTAATTTCTTGCGCATTGCGACGCACCCTACTGCGGGCTGGCGCGCAGCGGGGGGCAATAGGTGACCGGTGACCGGTAACTTCTAGGGGTGAACGAGGAATCATGGACGCGAAGACGAATGAGGAGTTTCGCAACGTGCTCGGTGAGCTGGCGGCGGGGCAGAACCTGCGGCGCGACGAGGCGGCGGCCGCGATGGGCATCATCATGGAGGGAGAGGCGACGCCGGCGCAGATCGGCGCGTTCTTGATGGGGCTGCGGGCGAAGGGTGAGACGGTGGACGAGATCACGGGTTGTGCGGAGGCGATACGGGCGAAATCGATGCCGGTGCCGCACAAGTATCCGAAGTTGCTCGACACTTGTGGGACGGGCGGGGATGGAGCGTCGACGTTCAACATCTCGACGACGGCGGCGTTCATCGCGGCGGGTGCGGGGCAGAGAGTGGCGAAGCACGGGAACCGTGCGATCAGCAGCCAGACGGGCTCGGCCGATGTGTTGGAATCGCTGGGCGTGCAGATCGACATGGCGGGGCCCGAAGCGGCAGGCGCCCTCGATGAGGTGGGGATAACGTTCCTCTTCGCGCCCACGTTCCACTCGGCGATGCGGCACGCGGGGCCGCCGCGTCGCGAACTGGGATTGAGGACGGTGTTCAACGTGTTGGGCCCGCTCTGCAATCCGGCGGGTGCCAACGCGCAGATCATGGGTGTCTTCGACGGCTCGCTCGCCGGGAAACTGGCGCGCGTGCTCGGGAACCTGGGTGTCGAGCGAGCGCTCGTGGTGCACGGCGACGATGGCCTGGACGAGTTGACCATCACGGGGCCAAGCCGGGTCGCCGAGTGGACGGGTAGCGAGGTGAAGGAGTACAGCGTCGAGCCCGAGGACGTGGGACTCTCCCGCGGCACGATCGCGAGCCTAAAGGGCGGCGACGCGGCGAGCAACGCGGCCATCCTGCGGGCGGTTCTGGAAGGGGAGAGCGGTGGTCCCCGTGACGTGGCGCTGTTCAACGCCGGGGCTTCGCTCGTAGCGGCGGGCATCGCGGGGGACATCCGTGATGGGGTCGAGAAGGCGCGGCTGAGCATCGATTCGGGAGCGGCGCTGGCCAGCCTCGAGTCGCTGCTCGAGTACTCCGACAAGCTCCGTGAGCGGGAGGGCGGCACTCGCGTCAAAGCGGAGAAGGTCGAGGGCGGATTACCCGGTTGGGGCCAGGGCTGACGGAGGCGAACGTGGGATACCTGGACGAGAAAGCGCTAAAGGTTCGGGCGCTCCGGCAGACGGAAGCGCCGCGAGGGACGAGGCTCGAAGCCCTCAAGAAGCGCGCGCTCGAAGCGGATGGAATCCCGTCGCTTCATGATGCGTTGCGCGGCGGCGACCGCGTGGCGCTAGTCGCCGAGTACAAGCGTCGCAGTCCCTCCGCGGGTTCGCTCGCCGCGAACGAGCAGGCCGCGGATGTGGCGCGGATCTACGAGCGGGCCGGGGCGGCCGGCGTTTCGGTTCTGACCGATCGGCCTGACTTCCTCGGCGAAATCGGCGACCTGGATGCCGTGAGCCGCGCGGTCGGTCTGCCTACGCTGCGGAAGGACTTCATCGTCGATGGGCCCGCATTGTACGAGGCTCGCGCGGCGGGCGCGGCCGCGGCGCTGCTGATCATGCGAATCCTCGCCGAAGTGGAGGTCGAATCGCTGCTCGCCACGGCTCGCGACGCTGGCCTCGAGTGTCTGGTCGAAGTGCACGACGAAGGCGAGCTGGAGACGGCGCTCGGCGCCGGCGTCACGCTCATCGGGATCAACAACCGTGACCTGCAGTCGCTGACGACGAACTTGGAGGCGACCGAGCGACTGGCCGGTCGGGTACCGGGCGGCGTGACGCTGGTGAGCGAGAGCGGGATCAAGACCGCCGATGACGTACGCCGCGTCCGGGACGCCGGGGTCCACGGGGTACTCGTGGGTGAAGCACTGCTGCGTTCGCCGCCGGAGGAACGGGAGCGCAGGGCGGCGGAGCTGGCGGGGGTCGAGCGATGATCGTTGGGGACGACGCAGGGCGCACCCGGGTGAAGATCTGTGGGCTCACACGCCCGGAGGACGCGCTTCGGGCGGCCGAGCTGGGCGCCGATGCGCTGGGGGTCGTGTTCGCCCCGAGCCCGCGGCAGGTGGATATCGCGAGGGCTGTGGAGGTTTTGGCTTTGACTCCGGTTGATGTGGAGCGGGTCGGTGTGTTCGTCGATCAGCCGTTGGAGTTCATGATCGAGGCCGCAGAGGCGTGTCGTCTTGGCTGGATTCAATTGCACGGGCGCGAGCCGGAGGAGATCGCCGAGGCGATCCCGGTGAAGGTGATCAGGGCGGTGCACCTGCGAGGGGCCGGCGACCTGGAGAAGGTGGAGGGGTATCCGGCGGATGCGTTTCTTCTTGATGCGCCGCCGCGGGACGGGAGGATGGGGGGGACGGGGAGGAAGTTTGATTGGGGGGAGGCGGGCGTGCTGCCCTGGCCGCGTCGGAGGGTAATCGTGGCAGGTGGGTTGGATGCGAGAAATGTGGGCGCGGTGATCGAGGTTTTGCGGCCGGGGGGAGTTGATGTGGCGTCGGGGGTGGAGTCACGCTTGGGAGTCAAGGACGAATTGAAGATAGAGGCTTTTGTTGGTGCGGTGCGGGCGGCTGACGATTTGATCGCGGGCGCGGGGCGCGAGCGCGGGCGCTGGCGGGGCGATGACGATGGCGAGGAGAATCGGGAGTGGGAGAGATGAAGGGAAGGTTCGGCGAGTACGGGGGGAGGTACGTGCCGGAGACGTTGGTGCCGGCGCTGGATCAGCTCGAGGATGCGTTTGGGCGGGTGTGGGATGACAAAGTCTTCAGGGGGGAACTCGATGGGTTGTTGGCTTCCTATGTGGGGCGGCCTACGCCGCTTTATCGGGCGCGACGGTTTGGGGAGCTGTGCGGTGGGGCGACGATCTACCTGAAGCGAGAGGACCTCGCCCATACGGGTAGCCACAAGTTGAACAACGCGTTGGGCCAGGCGCTGCTGGCGCTTAGGCTGGGCAAGACCCGGCTGATCGCCGAGACGGGGGCGGGGCAGCACGGGGTGGCCACGGCGACGGCGGCGGCGCTGCTCGGGCTGCCGTGCCAGGTCTACATGGGGAGCATCGACATGGAGCGGCAGCAACTCAACGTGGTGCGCATGGAGTTGCTGGGTACGGAAGTGATCCCGGTGGAGAGCGGGTCGAAGACGTTGAAGGACGCGACGAGCCAGGCGATCCGCGACTGGATGGGGTCGTACCGGGACACGCATTACGTCATCGGCTCGTGCGTCGGCCCGCATCCCTATCCGCTGATGGTGCGCACGTTTCAGAGCGTCATCGGGATCGAAGCGCGCGGGCAGATTCTCGAACAGGCGGGCCGGCTTCCCGACGGGCTCGTCGCCTGCGTGGGTGGCGGAAGTAACGCCATCGGACTTTTCCACGCCTTCATCGATGACGCGATTCCGATGATCGGGGTGGAGGCGGCGGGCGAAGGGCTCGATGGCGACCGGCATTCGGCTTCGCTGGGCGCGGGGGCGCCGGGCGTACTGCACGGCTCGTACTCGTTCGTCCTCCAGGACGCTGACGGGCAGGTGGCGCCGACGCATTCCATCGCCGCCGGTCTCGATTATCCGGGGGTGGGGCCGGAGCACGCTTGGCTGAAGGAGACGGGAAAAGCCCGGTACTTGTCGGTGACGGATGACGAGGCGATGGAGGCCTACCGGGCGCTGGCGCGGACGGAAGGGATCATTCCGGCGTTGGAGTCGAGTCATGCGCTGGCTTATGCGATGAGGTGGGGGAGGGAGTTGGGGGAGGACGGTGTTTTGATGGTGAATTTGTCGGGGCGCGGGGATAAAGATGTTGTGCGGGGGGAATAGAGCGATGGCGCTGGGGAGGTGGAGATGAAAGGGTTGGCCGCGGCGTTTGAGCGTTGTCGGGAGGAGGGGAGGGCGGCGCTCATCGCGTACCTGGCGGCGGGAGATCCAGACCTGGAGACGACGGAGGCGTTGGCGCGGGCGGCGGCGGATGGGGGCGCTGACGTGTTGGAGTTGGGAGTCCCGTTCAGCGACCCGCTCGCCGACGGGCCGATCATCCAGGCGGCGTACACCCGGGCGCTGGAGGGCGGCATCACGGTGAAGGGCCTTCTGGATCGCCTTCCGAGCATCGCGTCCGCCACCGGGCTGCCGGTGGTGCTGATGACGGCGCTGAACCCGGTGCTGGCCTACGGCGCGCGCGAATTTTGTCGGGATGCGGCGGCCGCCGGGGCGAGTGGCGTGCTGGTGCCGGACCTGTTGCCGGAGGACGGCGGCGCGTTGCGCGAGTCGGCCGCGCAGGCGGCCCTCGACACCGTCTACCTCGGCGCGCCTGACACGACGGACGAGCGGCTCGCCGCCGCGGCCGAGGCGTCCAGCGGATTCTTCTACCTGATCAGCCGGCGCGGGGTGACGGGCCCGCAGGGCGGAGTCGGTGAGGGACTGGAAGAGCAGGTGTCACGGGCGCGGCGCTACAGCCGAGTTCCGATCGCCGTCGGCTTCGGTGTCACGACATCGGAAGACGCTCGCCACGTAGCCGAAGTCGCCGACGGCGTGATCGTCGGTAGCGCCCTCGTCCGCGATGCGACCGAAGCCATGACCCGCGCCGATGCCGCGGAAGCGGTAAGACAAAGAACGCAGGATTTGATGAACGGCATTCGCCGCGCACTAAAGACCTAGAGGGTCAGAACATGATCGTGCTAATGGAGTCGAACGCGACGGAAGGGCAGATCGCCGACATCGTTCAACGCGTGACACAGGCCGGGTTCAGAGTGCGCCGCTCCGGTATGGAGCGGGCCGTGCTCGGCGTGTCGGGGGCGGGCCAGAAGCCGCAGGCCGATCTGCTCGATGGGTTGACCGGTATTGCCGACGTCTCCGTCGATGGTCCCGAGTACACCCTGGTAAGCCGGGCCTTTCAGCCGGACGACTCGCAGATCGACGTGGGCAACGGCCTGGTCGTCGGCGGCGCGCAGTTGATCGTGATGGCAGGACCGTGCTCGGTCGAGGACTCGGAGATGTTGAACGCCGTGGCACGGGCCGTGGCCGAGGCCGGTGGCCACATGCTGAGAGGTGGCGCTTACAAGCCGCGCACCAGTCCCTACGCCTTCCAGGGTCTCGGTGAAGAAGGGCTCTATCTGTTGCGCCAGGCGGCCGATGCGAATGGGTTACTCACCATCAGCGAGGTGATGGAGCCGTCCCAGATTCCGCTGGCCGCTCATTATTGTGACGTTCTGCAGGTCGGCGCGCGTAACATGCAGAACTTCACGCTGCTGCGTGAGCTCGGTCGCTCGCGCCGCCCGGTCATGCTGAAGCGCGGGCCCGCCGCGACGCTGAACGAATGGCTCGCGGCCGCCGAGTACATCGCCTCCTGCGGCAACCCGAATATCCTGCTCTGCGAGCGCGGCATTCGGACCTTCGAGACGGCCACGCGCAACACGCTGGACCTCAGCGCCGTCCCCGCCGCGAAGGCGCGCAGCCACTTGCCCGTCGTCGTCGACCCAAGCCACGGCACCGGAGTCCGCGACCACGTGCTTCCCATGGCCCGGGCCGCGGTGGCCGCCGGCGCCGACGCGCTCATGGTCGAGGTGCACACCGACCCGGACAGCGCCGTATCCGACGGCGCCCAGTCGCTGATGCTCGACCAGTTCGCCGAGATGATGAAGCAACTGAAGCCGGTGGCAGCGGCGGTCGACCGTGCCCTGTGAGCCTATGGACTGAACGGCACTGATCTCCCTATCATTCACATGGCCCCGGCAACTCAACTATCGTGCGAGAGGAAGACCCTAGCAGGAGACTCCGGTCTTGGTGCCGCCCGGTATCCGTCCTCGTTCTTTGCCTCCGAGGCTACGACTGGGGGCGTTGCAACTCCCCCTGCTCATCCTACTTGCGATCTCTTGCGGTGACGGCACCACGGCACCGGAGAGTAAGAGCGTTGGTCCCAACGGAGGATACCTGAGCTTTGGCAACGGCGCGGTGACCCTTGTGTTTCCGAGGGGCGCTCTCTCCCAAGAGATTTCGGTTACCGCTGAGCCGACAAACGACTATCCGAGCAATTGGCACCTGCTGCCGGGAACCGTGATCGAGCTCGGTCCCCCGAACATCGCCTTTCTAAAGCCGATCGAGATGACGGTGCGGTTTGACCGAGAGGAGCTACAGGATGGCGTTCTGGAAACCGAGTTGAGGCTCTATCAGCTTGACGGTGACCGGTGGCGAGTCACCGCCGGTAACTCCGTCGACATGCAGGTCAACCGGGTGACGGCCGAGATCACGCGAACTGGCACCACAGCGATCGCCGCATGTTGGGACGATTTCGGAACCGAAGCCCCGCCGAACGTGGTCGGTCCGAGTGGTGGCCAACTCAGCTTCGCGGGTCCTGAATGGCCCCGCTGAAGCAACGATCAGGTATGACCTTGCCAGCCTACCGGCAACCCTGCGGGAAAGCGAACTCAGACTTCACGAATACAGCTTCAGGTGGCACGAGCAGTGGGAAAGCATCGTGAACATCACTAGAAGACGGGTGAGCGGTCAGTTTCGGCGCTTCGGCCTGAAGGGTGTCGCCGGAGTTCCAGTCGCTTCCGTCTCGCTGTCACCGAGCCGAGCTTGGATCGCGGTAAGTGATACGGTTCGCATTTCGGCGGTGGCACTCGACAGGTACGGCAGCCCCCTAATCGATCGGGCGTTTGCCTGGACCAGCGACAAACCGGAGACCGCGTCTGTAGATGACGGAGGGCTTGTTGGCGGGATCGCGTTCGGCGAAGCGGCGATCACGGCTACTTCCGAAACCGTCGCCATCACGACCAATATTGTCGTCTCGCAATACACGTGGAGCGTCGATTCGATCATCGATGCGGGATCTAGCTTTGACGTGGTGTGGGGCACGTCCGCCTCAGACGTGTACGCCGGTGGCGGCGGTACTCAAACGGTACACTACGATGGAGTGGCCTGGTCGCGGGCTACAATTTATGGTGGTTTCGAGGATATCTGGGGTACCTCATCCTCTAATGTCTGGGCCGCTGGATCCAACACGCTATACAACTACGATGGGTCGAGCTGGAGGAGGCTCGGCGGCCTGCCCGGCTCCGCCTTTCTGAACGGCGTGTGGGTGGCGCCTGCCGGTGAGGTGTTCGCGGTGGGTTGCAGTCTCAGAATCTTGCGCGGAGACGGCGATAGCTGGCAAGACGATACGCATCCGCTCTCTGGTGAGAACGGTTGTCTGTTTGATACGTGGGGCACCGATACATCAAACGTCTGGGCCGTGGGTGGGGTCGATGATCCCGTTGACCCCGATTTGGATTATGGTGTGGTCCTGCATTGGGACGGCTCGAGTTGGCAGGTGGAATATGTGTATGATGACGACCGATCCCTTCGAGCAGTCTGGGGGTCGCCGGACGGCGCTTCGGTATTCGTGGGCGGATATGGTGATGGCGTGATTCAGGGGCCCGGGACCTGGACGCCGGCGAACCTCGGGACTGCCATATTTGGACTGTCGGGCACTGCCTCCGATGACGTGTACGGCATAACCGACGACGTGTTGTTCCATTTCAACGGCGCCGAGTGGGAAGAGATAAGAGTACCCCTCATCGATAGGACGGTATATCGTGGTGTCTGGGTAGCGCCCACGAGTGAAATATTCGTGGTTGGCAGAACGAGCTACGCGCACCCGGTGATAGCTGTGGGTCGACGATAGACCTTGCGACCAGCATCTGCCGGTTGGTCCATCGATCTAGACGGCGTGAATCCCCAGGCCGAAAACATGGACTGGGGCGAAGGGCGGTCCTATCTTGGACATCTGAGATCCAACGCTGACCCGTGCGAGCGGCAACATGCTGCTGGAGTATCTCGCAGTGGTCTCCACGTCCTCCCCTCTTCGCGATCGCCCCTCAGGCTGGCCCGTACGGTCCTGCGATTCGCGCCTCTTGGACGAATGGCGGCTCGTCCCTAGAACAATTCTCGGTGTCGATCACTCCGATGTCACCCTTGGACTTCCGATCGTGCTCACCCTCGACTTCGAGACGCGGGAGTCGCGGTCGGTACCTGCCTGGATGGTCCATCATGATGTACTCAGCACTCAAGCGCCCGCGCCTCCTCTCGGCCTGCGCACTTGTCACCGCGCTCGCCGCCTGCGGCGGTGACTCGCCCACCGAGCCGACGTCCGCACGCGTCGGACCCGATGGCGGCACGTTCATACTCGGAGATGTGAGCCTGGCCTTTCCGCCGGGCGCCGTCTCCGACGAGATCACCGTGACGGTCCACATCGCCGAGACCTTCCAGCAGAGCCCGCTGGCGGTGGCGGGGTCGGTCTACGAGCTGGGGCCCGACGGGATCCAGTTCGCGAAGCCCGTCGAGCTGATGATCGCCTACGACCCGGACAGTTTGCCGGTGGGAGTACGGGGCAGCGAGCTGAGACTCTACACGTCATCGGCTGACGCGTGGGAAGAGGTGACGGGCAGCTTCCCGGCCCCGGGCAAGCTGAAGGTTTCCGGCGAGATCGAGAGCTTCAGCGTGTACGGCGTGTTGGGCGTGCCGGCGGTCTCGGTGACGATCGATGATGACAGAGTTTGGCTCGGCCTGGCGGCCTTCGCGCAGATGCAGGCGAACGTCCGCGATCGCGACGGCACGCGAATGCCGTCTCGCGTCGTGACGTGGTCGAGCTCGGCCCCGGACATCGCCAGCGTCGATGATCAGGGGCGGGTGGCCGGAGTGGCGATGGGTGATGCGACCATCACGGCCACGGCGGAAGGGAAGATCGGCACGGCGAGCGTGACGGTCTCGGAGCTTTCGTGGCAGGCGGAGGCGCTCGCAACGCCCGGGCTCCGAGATGTGTGGGGGACCTCGCCCACCGACGTCTACGCCGTGGGCGATGGCGGCGCGATCGTCCACTACGATGGTGTCGATTGGACCGAAATGGACAGTGGTAAGGAAGCGGCGCTCCGCGACGTTTGGGGGACTTCGTCCTTCGACGTCTATGCCGTCGGCGATGGAGTCGTGTTGCGTTTCGATGGTGCCATTTGGGACGATGAGCCGCTGGCACCTGGTCGTGACCTTTTCGGCGTCTGGGGCGCCCCCGGCGGCGAGGTGTTCGCGGTTGGGCGTCCACTGGTGGTCATCCGCCGGTCCGACGGCAGGTGGGAAGAGGACACGCACGATCTCTCGGCCGAGGATGGCACGTTCCAGGAGGTCTGGGGCACCAGCGCGACCGACGTGTACGCGGCCGGCTGGTTGGAGGACGCCGGCGCCCGGCGCGGTGTCGTTCTGCACTGGGACGGTTTCGATTGGTCGGTCGCTTACTTGGCCGGGGAAGAGTTGGAGATCGAGGGATTGTGGGGGTCGCCGGCGGGCGGCTCGGTGTTTGCCGGGGGAAGATACCTCGACGGCACCCACCGCCGGGTCGTTTTACGGGGCCCGGTTTCTTGGTCGGATAGCGATCTCGGGAACAGCAGCATGATACACGGGATCTCCGGGACCTCGAGGGACGACGTCTACGCCGTCGGCGCGCGGTCGCTGCAGTACCTGAACGGGATCGAGTGGAAAGCGCATACGATCCCGCTGATAGGCGCAGACAATTACTACCGTGGCATATGGCGTCAGGGCACGGAGGTGTTTCTGGTTGGAGAGACGATGGAAGGCGGTGGCCGCGGCTTGGCGGCCCGCGGCGGCCGATAGACCTGTAGACTGACCGATCTAGTTCTGGAAGAAGGTGATCATAGACATCACCAGTACTGCCATCGTCGCGTAGGTCAGCGTGCGCTGGAGCGTCCAGAACCGCCGTGGTATGTAGATCCAGTCGCCGGACTGCAGCCGGAGCTTGTCCATCTGGGTGTGCAGTAGCGCATCGTCCAGATTCACAATGTAGCGCCGCCCGTTGCGGTTCAGCTCGATCTCCTCCCGGTTCGCCTCATAAGTCAGACCGCTCGCCTGACCGAACAGGTCGAGGACGTTGAACGCCGGATCCACCGTGTAGCGGCCGGGCGATCTGATCTCCCCGGTAACGCTCACCCCCAACCTCACCCTCACGACGATCAGCGGGTCTGCGTAGTACTGGCTGTAGAGCTCGGTGAGCTTCTCGCGGATCTCCTCGCTGCCCAGTCCGTTGACTTCAACCGAACGCAACAGCGGTAGGTGGATCAGGCCGCTCTCGTCGACCAGCCGGTCGCCGGAGAGTTCCGCTTGCTGCCAGAACTCGATGTCGATCACGTCGCCGGGCTGGACCGTGCTGGTTTGGGCCGGTTGCATTTCGGAAAGCGGCACGCCGGTCTTGCTGCCGCCGCACGCGGCCAACATGAAAAAGGCGGCACAGGACGCTGACCGCCGGAGGATTCGCACGCCGTAGGACCTCATCATCCACACCCCTCAGAACTCGAGCTCTAGCGCTGCCGTGTAACGGCGGATGGGCTCCATGTTCCGCTCTATAGTTGTATAAGCATAGTTGGTGCTGTTGTCCACTATGAAGCGGATCGTCTGGCGACCGAAGCGGTAGGCCAGCCGCAGGTCCAGCACGTTCATCGGCACCAGCGGGTCGGTGCGCGGATCGGTGAAGACCTGCACGGCCTCGAACGCTGAGGCGAACCGGTAGTCGGCTCCCAACTCGAGGCCGCCCAGGAACAGGGTGCCCGTCGCCGTCACCAGGTTCGCGGGCCGGTATGGAAGCGGTTCGCCCGTAGCCTTGTCTTCGCTGTGCAGGTAAGTGTAGGCCACTCCTCCTTGCAGCTTGTCGCGGAAGAACGAGAGCCGCGCATCGACCTCGACGCCCGCGACCCGCGCTTCGGGCTTGTTCTGGAACTGGATGTCGATCGTCGCCTGGACCCGGTCGATGGTCGTGTCGGCCACGATGAGATCGTCGAAATCGTAGATGAAGCCGGCCACGTCCAACGAGAGCCACGACGAGACCAGCCGCTTGATGCCGACTTCACCCGCAAGGGAAGTCTCCGGTCGCAGCGAGTCGTTCGGCGTCACCAGGAACCCGCCGACCTGTGTCGAGGTGAAGAACTCGGCGATGGATGGCGCGCGAAAGCCTTTACCCACAGAGGCCCGCACCCGGGTCCGCGGGTCCGGCGCCAGGACCAGGCCGACCCGCGGGCTCAACTGGTCCGAGTAGGAGGCCCCGTCCACCCGCACCGCGTCCTCGCGGAGGCCCGCTGTCAGCGTCAACCACGAGCCGATGCTGAACTCGCCCTGGAAATAGGCCGCGATGTCCGACATGTCGTGCTTGCCGAACAAATTGGCGTCCACGTCGTCGTAGCCCGCATCAGCGCCCAGCGTCAGGAAGAGCCAGGCCGCCGGCTCCCAGTCGAACCGTAACTCGCCGCCGTAACTGTCTGCCACCGAGCCCAGCAGTTCGTCGCCGAAGTCGCTCTTCCAGTCGTTCTGCTGGTACGACAGGCGCAGGAAGCTGTTCAGGCGTCTGCCCCAACGGCGGCGGTGGGTGAGGTTGAGCCGGCCCTTGTCGGAGCGGGTGCGGTCGTCTTCGGCGGAGAACGCCACTCGGAGTGGCTGGAACGCCAACTGCCCCGTGTCCTCACACTCGCCACGCATGCACCAGAGCAGTGCGGCGCCGTAGTCCTCGCGGGCCCAGGTTCCGGACAGGGCCAGGGTGTCGGCGGCCCCGCCCAACCGAAAGTCGAACGCGACGTTGGTCCGCTCGAGGTCGCTGTTTATCCGATAGCCGTCGTCGATCCAGCGTCCTCCCCGCACCCAAAACCCGAATGGGCCCAGCCACTGGCCGTAGCTGGCCTCCACCGAGCCGAAGCCCAGCGTCTGGTTTGACCAGATCCAATCTGAGAACGGCGGGTCGTCGTAGAAGCCGCCTCTCAAACGGATTCGGGCCGTGGCATCACGCGGCGGGCCCGCGGTCACGATGTTCACCACTCCACCCAGCGCGCTGGTGCCGTACAGAGCCGAGCCGGCGCCCTTTATCACCTCGATCCGCGTCACTTCGGTGAGCGGGATGAGGTCCCAGTTGATGGCGCCGCTGTCACCGGCGTTGGAGGGCGCGCCATCGATGAGCAGGAGCACCCGGCTACCCGTTCCGCGGGAATAGCCGGAGGAGCCCCGGATGTTGATGTTCTCACCGACGAACTGCACCGAGGGCGCGTAGGCTACCGCGTCGGCCGCCGTGTCGGGGACACGCAGCATCACCTGCTCCTCGTCCAGTATCGATACCGAGACCGGCGATTCCATCGCGCTTTGCGCGTGACGTGTCGCCGCAACCACGACCTCCGCCAGCGCCACCGCGCTGGCCTCGAGCGCGATCTCGATTTCCACGCGCTCGCCCGCGATGACCTCTACGCCGACCTCGCGTGGGTTGTACCCGATCCGCTCCGCCAGCACGCGCCGTGGACCCGCTGGTACGCCCCGCAGAACGAAACGACCCGAGTCGTCGGCGAACGCGGTGGTCACCGTGCCGAGCGCTCTGACCGCCGCCGTCGCCACCGGCGACCCGTCGTCCGCATCGATCACGCGACCCGCCACCTCGCCGGTCCGCTGGGCCGCCGCCGGCGACGCGGCGCACAACGCGGCCAGTGCCAGGAGTGGGGCGTATCGCGCCATCTCGATCAGCCTCCCCACATTAGTGCGAGCACTTCGTCCACCGTCAGCATCGTTCGGAAATCCCCGATCACGTTGACTTCGGGGGTCTCCTGGTTCGCGGTGACGTCGAAGGATTCGGGAGCGTCAAACGGCGCCCCGCCCGCCGTATACCACCCGATGACTCGCAGCGCCGACGGGATCAGCGGCGTGTCCTTCGCCTTCCAGATCACCGGCAGCCACTCGTAGGTCCCGGTATCGAGCGCCAGGACGTACGGCGCCGCCGGCAGGCTCAGGGATAGCGTGTCCGAGAACGCCACGAAGTCCAGCAGGTCGAGCGGCGTCTGCGGCAATTCTCGATAGACGGCGAGCCGTACCCACTCGGTACTGTCGGGCGCCTCTCCGATGAACGTGACGGTGCCGCTCGCTCCTTGGAACGGGACCGGCTCGAGGCCATCGGAGCAGGCCAGAATCGTTGCGAGCCCCAATGCGGGGATCAGCCAAATCGAAGGTTTTCTCACATTCCCAGCTTCGCTTGACAACGGGCTGGGGCGAAAGCTAGTATGGACTACCCCGCGAGATCAATTCCTCGATTTGTAACTGTCCGGCTGCCCAGGGTCTAGGATGAGCTTGACATTCCGGATAGACACGTCGCGTTGCGTTGATTGCATGGCGTGCGTGAGGGTCTGTCCGGTGGAAGCCGTCAAGGTCCAGGAGGGCACGCTTCAGATCCTCGAAGAAGGCTGCATTGAGTGCGGCCTGTGCGCGCCCGCGTGCCAGCACGACGCCATCGATGCCACTGGCGATCTGGCTCTGGCCCGCAAGTTCCTCGACCAGCGTTCGGCGGCCCTCATCCTGGCCATGGAGTCGGTCGTCCATTTTCACCCGGCCACGCCGGAGCAGGTGCTCAATGCCTGCTACGCCGCTGGGTTCCGGGCGGTCTACCCGGGCGTTCTGGGCGATGAGCTGGTCGCCCATGAGTACCTGCGGCTTTGGCGGGAAAACGGTGACAGGACGACCATCCGCGCCACCTCGCCGATTGTCGTAGAGTACGTGAAGCGGAAATACCCGGAGCTGTTGCCGTATCTGGCCCCGGTCGTCACCCCGGCGGTGGCGCAGGCGCGGTATCTGCAACAGCTACACGGTGATGGCGTAAAGATAGTCTATTCGGGTATCGGCAATTTCGGGGCGCCGGAAGAAGATGAGAGGCCGATCGATGCCTCCATCACGTTTGCTGAGCTCGAGCGGTTGCTGGAGGAGCGGGGGGCGATGCCCTTGCGTCAGTCCCAGCAGCTGGAGCGAGAGATTTTGGGGCGGCAACGCCACCTGTCCACGGCGGGCGGCATGCCGTTGCCGGTGCTGGAGGAGGAGCGGGCGCTATCAGGCCGCTTTCGGAGGGTCAGGGGCCTCGAGGAGGTCTCCGCCATCGCGGAAGCGATCGGACGCTCCTCCGGTGCGCGGCTCGGGTTCATCGACCTGCTACCGTACGAGCGCGACCTGGACCACCCCGCCATGGGGCCGAAGGCGCAGCTCTACTTGCGGCGCGAGATCGCCGCACAGGCCGAGTCGCCACGCTCACCAGTGCCGGTCGTCGATCCGCAGATGCCTGTGGATCTATCGACGGAGTGGCAAGCCGTCGGCAACGGTGGCGTCGTCACCGCGGCCGATATCGAGGCCCTGATCGAGCAGAAGATCGGCCGGGCCACCGACGGCACCGATTGGGACTGCGGCGCCTGCGGCTTCGAGGGCTGCGAGGCCTTCTCGGCGGCGGTGCTGAGAAGCCGGGCACGACTGGACATTTGTCCATTTTACCAGGCCCGACGCTACGAGAAGGCGGTTCAGGACGCCGCCTACGACGCTTTGACAAAGCTCTACTCGTACCGGGTCCTGCGTAGTAGATTGATTGAGGAGACCGCCCGTGTGCGGCGTACGGGTGGCAAGTTCGTGGTGATATTCCTCGATCTCGACCGTTTCAAGCCGGTCAACGACCGGCTCGGTCACGCCGCCGGCAACCAGGTGTTGCGCGAAGTGGCGCAGGTCATTAAGGATTCGATCCGCGCCAACGATTTCGCGGCCCGCTTCGGCGGCGATGAGTTCGTCATCATCCTGCCGGACGGCGACAAGAACGGAGCACTGCGGGTCGCGCAGGACATCAGGTCCCGGATCTCGGAGATCCGGGCTCGCGGCGACGGCGCTGAGATGTCGGTTTCCGTCAGCGTGGGCATCGCCGAAGTCGGGCCGGAGGAATCCCTGGCCTCCAGCTACGACGAGATGCTCGCCGCCGCCGACGCGGCGCTGCTCGATGCCAAACGAGCGGGCGGCGACGCGATAAAACTACAAAACTGATCACTCCCCCGGATAAGCTCCCCCGCCGGGCTAACGGATCCATGTGCAGACATGGAGGGAAAGGAGCGCCATGCGTGAGGCGCGGCGTATGAACATCAGCCCGGGACACGACCTCGACACTTTGCAGCGCGCTGAGATGCTGCTGGGGGACCTTTCTGGCGTGGCCTCGGCCCGCATCGTCGCCGATCCCGACGGTAGAATCGAGGAAATTCACATCCTGACCAACGACCAGGTCGCCCCCAAGCAGACCGTCAGGAACGTCGAGTCGGCGCTCCTCGCCCAGCTCGGCATCCAGGTGGATCACAGAAAGGTCAGCGTCGCCCAGACACAGGGTTCCTCCGAAGGCGCCACCGCCAAGATCATCGGCATCGGTCAGCTGACGGGCGTGCGACGCTACCTGTTCGACGGCTACGAGTTCGAGCGCAAGATGCCCCAGCAGATCATCTGCAGGGTCCGCTTGCGACTCGATGAACAAGAGTTCGTTGGCGAGGCACAGGGCACGGACATCGAGCGCGGTCGACTCAACGCCGCCGCTCAGGCCGCGCTCGACGCCCTCGAGAAAGCCGAAGAGAGCGAAGTCGGTTTCGCGCTCGACGGCGTAAAGCTCATCGACGTTTTCGACATACCGGTAGTGGTCGCCGCCGTTTACGGCCTCTCCGGCAGAACCCGGACATACCTGGCCGGAGCGGCGCCCGTGAACGAATCGTCCGAACACGCGGCGATCCTGGCGACCCTCAAGGCCACTAACAGATGGATCTTGTCGACCCGCTGAGTGCGGGTCCGGTTGAAAAACCGGGAGAAAGGAGCCCTATACTAACACGGGAACCCGCCTGCCCCGTGACGGGACAGGACCATGAGTGATTAAAAAACCCCCGGTCTCTCTAGGCTGACACGTCGGTTTGAAGCGAAGCGATAAGCCAACTTAGCGGAGCGGCTTGCACGCTGTATTAGCGAAGCAGCGTGACACTAACCCGCGAAAGGAGGTGAAGCTTCAATGACGTGGTGGCTCCGAATGCTGCTTGCTCTAGCAAGTCTGTTTGCGGGCGATATCTATTGGGGCTAGAGATCGATTGGGGGTTTTTTTCTGGCCCACCCTGGATTTCGAATGAAACGTGGTCTGGTAGCATACGTCATAGTCGTTGCGATCGCCTCAGCTGTGCTGGCAGCGTGGGTCGTCACGTCTTATCCGATTAGCCTTCACGGCGTGAAGGCGTGGTCGGGTGTCGTGGCGCTGATGGCGCTG
This sequence comes from Gemmatimonadota bacterium, assembly GCA_039588075.1. Classification (GTDB taxonomy): domain Bacteria; phylum Gemmatimonadota; class Gemmatimonadetes; order Palauibacterales; family KS3-K002; genus JBDHAL01. The sequence continues at coordinate 605 of JBDHAL010000088.1, read as the reverse complement.
ACCATCCTTGGTGAGGGTCTAGGTGTTCGGATCTCCGCCGGCCGTGCGGTTTTCTCAGTTGCCCTAATACCCACAGTGGCGACTGTGCCCCTGTTCGGTCCGTCCGTCGCAGTGATTTCGCGGGCAACCTCTCAGGTACTGACTCATGCCTTTGTGCTTAAACAGAGGCCTCTGAAGTGGGTATTCAATGCAGCTCAAGCCACGCTTGCTATCGGCCTGGGATCAATTGTCTACAAGACTCTGGGTGGGCCCGTTGATTACAACAGTTTTGAACTGATATCTACACTGCTGCCGCTGGGTGCCCTCATCGTCACATACTTCTTCACAAACATGGCGTTGGTTGGCACTGTAATTGCTCTCGACACCGGGAAGCGGTTCACTGATATCTGGCGGCAGCTAGGTCCGGTGGCCTTCGCCAATGAACTGGCCTCTAGCTCCTTTTCATTGTTTGTGGTGTTTGCGTTTGCTCAGATAGGTGCCCTCGGCGTATTTCTCGTACTGTTACCCTTGTACTTTGTCCACCATGCGTATGGAGTCCAGTCCAAACTAGAGCAGCAGAATAAGGAGATCCTGGAACTACTTGTTAAGACCATCGAAGCAAAGGA
>JBDHAL010000087.1:0-20966 GCA_039588075.1 Gemmatimonadota bacterium | reverse complement strand
CAGTAGCTGACCGCCCGGAAATCAAAGTCGAAAAGGGGTTCAAAATGACCGCACCCTCGATGGCGGCCGTATTCACGTGTGTGGTTGCCGGCCTTGTAGTTATCCCCGAGGCATCCGGCCAGGGCCTCGAGCCGTGGGTGGGACTCACCCAGGAGGGCCTCGGTACGAACGAGGCCGGCGATCGGTTCGGTGGCGCGGTGGCCGTGGGGGACTTCGACGGCGATGGGATCGATGATCTGGCCGTCGGTGCTCCGGGCGAAGCGCCGGGCGCCGCCCCTGCGGGAGGCGTCGTCTTCGTCTTCCGCGGCACTCCGGAGGGCCTGGAGCCGTGGCACGTTCTGGATCAACAGGAGCTGGGCGCCAACGAAGACGGCGACCAGTTCGGCTCCGCTCTGGCTGCCGGCGACTTCGACGGAGATGGCATGGACGATCTGGCCGTCGGGGCGCCGAGAGAAGCTCCGGCGGACGAACCGAGGAGCGGTTGGGTCTTCGTCTTCCGCGGAGCGGGCGGCGGACTCGAATCGTGGGACGCGTTCGGCCAGGCGGGCCTCGGAGATAACGAAGCGGGCGACGGCTTCGGCGAGTCCCTCGCCGTCGGCGACTTCGACGGTGATGGTTGGGACGATCTCGCCGTGGGCGCGCCCGGCGAGGCTGTCGGCGAAGCGCGCTCGGGCGCCGTCTTCGTCTTCGTGGGCGCCGTTAACGGACTCGCGCCCTGGCACTCGCTGGACCAGGAACAGCTCGGTATGAACGAGGACGATGATCTCTTTGGAATGGCCCTCGCCGCGGCCGACTTCGACGGTGACGGCATGGACGACCTGGCCGTCGGTGCTCCCAGGGAGGCGCCGGGGGATCTGCCGAGGTCGGGCTGGGTTTTTCTGTTCCGCGGTACGAGCGCGGGTCTGGACGCCTGGCACGCTTTCGGTCAGGAGGGCCTGGGCTATGACGACAGCGGCGACCAATTCGGGATGGAGCTTGCCGCTGGCGACTTTGATGGCGACGGCCTGGCGGACCTGGCTGTCGGAGCGATCAGCGAGGCAGTGAACTCACAAACAAACGCCGGCGCCGTGTACGTCTTCCAGGGTTCTGCCGGCGGTCTCGTTGCCTGGAGCTACCTCGACCAGGCCGGCCTGGGTGACAACGAGGCCTACGACCTGTTCGGGTTCTCGCTGGCGGCCGGCGACTTCGATGCCGACGGTCTGGACGACCTGGCCGTGGGAGCCCCCGGCGAGTCGCCCGGCGCGGATCCACGCTCCGGAGCGGTGTTCCTGTTCTACGGAAGCTGGGGCGGGCCGCAACCGCTGGGTTCCGTCACGCAGCAGGGACTCGGCGACAACGAGAGCGACGACGGGTTCGGCCATAGCATGGCCGCCGGCGATTTCAACGGGGCCGGGTCCTCCGACCTGGCGGTCGGCGCCCCGGGAGAAAGCCCGGGCGCCGGTCCGAAGTCGGGCGCCGTGTTCGTTTTCCGAGGCGTCCGGTAATCACGTTCGTGGCTGCGAAGGAAGACAGCATGGAGATCATCGATCGGACTTCCGAAACGGCCTCAATCCGGCAGACGAGAGATGACCGGAATATCCACAGCGGTGGCAACCCGCGAGCCAGGCGCCGGACCGACAGAATCGACGCCATCATCCTCCACCAGACTACGTTCGTCTCGAGCCGGGTCGAGCGGTTTAATTACGTCATCGCCAATTACGCGGTCATGCAGAACGGTCGGGTCTTGTTGTTGCGCGGTCTCGACGTCGCACTAAACAGCGTCGGTACCGATCAGCGCGCCATAGACATTGAGTTCGAGGGCGACTACCCCAGCGCGAGGGAGCTTCGCAGAGGCCGCGGCTCGACCGACCGGCCACGTGTGCTGCAGCTTCAATCCGGCCGCGAGCTCGTGCGTCACCTGCAGCAGCAGCATGGGGTGCGCCACATCTTCGCGCATTCCCAGTTCACCAACAAGAACTGTCCCGGACCGCATCTCTGGTATAACGTAGGTGAATGGGCCGTGCGGAACGCGGGGTTCAGCTCGAGTGGGAGAGGCAGAAGAATTCCCGAAGATTTCAGGGACGACACGCTGGCGATTTCCGGCTTGCCCAAGCCGGCAACATCGAGGTGAGCCATGTACCCAATACTGAGAAGGGGAGATAAGCTCCCAACCGTCGCGCTGCTCCAGGTCCTGATCAACCGAGCGATGCGCGAGGGCGAGCATCTCACGGTGGACGGGATCTTTGGGCCGAATACCCAGCGAGGATTGAGAGCGACCCAGCATCGTCTGGGTCAGTCACGGAGCGGCCAGGTGGATGAGTCGACCTGGCGGGCGCTGATGCGCGGGCAGGAATTCCAGGTGATCGATGCCGTCGACGTGACGGACCCCGACGTGTGGAGGAACGAAGCTCAGGATATCCAGAGCGCTGGTGGGGACCCCATCATGAGCGGCGGAATGTGCGACGGTATTCGCGGCGTGACCGGACAGATCCAGAGGCAGGCCCGGAGCGGCCGCGTCGTCTTGCTGCGCTTCTTCGGCCACGGCAACCGAGGGGTCATGATGGTGGCGGGCGGAACCAGGAGCCGAACGGATTGGGCCTTCACCACCCACTACATGGATGGCATGGTCACATACCTGGCTCGACTCCGGCCCATCTTCTCCCCCTTCGGGAGCGCGGAGCTCCACGGCTGCCGGGTCGGCGCCGGGTCCAATGGCCGCCGCCTGCTTAGGGGGCTTTGCAGAGCCTGGGAGGTTCCCGTCACCGCGGGCCTCAGGAGCCAGTCCGCCGGGGGTCGCTACACTTTCCGCTTCGAGGGCCCCACGATCACGATGTTCCCCGGCGGTGGAAACCTGCGAAGCTGGGCCCGCTCGCTCCCGGAGCCGGCGATGATGTCTGTCGCCCGCTGAGCGAGCTGCCGTCCTTACCGGACCGGAACTCGAATGCTCCGGCGGCCGACGTCGGCGCCGAGGGGCGCTGCGAGTCGCCTCAGCTCACGGTAGGGATTGAAAAACCTGATCCCCCCATTGCGCTGCGATACCTGGTAGTGCAGGTGTTGGCACGTGGTGCGCGCTCTTCCCGTATCGCCCAGGTAGCCGATGAGCTGGCCGGCGCGTATGCGTTGGCCAGGCTTGGCGAGAGGTCTTGAACTCAGATGGGCGTAGTAGTGAAAGTACCCGTCTGCGTCCTGGATCATCACGTAGTTGCCACCGTCTGTGTCCCCTTCGAGCCCTACCCCGTTCCGATCCTCTCGCCTACCGCTGCGACGGATCCACCAGCTTTGCGGGACGGTTCCGTCCCTCGTGGCGACGATCTCCAGGTCGAATGCCCCGAAGATGTCTATGGCGTGATGGGTGGAGTTCCCTCGCGCCGCATCAAAATCGTCCCCGAACGTGATGATCGTGTTGCAGTTTCCGCGTCTACCGCGGGGCCGACGCTTCGTTCGGTCGGGAGCGACTCCCGCGGCGACCGACATCATCGGGTACCTGACGGGGAAATAGCGCAAGGTGTTCTCCGGCAGCATTGGCATTTCTAACTTCCTCGCCTATCACGGAAATATCACGCGCACTGGTGTATGCCGTTGGGTCGTCGTGCCATCGCCGAGCTGACCTGTGCCGTTGAATCCCCAGCAGTAAGCGCTTCCGTTGGCCAGTACGCCGCACGTATGGGCGAAACCGGCGCTCAGCTCGGCGAAGCTGAGATCGCCGGAGACCGCTACGGGGGCAGTCCGGCCCGTCGTCGTGGCGTCGCCCAGCTGGCCGTGGAAATTCCATCCCCAGCATAAGGCGCTCTCGTCCGTGGCCACTCCGCACGTGTGGATGGAACCTGTTCTGAGCGAGGCGAAACTGCCGGCAACAGCTGTGGGGACGAGTCGGTCCGTTGTCGTGCCGTCGCCGAGCTGGCCGTCGGAGTTGCGGCCCCAGCAGTAGACACTTCCGACTGTCGTCCGGCCGCACGTGAACAGGCCACCCGCGCTTACCGTGGAGAACTTGTGGCCGCCGGAGACCGGCACGGGGACATCCTCGTTACCCGTCGCTTTGCCGTCGCCGAGCTGGCCGGAGGAGTCGCGGCCCCAGCAGTAGGCAGCCTGACCGGGTGTCACTCCGCACGTGTGCCAGGGACCCGTGCTCACATTGGTGAAGCTGAGGCCAAGGACCTGCGCTGGGAGGTGCCGATCGGTGAAGGTGCCGTCGCCAAGCTGGCCGTCGGAGTTTGCTCCCCAGCAGAAGGCGCCAGAGCCCGTCGTCACGGCGCACGTGTGCGAAGAGCTCGCGCTCACCGAAGCGAAGTTGAAAGCGCTTGTGACCCGCACGGGAGCGGTCCGGTCCACTGTCGTACCGTCGCCCAGCTGGCCGGAGGCGTTGTCTCCCCAGCAGTAAACGTCTCCGTCGGTCGTTACGCCGCATGCGTGGAGACCACCGCCGTCCACATTGGTGAAGATGTGACCACCTGTCACGGCTATCGGCGCTGTCTGGTCCGTCGTCGAGCCGTCGCCCAGCTGGCCGTTGGAGTTGAATCCCCAGCAGTAGGCGCTACCCCCCGCAGTCACGCCGCATGTGAAATTATCACCGGTGGTCACCGATGTGAGTGGTCTCACCTCGAGCTCGGCGGAGTCGATCACGCCGTCGACCTCCACCGTTATCGTCGCCTGTCCCGGTCCCTGCGCTGTCGCCAGGCCCGTCGCATCCACGGTTGCGACACCCTCGTCCGACGAGGTCCAATCGAAGGGCGCAGGGGAGATGATGTTTCCGTTGCCATCTTCGGCTTCGGCGCTGAAGCGGTGGGTGTCGCCCAGCGCCCAGAGAACGGATGCGTCGGGTGTTACGACCACACTCTGGGCCTGCTGTGCCACGGTGATGCCCGCGTCGTCGGAGCGGCCTTCTGAAGTCGCGGTGATTGTGGCGGAGCCGTTGCCCATCGCTGTCACTAGGCCGCCGGCGTCCACCGTAGCGGCGCTCGTATTCGAGGAGCTCCAGGTGAAGGTCTTGCCTGTGATCGTCGCACCGGCCGCATTCTTCGCAACCGCGCTGAACTGCCGGGTGTCACCTAACGCGGTGAACGTGTGCGTGCCGGGTGTCACTACCACAGATGTCACAGCGTCCGTTCCGGGGCCTGTGCTATCGCCTCCGCACCCCAGCAACTGCATGCCGACTACGAACACCAGGGCCGAGTGCAATACCTTGCCTGAGCACATCAGAGTCTCCTCCCGATGCGGGTTGAAATGCCAACCGGCTGCCTTCCTGAAGAAGGCCGGCCGGGTTCGCTGCTTCTTGTTGTGGTTACTCCCTCGGAGGGAGTTATCGAGCAAGCAGGACGGTGTGAACCTGTCCGGTGGTCCCGTACCGCCCGGGGGCAGTACCGCGCAGACGCTTGAAGGACTTTCTGCTGTGCTGGAATGGCACAGTCGATGGCTGGATATGGAAGAACTTCCTCATCTCCCAGCCTTACTTCCAACGTGCATTATGCGGGTCCACGCCTCGGGAAGCAACCCTGGCTGCGGAAGAAAGTCGGCCGCTACTGCCCGGTACCTTGAAGTCGACCGCCATTAGTCGTTGCGCTCAAGGTCACTCGTTCCTATGGTGAATATGTGCGAATGGCTATAGGCGGCCGTGTGGAGTTCCCGACCCCCGGGAGCCTTGACGGCGAAAGCGCCGCCCACTCCTTCGGTCGTTCGCCCTTCTGGCTTGAGCTCGCATCCAGACGATATAGCTGCGCGCAGTTCGTCCTAGACGGCGAGAGCCCCTCCATTGCCGGAGATCGTTACTCGAACTAACGGGAGTTCAAGTCTACTGAACACCGTTGCCTGCGCCCTCTTACTCCTGGTGCTGTTCGCCTCGACGGGCGATTCGGCCGCTTGGCCTCAAGTAACCGTCGACACCGCAACTTTTCGGCTCAGACGCGCTGAAGAGGACTACAGGCTGGAGTACAGAACTCCAGATGGGTTGCGACGGCTCGATGTTCCGCTGCCCTGGCTCGCCCCCGCCGCCGAGGCAGCGCAGGACTTCGCATACGTTGATTCGTTCTCATATGACGAGGCGGTCACTTCGTTCGAGGTCGGCCGGGACCTGGTCGGGCTCCACTTGTCCTCGTACGCCATCAAGTCGCAGGGCTCGGCTGGAGTGGCGGCCGGCCGTGACGTCTTCTTGCTGCTCGATTCGGAGTCCCGGGAACTGAGCCGCGGGCTAATCGACCTAGGCGTGACAAAGTCCCGCGCCCGAATAATGGGGTGCTTCGCGGCGGTGTCGCACTCCTTCCTCGTCGCAGACGTGAACCAAGACGGTCGACAGGATCTCGGCGTCATCAGGGAAGAGATGCGCTGCGAAGAGCGGCGCGACCCGGAAGGGATCGACGGGGTGACGGGTCCGCACTACAGCCGGGCGCCGGTCCGCTGGTACGTCTGTAGCCCTGAGGGTTGGAGCCACGACGCTGAGACCCCGGTTGACTTCGTGCGCGAAGTCACCGGTGTGGACGGGGGCTCGAGTTAGTCGCTCCGCTTGCACGAAAGGAGGATGGCAGTGCTCAGCGCTCCACCGAGTATGCAACCCTACCTCGGTAAGACTATTGGCGACATCTGCCAATCGCAATTTGCCCAGGACAATCATGCAAGCCATTGCGCTCATTTCGTGAGCCACGTGATGCAGTACGAGCTTAGAGGTGGCCCCACTTGTCGGAGTTTGTTGTTCAGAGATCGCAGGAACCTCACCACCGGGGCCACGATTCGCGTCGACGCTATCTTCAACGCCAGTCCGGAAGTCGGCCTCTGGGACGACCGCCCGGCTTCGCTTCAGTCGTGTCTGATGTTTGTCACGATCTCCAGCAACGTCAGAACGCGCCGCGGAACGAGGCCAACCATGGGTAGCCAAAGCAACAAGCACATCGGAATCTTCGCGGGCAACAAGATTTGGAATTACGCAAACCTGCAAGATAGGGTCGTGGCTGAAACGGTGTCCGCGTTCCAGGCGCGATACAGGGCGTCTTACCACACCAGCGGTACCACTGTCGTTTTCTACTATGGCCGGTTCCTGACGTGATTTGCCAACCTCTGCTGGAGTCGCATTCGCCAGTCGTGTGCACGACTACCGTTGGCGATCTGCTCGGAGGCCCATTGTCGTTTACGCCGGAGATTGATCATGACTGATTTGTTCTTCAACCTGGAGGAGCCACCCGATCAATTCAATCTCCACCCAGCCACAGAGGGTGGGGTGACGACCTTCCTCGGCGGCGAGTCGTCAGTCGCGGCGTTCCCGTTTTTGTTGAGGCCCTGGCAACACAGCTCGTTTTACATCGGCGGTGTTCGGATCGTCGGGAGAGCCGCCTGGGGTGGTGCCTATCCCGAATGGCGAAATGGCGTAGTGTACTACAACACCCGCGTGAAGCCGCTGAGCGAGTTTCTTCACGCCATCGTCATCCACCACACCGCCAGCAACCACGGCGTCAGGCATGTCGAGACGATGCATCGCAATCGGAGCTATGCCGCGATCGGCTACCACTTCTTCATCGACGGCCAGGGTGTGATCTACGAGGGGAGACCTCTCGAGGTGATGGGCGCTCACGCCGGAAACCCGGGCTACGATGCCGGGACGATGAGCAACCCGGATTGGGGAAAGATCGGCATCGTCTTGCAGGGGAATTATGTCAAGAGCGTGCCGAGCGCCGACATGCAGACCAGCCTTGAACTCCTGACACGGGAGTTGAAGCAGGCGTATTCCATGTCCGACTTGCTGATGCACAGGGAGATTCGGCCCTCGCCAACGCAGTGTCCGGGAGGAACGGCGATGGGAACTCTTGTCAGTGGGCTCAGGCAACGGATGGGTATGGGGAGTAATCCGGGCTGGTCGGGACCCGTGCGCCCTTAGACTGGTTGCACAGGGACAACTTCGGATCGCCATAGGGGGTACATCGCATGCGAGTCGAGCTTTCTGTGGCAGGGAGGCGGCTGGTGTTCCACTGCTACGCCAACATCCCGGCGGCGCAAACACGCATCCAGTCTTTGGCCCGCTACTTCGGACGTATGCCGCGAGCACACCTGAACGTGATTGACCCCATCTTCATTGTCGATCGGTTTCCGGGCGGCCGTGCAACCAGCGGCGGCTACTGGAAGCCTCAAGAGGTTAGACTCTGGCTTGGCAAGGAGAGGAATACCGGCGTACCGGACGAGGATATCCAGCAGTACGTGGGCGGGCCTGGCGGCCGCGGAATTATCGGAGTATCAAGGGCTGCCTTCGTCAGAGGCATCTATCAGTTTTCCGTGATGCACGAAGTGGCTCACAGCGTCGACCATCATCTCGGGATTGTACCGCCGCAGGCGACCGTCAACGATTTCCGTGGCGTCAGATACCCGGGCAATAGTGTCGGGGAGTACGCAGCGGAAGCTTATGCCCGCCTGATCATCAATCGGCGTCGCGTTTGCCGCGATGAGAACATCCCGCGTGGCGAGAACATGTCGACCTGTAGCCGCAGGCTGATCGGCGTGCTGAGGCGATCACCGGCGTTTCGGACGCTACCGGCTGACTGGCTGCCCGGGTAGAGTATGGCAGAGGCGCACGCCTAGCATTGTGCTCCACATGTCGGGCGCCGGCTTGTCCCACCACGGCCGGGCTCCTATAGTGTGTGCGGAGCCACTTTTCGGCGACCCTGCTTGGTGGAACGGCTGGCCATGGAGCCCGGCGATGGGAGCGAAGAGAAGGAAGAAGAAGAGAGGAAGGACAAAGGTCGGGATCTTTGTGTCTTACGCTCGAGCGAACAACGATCTCGCCACCGATTTCCTGAAGCGATTCCGTCAGCAGGTAGATCCCTCGAAGAACTACAAGTACACTTTCTGGCACGACGGCCACATTCTGGTCGGTGAGAAGTGGGACGGTAGAATCCAGGAGGCGATCGAAGACTGCGACCTGGGTCTCCTGCTGATCAGCCCCGCGTTTCTCGGCTCCCAGTATATCACGCGACGTGAGCTGCCGAGGTTTGTGGGCAAGAGAGGGAAGGCAGTGATCCCCGTGGTGCTGCAGCCGGTGGACATGAAGCGCCACGACCTGAAGGGCCTGAGAGAGAGGCAACTGTTCCGCCTCGAGAAAGGGGTGACCTCTTCCAGGGCCTATGGTGACTGCTACAATGCGGCGAAACGTGATTCCTTTGCCTACGAGTTATTTGGGCACGTAGAGCGGAAGCTCGACAGGTTGTTCCAGGCCGGCAGCCGGAAAGGTAAGTAGGGCGACGGCCGACTTGGCAGAAGCGAGTAGGAAACCTACATTTGGTTTGAGTCGTTACAAATAAGGCCGGGGCGTCACGGAGACCCCCCAACCACTCCGAAAGGGCAACGGCCTGTGGCACCAACGATCGCGAGAGGCTTTCCGCAAAGCCGGGTGCATCCATCCGCCGGCCCATCCTGCGCCTGCGATTCCCAACAGCCGAGCTTCCAACCGACCGGGCCCTTGTACCGGTCGGCCACAATGCATCCTGATTCTTCAGCCGAACGCTCGAGGCAGCCACGCCACGAGGAGGTTTGTACGCCATGACCGTGTACGACCAGACCGAAGCGAAAGCAACGCGAATCTTCATCTCGTACAGCAGCATCGATCGCGTACGCACCAACGGATTAGGCCTGTTGCTGGAGGCGATGGGGCACCAGGTGTTCCACGATCATCGCACGATCAAGCCCGGGATGAAGTGGGAGGCGGCGTTGCAGGAAGGGCTCGACGAAGCCGACGCCGTCATGGTGTTCTGGACCCGGCACGCCGCCCGCTCAGATTGGGTTCGCAAGGAATACGAGTACTTCCTCGCCACGTACCCGGACCGGATCCTGGTCCCGGTCCTCGGTGACGAAACTCAGCTGACCGACATCCTGAAGACGCGGCAGCACGCCGACTTCGCACCGGTCGTCAACGAGGTGCTGCAGTTGAAGCGGAAGATGAAGGAGGGCGGGGCGGGGGCGGCGGAGATCGAGCAGGCCGTGGTGCAGCGCCTGGACGATGCCGGCGTCGAGATCAAGTCGAAGAAGCAGCGCAGGCAGCTCTTCTTGTTCCTGGGCTTCGGTTGGCTGCGCACCCTGTTGCGGCGGCCGCAGGCGACGGGGGAGAAAGCCGGCAGAGGCCTGGTGGAGAAGACGGCGCAGTTGACGGCGGGCCAGATCGTCGCTATCGCCGCCGCCGCGCTGGTCGGGCTGGCGACACCGTCGTTGATCGAGTACGCCTCCGGACGGGATTTCTTCCCGCCGACTCCGGGTGGATCGGAGAGCGGAGATCCGCCGGGTCCGGGACCGCAACCGGGAATAGAGGCCGCGAGCCTGCTGATCTGGGGAGACAGCCTCAGGGACTTCCGCGACCGACTCGAGTATTCGGGCGACTCGGTCTTTCGGCACCTGACGTCGATCTCGACCCGGTTGGAGGCGCTGCACATGGGCGGAGCCGCTTTGTCGGCAGCCCCGACCGACGACGCATCGGCGGAGGCGCTCGCCCAATGCCTGGCGAACGCGGCGACTTTGACGGAACGCATCGACGAGTTGGAGGCCGACCTGCCCGCGACGGACGACCTGGCGCCCGCAGGCCAGAGCTTCCAGGAGTTCACGCCCTTCACCGTGGCGCCCAGAGTCAGGAATCCCGAGAGGGCAAGAGAGATCGTCGAGGAGATGTACCCCGCCCGTCTGGAGGAGCGAGGGGTCGGAGGAACAGTGTTGGTGCTGGCGTTCGTTAATGATGATGGGAGCGTCGGCGAGGTGCAGCTTGTCACCAGTTCAGGCGAAGCGGAACTCGATCGGGCCGCCATCGAGGCCGTGCGATTGTTCGAGTACACGCCGGGCCTCAATCGGGAAGAGACGGTCTCGGTGTGGATTCAACAGAAGATCACCTTCGGCAACTAGCTCGACCGTCCGGATGGGAGAGTCGTCATGGCTGGAGTATTCATAAGCTATAGACGCGGCCAGGCCGCGGGCTACGCGGGCCGCCTGGCCGACGAGCTTGCGAGGAGGTTCGGCAAGCGCCAGGTCTTCCGAGATGTCGAAGCGATCAGCGCCGGCGCCGACTTTGTCCAGGCGATCGACGCCGCCGTCGCCGCCTGCGGAGCCGTGGTCGTCGTCATCACGCCGGGTTGGGCGGATATCGTTGACGAGGCTGGGCGGCGCCGGCTCGATAACGCCGAGGACTTCGCCCGCCTGGAGATCGAGGCGGCGCTCAGGCGCGGGACATTGGTGATCCCGGTGCTCGTCGGCGGAGCCTCCATGCCCAGGTCCGACCAGTTGCCCGAGCAGATCAGGGCGCTGGCCCGACGGCAGGCACACGAGATCCGCGATGCGAGCTGGGATTACAACGTGGATCAGCTCGTCGCGACGCTGGAGAGGCGCGGGCTGCAGTCCGTCCCGCCGCCGGCCGCGGCCACCGCCGGCCAGGCAACGCACGCGCCGGCAGGGCCCCCGAAATCGCGCAGGCTGCCGCTCATGGCAGCTGGTTTGATAGGAGCCGTGGCCACCGTCGCCGTTCTGTCCGTTGCCATTAGCTCCCGGCAGCCGGCAGACAGCGACGACCCGATCCAGGCGGAGATGGGTACCCCCGCGGCCACCGGAGGCGTTACCACGGACCCGAAGGCGAGCCTCGATGATGAAGAGACTGCGAGGAGGGAGATAGAGGCTCTCATCGCCCGGGCCGCCCAGGCCGAGATCGCCGCCTTTCGCGATCTCGACCCCGCGCTGCTGATGGCGGTATACGACGGGGCGATACGCGATGATCTAACGGCGGCCATCGAGGACCTCGCTTCCAACGGCTTTTACGCACTCAACACGCTTCATGGCCGGAAGATCGTCGCCATCGACGTCTTTACCGATGGTACCGAAGCCGAAGTGAAGATGTGGAGCACCACGACGAGGCGCCCGACGCCGTCGTCTGCTGAAGATCTACTAATCAGGAGCGACTGATTGTGACGACACTCGATCAATGGCTCGAGCTAGCGCCCAAACCCTGGGAGCTGAAGCCCGAGCAGAAGTGGCACGTATTCCTCAGCTACCGGTCGGTCAACCGGCCGTGGGTCATCCAGCTCTACGACGTCCTCCGTCACCTGGGGTTCGAGGTCTTTCTCGACCAGTACGTGTTGGCCGCTTCATCTCACCTGGTCGCCAGCCTCGAGGAGGGCTTGGAGAAGAGCGCCTCCGGCGTCCTCGTCTGGTCCACCGCCGCCGAAGACTCGAAGTGGTGCCAAAAGGAATACCTCACGATGGAGGCGCTGACGGAAGAGGCCGGAGGCTTCAACTACGTCGTCACCAAGCTCGATAAGGTCGACCTGCCGCTCTTCGCCAGGCAGCGGCTTTACCTCGACTTCTCCGACTTTCGAGAAGGCCCACGCGGTAGCGGACTGCTCAAGCTGCTGTACGGCCTGCAGGGCGAACCGCTCCCATCGGCGGCCGTCAATCTGGCGGCCGAAGTCGACGAAGAGGTGAATCGTTCGCTGGTCGAGATCCGCGGCGCGATCGACAACGGGAACAAGAACAAGCTCCTCGCGCTCGCCGACTCCGATAGCCTCGCCTGGAACACCACGCCGGTCTTGGCCTGCCAGATCGCCGAGGGACTCATCAAGCTGAACTGTGGTGCGGAGGCCTTGAGCGCCATCGCCGGGCTGGAACAGCGGTTCCCAAAGGCGATTCGGCCGGCTCAGCTCAAGGGGCTGGCGCTGGCCCGCACGGGAGACCGCGAAGCCGCCCAGGACGTGCTCGACAACCTGGTCGCTGCCGGCGAGCAGGACCCGGAGACGCTGGGCATCTACGCGCGCACCTGGATGGACCGCTACGCCGAAAGCGGCAACAACCTCCACCTGCGCAAATCCAGGGACCTTTACCTGAAGGCCTTCGAGGGCACGCCGAGCGATTACTACACCGGCATCAACGCGGCATCGAAGAGCGTCCTGCTCGGCGAACTGGACACCGCGGCGCAGATCGCCGACAGGGTGGAGGCCATTGTCGGGAAGGAGAAGCACGAGGACGACTACTGGGGGACCGCCACCGTCGCCGAGGTTCAGTTGATCAAGCGCAACTTCGATGAGGCGGCGTCGCTCTACCAGGAAGCCCTGGTCATCGCCTCGGAGGAGATCGGCTCCCACCAATCGACCTGGCAGCAGACCCAGCGACTGATGGAGAAGCTCGAGCCTTCGCCGGCGGAGCGAGAGAAAATAGCGACCACCTTTGCGCATCTGGAGACGACATGAGCTACAGGAATAAGCTGAGCGCCGACGGGCCCAAGAAGCTCTTGGCGCTGGACGGCGGCGGAATACGCGGGCTGATTGCCATTGAAGTTTTGGCGAAGATCGAGCGACAACTGCGCGAGAAGCTGGGCCGCGGTGACGATTTCGTGCTCGCCGACTACTTCGACTACGTAGCGGGCACGAGCACCGGCGCGATCATAGCTACCTGCATCGCCTACGGAATGCCCGTCGCCACGCTCCGCGACTTCTACATCTCGAATGGCGAGGCCCTGTTCGACAAGGCGAGCCTGTTGAAGCGCTTCAAGTACAAGTACGAGGACGACAAGATTGCGGACACTCTCAAGAGCGTGCTGGGCGAGACGACCACCCTGGGCAGTGAGGATCTCAAGACGCTGCTCCTCGTCGTGATGCGGAACGCGTCCACCGACTCGCCTTGGTTGCTCTCCAACAATCCTGACGCCAAGTACAACGATTCCAAGCGACCCGACAACAACCTGAACATCCCGCTCTGGCAGGTCGTCCGGGCGAGCACGGCGGCGCCCGTCTATTTCCCGCCGGAGGTGGTCAGCGTCGGCGATCAACAGTTCGTCTTCGTGGATGGCGGCATCACGACGTATAACAACCCGGCCTTCATCCTCTTCCTCATGTCCACCATCGAGCCGTACCGCTTGAATTGGCCGGCCGGCGAGGACAAGATGCTGGTTGTCTCCATCGGCACCGGCACCAATCCCGGCGCCAACGCGGACTTGAAGCCCGAGGAGATGAACCTGTTCTACAACGCGGGATCGATCCCCTCGGCGCTGATGTTCGCCGCCTTGAACGAGCAGGACATGCTCTGTCGCGTCTTCGGTCGCTGCCGCGCTGGGGAGGTTCTTGATCGGGAGCTCGGCGACCTGCTCGAGGCGAAGGGGCCGGTGGAGCCGAAGCTTTTCACTTACATGCGATACAACGCCGAGATATCGCGCCAGGGGCTCGACAGTCTGGGTCTCCAGGACGTCGAGCCGGAGCACGTGCAGAAGCTCGACTCCGTGGAATACATGGACGATCTGCGGCGCGTCGGCGAAGCGGTGGCCAACCGTTCAGTGAGAATCGAACACTTCGACGGTTTCTAACATGTCTCTCGTGATCGCGCTTAGCGGCCGCAGGATCGATGCGCCGGGTGCCCCGGTCGAGCGCTTCCCTCTGGAGAACGCGGCGGCGGTGCAGGACCGGCTCGCGACGCTATTCAGCGGCCGCGGCGCCACGGCCCTGGTCTGCTCCGCCGCCTGCGGCTCCGATCTTCTGGCTCTCGAGGCCGCCGGCAACCTCGGCTTGCGGCGTTCCGTCGTGCTGCCCTTCTCGCGCGAGCGATTCCGCCAGACCTCCGTCACCGACCGTCCCGGCGACTGGGGCGCGATCTACGACCGCGTCCTCGACGCGGTGGAAGTGGCCGGCGATCTCGTGGTGCTCGAAGATGCCGGGGAAGGGGACCCGGCCTACGCCGCGGCCAGCGAGGCGATCCTCGATCGGGCGCGGCAAATATCGCTCGCCGCCGATCCCGGACGCGGTGACTCGCCCGGCGTCCTCGCGGTCATCGTCTGGGAGGGCAAGTCCAGGGGCGACGGCGACATAACGGCCGGGTTCGCCGCGCTCGCCGACTCGCTCCGCATTCCCGTGGTGGAAGTCCCGACGTAAAGGAGGATCCATGCTGCTCAAACTTGGCTATCACGACGCAGGCTCCGTCGCGGATGGGACGGAGTACCTGAAGGGCTATCACGACTGGTCGCTGCGCAAGCCCGCCTTTCGCGGAGAGAAGACGGGTCAGTGGTTGGGTTTCAGCTCCGTTTCGGGCCAGGCGGTCGCCGATCTCCAGCGGCAGCTGCGCGAGATCGGCTTCTTCCCGAGAGGCGCGATCGACGGAGTCTACGGCTACCGCACGCGATCGGCGGTTCGCCTCTTCCAGGAGTACGTGCGGGCGGTCGAGAGCCGACATGATATCGGCCACGTCGACGGCGAGGCCGGCGACAAGACTCAACAGCAGATCAAGCGCTGGATGTCGGAGAACCGGAAGCCCGATTTGGGAGGCTCTCGAGACCAATACAAACAGGCGATGGAGGGCCTGCGGCAGCTGCAGAAGCATTTCAAAGCAGCCAACCCGAAGGGTATCCAACTTCTCAACGCCCACGCCGCCGGGACCGCGAGCCGAAGCGTCGATGACTGGACTTACCGTGAGGAGGATATCCATCTCATCGGCATCCGGCGAAACGAGAACGAGGTCTTTCGAGACGGCAAGGGCAAAACGAGGCGCGCCAACGATGACATCTTCGTTCTGCTGCTGAACGGCATGCGGCTGGCCTGTCGGGGCTCGACCAATCCCAGCCCCAGCGTCGCCAAGCGGCCCGACCAGGCCTTCCTGCTCCGCGGGCAGCACGCCTATCGGTTCGGCTGGCACAAGATCAAGGGCACCGAGCAGGCTCCCGCCAAGACCAATGTCTATCGCGCCTTCAAGCCGAAGGTCCCCGCGGGACCTCTCATCGTGCGCGCGATCGGCGACTTGCTCACCGATGACAGCTTCCGCAGCGCGGCGCCCAACCCGGGCATCAACATTCACTGGAGCGGCTCCGGAACGGCCAACTGGTCGGCCGGTTGCCAGGTCGTCGCCGGCATGAAATACATCAACTACAGAAACGAAACGGTGGATCTCAGCGACCGTGCGGCGCGAAGCTACGGTGACCTCACCGGCGCCAGGACTCGCGGGGCCTACAACGCACTGATCGATTTGATCACGGTCAGCGCCAACGACATTCGCACCAACGGCGATAACCTCTACTACACGTTGCTCTACGAGCGGGATGTGAAAACGACCGCGGCCGGTGCGCCCATCGACTTCGATGAGATCGTTGCTCGACTCAGCTAGTGCGGCGCCGCGCCCAGGGCTAGCTTCACAGGACCTCGCGCTCGCAGATCACCCGGGCCGTTCAATGAGGCTTCCATAATGACAGCAACGTCCGATCCCAGATCAACCGCCCAGAGCTACCCCGCGATGGCCGCCGATATGGAGGAGGCGGATCGCGTCCTCGGTTCCGCCCTTGGGGAAGCCGACACGCTCGCCGGGAAGTTGCAGAACAGGTTCAGGTTTTCGGAGCTGGCGATCATCTACGGCGGCGTCGCTGCCGTGGCGCTGGGTCTGGCCTCCGGCCTCTCCGAGCAGGGTGCTTTCAGTTTCGTCGAGGCGGTGCTCACCGCGGGCCTTGGCGCCCTGGCGTTCATCTCCGGCCAGCTACGCTGGCAGCGGCGCTGGCTGCGCCGGCGCTGGCAGGCAGAGACGCTGCGCGGCGAGCGCTTCCTCTTCCTCGCGCGCGTCGGCGAGTACGCCGAGGCCGATGACCCGGCGCGCAGGCTGCGCCAACGAGTCGTCGACATCGAGCGCATGGCGCGAGAGGTGCAACAAGATGACTGACCGAGATCGCGAATTCCGACAGTACTACGAGGTGCAGCGGATCGAGAACCAGCTCGCCTGGTACAAGAAGACGGCGCGCTTCCACGCCGGTTGGGACAACCGCTTCGTCATCCTCTCGGGAATCCTCATGTTCACCGCTTCCGTCGGCTCGTGGATCGTCGCCGCCGGGTGGGCCGGAGCCGGTCCGCTGGCCGTCTGGCTGATCGTCGCCGCCCTGGCGCCCGCCCTGTCCGCCGCCGTCGCCGCCACCCGCGTGCTCTACGGAAACGAGAACAACCGCGAGCGCTACGAGAACACGGCCCTCGACCTCCAGACGCTCAGCGCCTATCGGGCCCCCACGCCCACGATGGCCGATGCGGAATACCGCGAGGCTTTGGTCGAGTACGTGACCGCCGTCGAGTCGCTCCTCACGCAGGAGCATCAGCAGTGGGTTCAGACGATGGGAGAGGTGGCGCGCACAGAACCGCCGGAGTAGGTCCTCAGGCCCCGCGCAGTTCGGCGCCCACCTGATGGAAGTGCTGCAGAATCTCCCGGTAAGATCCGAGCGCGCTGGTCTCGTGGTAGGGAATCGAGCGAGCTTTGCAGAAGTCTTCGGTGATGGCCTGAACCTGCTTCAGCCTGTTACGACCCAGGCGCGGGAACAGGTGGTGCTCGATCTGGTAATTTAGACCGCCGTACATGAAGTCGGTGACGGGGTGAGGTCTCACGTTGCGGGCGGTCAGTACCTGCTCGCGGAGAAAGTCCAGCTGCGTGCCGTCATCCATGATCAGCATCCCCTTGTGATTCGGGGCGAAGACCGATCCGAGGTAGATCCCGAAGGCCGCCTGGTGGATGATCACGAACAGAACCGCCAGCCCCACCGGCAAGAAGTAGAAGACCATCCCGAAGTACCACACGAAATGGCAGGCTATCAGCAGATACTCCAACGCAGCTGTCCTCGGCTTCTTCTCCATCAAGAAGCGGATGCTGTCGTGGCGGAGCATGAGGGCCTCGAAGGCCAGCAGCGGGAAGAACAGGAAGGCCTGGTACTTCACGACCTGGCGAGCGAACCCGCGCTTGCTTCGGGCCTGCTCCTCGGAGAACGCGATGATCGGCACCACTATGTCGGGATCCAGCTCGACATGATTCGGGTGGCTGTGGTGCTGGTTGTGCTTGTCCATCCACCAGGTGTGGCTCATCCCCAGGAGCACGTTGCCGAGGAAGAATCCCAGCCGGTCGTTGTTCTTGGTCGAGCCGAAGACCTGGCGGTGGCCGGCGTCGTGGCCGGCGAAACCGATCTGCGTGAACGCGAAGGCGAGGAACACGGCGTTCAACAGCAGAAGAACCGGGGCTTTCACCAGGGCCAGGGTCAGCAGGCCGGCCGCCAGGATGGCCAGGGTCAGCGAGACCTTGAAGGCGTAGTAGAGAGGCTGCCTTTCGAGCAGGCCCGCCTCACCGACGAGGCGCTTGAGCTCTCGGTAGTCGCCCTGCGCTGAGGCCGCAGGGCGCTGGGTCGCTGCTGTTGTGGATTCGGGCATCGAGTCTGGCTGAAGTGGCGGCAAATACAAACACGTCTTCAACGGCGCGTAAGGATGGTCGCAGATGAGGTTCGTGTCAATGTCGAATCCGTCGCTACGGGGGGAGGCGGCCCGGCGCCCTACAATTGTCGTTCCCGACCGTGTTGTTCCCATTCCGGTAGGAACACGGTCTCGTTGATGTGTCTGGCGTAGCGGGGGTTGATCACGATCAGGCTCGTCTCCCGTGCCTTGTTGAGGCTCTGGCCGTCCCAGTTCGTCGAGCCGTTGAAGGCCAGCACCTGATCCACGGTCATGAGCTTGATGTGGTAGGCTCCCGGGCCGTCGGCGATCTTCTTCCCATTGTACTCCCACCACCGCACCTCGAGCTGGCCCCACTCGGTCGCGTCCTTTACGCGCTCGATCTCGACCCGTGCATCGATGAGCTTGCTGAGTTCGTCCTTCCGACCGGAGGCGACCTTGCGCCGAGCCAGCTCCACGCGCTCCCGGAGCCGCTCCAGCGCCGTCTCGTTGGTCCCCCCGCCGAACGGAAGGCGGACCTTGAAGGCGTTGCGCCGGTACGGTAGGAGGATCCTCACGTTCACGCCACGTATGATCGCATAGACCACGGCGTCGATGATCGGCTCATCATTGAAATTCGGCGAAGTCATGTTGACCTCCGTCTCGGCCGTCTCGATCGCCGCCAGCAGGCCCTGGGCGATGGGGTTTGCGATCGAATCGGACCACAGCCCCGGCACCACGCCTCGCTGCTGGTGTTTGTCGAGGAAAAAGACCGTTAGCCGAGCCGGCGCTGGTAGGCCCGCCTCTTGCCAGTCGGGATGTGTGACTTCCTCGTGATGGTTGTACGCCTTCCGGCGCTCGATTCGCCCTCTGCGAAACTTGTGCTTGTCAACGTGCCGCTTCCCGTCCTCTCCGATGTGCCGGACCGCGAGATAGCTGGTTCCGTCCCGCCATGCGTGGTCGAAAGCCGCCAGCGCACGTTGTGCGACTTCCCCGAAATACAGGTACCCCGAGTCGCGCTCGTTGTGGTGGAAGTTGTTGTTCTTGCTGAGATTCGCGCCGCCGATATGTACGTAGCGGCCGTCTACGTGGACGATCTTGGAGTGGTCTTCTCCGCGCCAGCGGTGGAAATGAATCGCGACCTCCACCTGGATGAACCGGGGGTCCACGTCCTTGAACCTATCCAGGATCTCCATCGCCTTGCCCTTCTTCTTCCGCGTGACCAGGAAGCTGACGCAGTACGGTGGCGCGAGGAGGTCGGGGATGATACGTATCAGAACCGGATAATGAGGGTGCTCTCCGCGTTCTAGCTCCGTCCTGATCCGCAGCTCTATTTCTTTCGCTCCCTCGACCACCTGCTCGAGTGGGTCGGAGCTACTGATGTTGCCCGATCGGATGCCGACCTCGTATCGCGCCTCGGCGACGAGGCGGCGCAAGGCGAAGAAAATCTCGATGTCGTGCAGGGCAGGGCCGTCGACGTTTTGGCTTGTCAGGGCTTCGCTGCCGGGAACCGGCGCTTTCAGTCCGCTTATGCGCCTCTCGATGAAGCGCATCTTCGAGTGCGCGTGGCTGCTCGATGTATGAGGTCCCGTGTACCAGAGGTTGGGGCCACCGATCCGGTTCAGTTGCAGTTGGTACCGCACATCCCGACCGCCGCCCTCCCACACCTTCACGCGGTACGTAGCATCCGCTTCGACCGCATGGACTATGTTCCTGGCCTTCGGCTCTCCGCCGATCGAGTGCAGCAGGCCACCCTCGGCCAGACGTTCGTTCCCCGTCGCATCGTAGAGTTCGATCTGCAGTGCGGCGTCAGCAGGGTCGGCCAGGCCCGCCAGCATCTGGCTATAGCCCTCCGGATCGACGGCCGGGCGCGGCATCGGTGAGAGGATCAGGCTGACCACATCCCCGCGACTTGCCGCAAACTCGTACCAGCTGCTGTCCGCCGGCAGGAAAGTGCCGCGAACGATCTGACCGTAGCTTAGCTGATGGCCCACGGTAATTGGCAACCCTTCGACTGTGTCTTCGGCGTCAACCGGTTCCCGGCACCACGACCTTCACCCAATCGGCCGTGTCTCTGGTTTCGTAGTCGACGTACTTCACCTCCACCCGTTGGCCGGGCTGCAGGTCCGTCATGCTACCGACCTCATTCGTCAGCTTCTGCTGCGAGCGATCGAGCCAGATCCAGGTGCGGTCCGTCACCTTGATCGTACGGGCGCCTTCCGGACCTTCGACGGTGATCGTCCGGTTCTCCGTATCGACGGCCTGGATCTGGCCGAGATAGGCGTACTGGCCCGAGATGCCCGGCGACTGTCCGACCGGGATGTACTGCTCGGTCAATCTTTGGCCGTGCGCGTTCGGCGCCCAGGCCAGGGTCGCTATGACCACGGCGATGCCGCTCAGTTCTCGTTTCATGTTCCTCTGACCTCCTATTGGGACTGCACGAGTTCGTCCCGAGCCCTCTCCAGGGCTTCGATCGCCTCCCGAGCATCGCTCTGCGAGAACCTCCTGGCCGCACGCTCGGTCAGCTCTTGGGCGTCGCTCAGGTGTTGGACCGCCTGCGGATGCAGGCCGCCGCCGGCCAGCACCATGATCGCGTCGCCTGTTTCCTCGTTGGCGAATACCAGGTTGTCGTAGTCGGCTCGGCGGTCGGTCGTTGCCGCCTTGTCCAGAAGCCCCGTGGCAGCCCGGATGTTCTCCAGCGCGTTGATCACCCGCAAGAAGGCCGCAACCGCCACGACCTGGGTGGCGTCGAGGTTGATGCCGCTACCGGTGGCCCCCACCAGCAGCTGGCCGGCGGGCGAGTTGGTGAACGCATCGCCGTTGTAGAACGCGACAGCCCCCTCGATCGTTTCCACCGAG
>JBDHAL010000086.1:0-12036 GCA_039588075.1 Gemmatimonadota bacterium | reverse complement strand
CCTAACTGCCTAGCAAGCTGTCTATTGCGGTCTCCATTGTTAAACGCCGGAACCGCTTCTGGCCACGACCGCCGTCCTCTTAGTATCATGCACGAGCGGGCCGAACTCGATGGAACAATCGCAGGTGCCCGGTGAATCATGCACAGGGCTCGCCCCGCGGGCCCAGATCCCGGGAAACTCACCGTTCGTCCGATAGTTCACACTGACTCTTAGTCGAGATACCGATGGGAGCGAAGCACACCGAACAGGCACTCCAGGACAGGGAAGCGCGCCTGAGACTTCTGTTCGACCAGATGCCCGGGATCCTCTGGAGTGTCGACCAGGACCTGCGCTTCACATCCTCGGTCGGTGGCGGACTCCGCGCTCTCGGGCTCCAGCCGGGTCAGGTCGTCGGCATGACGCTGTTCGAATATTTCCAAACCGATGACCCCGCTTTCGCTCCCATCGCCGCCCACCAACAGGCGCTGAACGGCGAGGTTTCGGGTTACGAGTTCGAGTGGGAGGACAGGACCTTTCAGACCCGTGTCGAACCGCTGCGCGATGGAAATGGGGCCATCACCCAGGCGGTCGGCGTCGCTTTCGACATCACCGAGGCCAGAAGCGCTCGCGACGCACTGAGGGAGAGCGAGCACAGATACCGCACGCTATTCGAACAGTCCCGCGATGCCATTTACGTCAGCACGTTGGGCGGCGCACTACTGGACTTCAATCCATCCATGCTCTCGCTGTTCGGGTATTCGGGCGAAGAGATGCGGCAGCTGAAAGCGGAGAAGCTATATGCCGATCCGGCGGATCGACTCCGCTTTCGTGAGGCCGTGGAGCGCGAGGGCTACGCTACCGATTACGAGGTGAAGCTGGTGGCCAAGGACGGGCGCGCGATGGACTGCCTGGTGAGCTCGACGGCCCAGTACGCGGAGGACGGCAGCCTGGCGGGCTACCAGGGTATCATCCGCGACATCACGAAGCGAAAACAGGCGGAGGAGACCCTACGGAAAGAGAAGGAGTTCTCTGAGGCGGCCACCGGCAGTCTGCCGGGCCTCTTCTATCTCTTTGACGAAGAAGGTCGCTTCCTGCGCTGGAATCGGAATCTCGAGCGCGTCTCGGGCTACTCCAGCGACGAGATCGCCAGGATGCAGCCGCTCGATTTCTTCACCGGCGACGACAAGCGGATCATCGCCGAGAGCTTCGAGGAAGTCTTCAGGAAAGGTCACACCGCCGTCGAGGCCGATCTGGTCTCCAAGGACGGCACCAGCACCCCGCACTTGTTCACGGGGACCATGGTCACGCTCGACGATCGTCGCTGTGCCGTCGGAGCGGCGATTGACGTCGTCGAGCGCCGGCGTCTCGAGCAACAACTGCGTCAGTCGCAGAAGATGGAAGCCGTCGGCCAACTGGCCGGTGGTGTGGCCCACGACTTCAACAACGTTCTCACCGTTGTGCTCTCCAATTCCGAGCTCTTGCTCAGAGCGATGGGGCCGCAGGATCCGCGCCGCGAAGAGCTGCAAGACATCCGGGAGGCGGCCCATCGTGCCGCGTCTCTAACCCGGCAGTTGCTGGCCTTCAGCCGCAAACAGGTCCTCAAGCCGCAGGTTCTGAACCTCAACGAGGTGGTGGTCAACGTCGAGAAGATGCTGCGGCGGTTGATCGGTGAGGACATAGAGCTCGTGACGATGTTCGAACCCCAGCTGTGGGCCGCCGAGGCGGACCCAGGCCAGATCGAGCAGATCGTGATGAACCTGGCGGTCAACGCGAGGGACGCGATGCCCGATGGCGGCAAGTTGTCGATCGAGACGGGGAATGTCGAGTTGGATGAGACGTTCGCCAGGAGCCACTATCCGATCGTTCCGGGCCGCTACGTGATGGTGGCGATGTGCGATACCGGGGAGGGGATGGATGCCGAGACGCGATCGCGAATCTTCGAGCCCTTCTTCACCACGAAGAAGTTGGGGAAGGGAACGGGTCTCGGACTCAGCACGGTGTACGGAATCGTAAAGCAGAGCGGCGGTTACATCTGGGCTTACAGCGAGGAGGGCCTCGGGACCACCTTCAAGATCTACTTTCCGCGGGTGGAGCGCGAGGCGGAATCGCTCGAGCCGGCGTCCGTCGCACCCGATCCCGTATCCGGGTCGGAGACGGTGCTTCTCGTGGAGGACAACGAATCGGTTCGCACCCTGGCACGGAGGATCCTGGAGAACGAGGGTTATGAGGTGATCGAGGCGCACAACGCCGCGCAGGCGCTGCTGTCCGGTGGACGGCACGAGGGCCGCATCGATCTACTCCTGACGGATCTGGTGATGCCCGAGATAAGTGGTCGCGAACTGGCGGAGAAGATGTCGGGACTGAGACCAGAGGCGCGCGTGCTGTTCGTGTCGGGCTACACCGATCATGCCGTGCTCGAGAGTGGGCCTTGGTCGGCGGGCGCCGGCTTTCTGCAGAAGCCGTTCACACCGGACTCGCTGGCCAGAAAAGTGCGCGAGGTGCTGGACGGTGCCCAACCGCACAAAGACAGGGCGACCGACACCTAGCTTGCGAGCCTGCCGCGCCCGCACCATTCTTCGCAATACAGAGTGTCCGCGCTGTTCGTTGGTTTTCCTCCAGTCATCTTATTGCTTTGGCCTCTGGTTCCGGACAAGCTGACTCCCAAGAAGCGGGTGAGGTAACCGGGCGTGGTCTATGAGCTTGGACTGCTGTCGCTGGACAGGGGCGCTGCCTGCGCATCGATTCCGCCTCGAAGCCAATCCGCCCACGAGGCGCTCTTGACGTCTCTACGAACCGAGATGGGGGTTAGGGAGTTCGCTCGGCAGTGGTCGCAGGGGGCCGAACAGGCGCTCGAGGAGACCGTGGCCTCCGCACTGGAGAATCGCGACCAGTCCTGAGGCGTGCTCGCAGAAGAACTCTACCACGGTCACCCGCGAGAAGGGCTCCTCTATAATGAAGCCCGGTACGGTGTCGTGGCCCTCCTCTGCCATCTTCCGCTCGCTCTTGAAGGGGGTTGTAACGGTTAATTGGGCTGCTGGTACCACGGCGGCTCCGGCGCCGGCCCGTGGATCTTGTTCTCTTCAAGCCGATACCCCGTGTTGCCCACGTCACGGGCGTAGATCTGACTCTGGTAGATCCAGTGGCGCGTGTCGCCACGCCGTCCGACGATTCGGTGCTGGTTAGTGATCACGTAGCCCGTGAAACCTGCAGGTCCGTAAATTCGGCCCGCCTCGATCCAGTGTTTGTCTGCATAGCTCACCAATTGCGGGTCATTCGTGGCCGTCTCTGAAGCGAGGGTTTCCCTATTCCTGTCTAGAAAGGTGGCAAGACGCGGGCCGTCGAATTGGAGAGAGTTCGGCCTTCATAAGTGAAGTATTGGCAGGGGGATACGCGTCTGCGGTCGGAACGACCGACAAGTCGTTCACCGTACTAACTTCCTAGCCGCCTGCAAGAACTTTCCGGTCAAAATGCCTTATTCCACGCGACGCCCACGCTAATGTTTGCGCTCCACCGGTAGTACCAGGCAGGTCGGTCCGCCGGCGCCCTTTCTGAACTCGGAGAGGTCGATGGCGTGCACTCTCACCCCGGCGTCGTGGAGCGCCTGGATCGCCGGCATGTTCTCGGCTGAGTTGGCGATGACCTCGTTCTCGGCCAGGCATATCACGTTGCCGGTCGATGGACCGCGTACCGGGACCTCAATCGTGCGAAAGCCCTCGAAGAACCTGTGGGGGAACATCCCGTGACAGCAGAGAATGAGATGCGGTCCGATGGCGCTCATCACGCCGCCGAGGTGAAGATGGTCGTCGCCAACCGTTACCGTTCTCACTTCGAAGTCGAAGCCGCTGAGGATATCCACCAACTGCTCGGCGCCCGCTTGGTTAGTTCTCTGGGAAACGCCGACGAAGGCGACCTCTCCCGCGAGAATGATATCGCCGCCCTCGGCCGTTCCAGGTTCCACGATCTCACCGATGCACGGTTCTCCGATGGACTCGAGGGCCTCCGACATCCAGGCCTCTTCGCCGCGACGAGCCTCCAAGCCCATCCTCAATCTGATGTGGCCACTCGGCGTGCAGACGACGACATCTCGAGGGAAGACCGAGTTCGGGTGGCCGGCCAACTCCGGAACATCCAGCACCTCGCATCCGAACTCCTCCATCACGCTACCAAGCTTTCCATGTTGCTCGAGGGTCAGGTCTCTGTCGGGAAGACCGGGGATGTTTGCGGCGCCGTGGGTCGTCACGTCGAAATAGGCATCGCCCGGCGTGGAGATGATCACGCGAGTCAATCTGTCGCCTTCGTTTCTAAGCATGAGAGTGCCCGGCGTGGTTGGGTCGGGTGGCGTCCGATCGTTTCCGCCAGTAGAAGTAGGCTGGTACGCCCAGCAGCGTGAGACCGAGCCCCGCCAGAGACTCTACCGGCCTGGCGATCAACGTGTTGATCATAATCGCCGATCCCGCGGCGATGAATACCCAGGGTACGACGGGGTAGCCCCACGTCTTGTACGGTCTCGGCAGGTCGGGGCGCCGCTTCCTGAGCACGAACACGGCTGCCGTAGCCGCTATCCAGAAGATGAAAGAGACGAACACGACGTAGGTGAACAGCTGTTGATAAGTGCCCGTGAGCGCGAGCGCGGAGGCCCAGATCGCTTGGAGCAGGATCGCGAACGCCGGCGTGCCGTATTTCTCGTGAATCTCTCCGACTTTCTTGAAGAAGAGCTCGTCTCTCGACATGGCGTAGTAGACCCGCGGGCCGACGAAGATCGCCCCGTTCAGCGCACCGAAAATTGAGACGATCACGGCGGCGGAGATCAGTCCGGCCCCGATACCCCCGAAAAGCTCGCTCGATGCCCGCTCCGCTATTCTCACTACTCCGGCCATCGCGCCTATTGGCAACGCCAGTAGGTAGACGACGTTGACGAGCAGGTAGAGCGCCGTGATGGTCAGCGTCCCGGCCACCAGCGCGATCGGCAGATTGCGCTTGGGGTTTTCGATCTCTCCCGATATGTAGGTGATGTTGTGCCAACCGTCGAACGCCCACGAGACGGCTATGATGGCGAGGCCGAACCCGATCAGCAGCTGGCTCACGCTCATGCCCGGGGGACGGAGAGCCAGATCGATGGAGGCAGTCCTGCCCACGTACAGGCCCAGCAATATGAAAGCGGCGATGGCGCCGATCTTCACCGCCGTGAAAACGTTCTGGATGAGCTTGCCGTAACCCACGCCGATGTAGTTGAAGGCCGAGAGCAGCAGTATGACTCCCACGGCGACCAGCTGGCCCGCGGTGATAGTGTGGAACGGAAGAGACAGAACGGTTGACTGTGTCGAGAGGGAGGGGAAGAAGTAGCCGACGAATTCCGCGAACCCCACGGCCAGAGCGGCGATGGAACCGCCCATCGAGACGAGGAAGAGGATCCAGCCGAAGAGGAAACCGGAGAGCGGCCCGTAGGCCTCCCTCAAGTAGACGTATTGCCCACCCGCTTCCGGCATGGCGGCGCCGAGTTCGGCAAAGGTCAGGGCGCCAGCAAGAGTAACGATGCCGCCGACCAGCCACGCTAACAGAAGAAGCGCCGGTGACGGTAGGCTGTCCGCCATGATTCCGGAGGTGAGGAAGATCCCGGACCCGATGACGATTCCGATCATCATCATCACGGAATCGAACAGGCCCAATTGCCGGACCAGCCTTCCCTCGGCGGGATCTTTCTCGCTAGTAGCCATCACGGGCGCGTGTTTCCGCACGGCTAGCGCGTAGGGGCGAGGCTGAACGTCGCGCCGAAGACGAACTGGTTCGTCCAGGGCCGCACCTCGATCGTTCCGCCGCCGGTCAGGTCGCCGTTCAGGCGAGCGTAGCTGAGTTTGTACTCGAGGGAAAGGCCCAGCCTGTTGATGATGTCTGCGTTGAGCCCGGCGAGCAGCTGGGTGGCGGGGCCCGCCAGCTGGTATTCATCCGTCGCGCTCCCCTCGATCGTGACCTCTACGTGGGGCACGGGCACGCCGATGCCCAGCCCGCCATACGGTTGCAGTCTGCCGGCAAACGTGCTGTCGCGCGCGCCCTTAGGAAACCAGCGGTAAAAGGCATTGAAGCTGAGCCAGTTGTGGCTGTGGGAAAACGAAAGACCTTGAAAGGTATCGCTCAGCGGTTCGCCGCCGGACACGGGGGTGCCGTCACGAGTACCGCAGACCGGCACCGTCTCCGAGAGATCCGCGTACATCTTGGCGTGGGTGAAGTCGAGGACGAGGCCCCAGTTCGGTTCCCCGGGCAGCCAGTATGTAACTCGATAGCCATAATAGATCGAGCTGACGAAGGATTCGTCAGCCCAAGAGACGCCTGCGAAGGCGAGATCGGTGCCGCCCGGCCGCGCCAGCCTCACATCGCCATCCAACGTCACCGACGCCCCGCCATAGGCGCTACGGCGAGTTGAGCGCGAAGCTCTCTTGCGTTGGGTATTGCGGCCAGGGTCATGGCCAGCGAAAACCATAGGGACGTGACGATCAGTCTCTGAGGCGGGTGGACTGACATTCGACGCTCGACGTTCGAGTTGGAAGTCGCCAGCCGACAGCCACCATTCGACAACCGACCCTTAAGTATTGTTGGACGCCCGATGCTCGACTCTCGAATCTCGACGCTCGGCTCATGCGCCGCAGCAGCTGAGTCGAGCCTCGGAAGTCGAGAGTGGGCGTCGAGAGTTCAACAATACTTAAGGGTCGGCTGTCCGATGTCCTCTTCTTTCTCCTCCTACCAGGCGATTCCATAGTCTTCACCGTAATGACTCGACCCGCCCCAGAACGATCCGTTCTCCCAATCGAAGAAGATGGCATTCAGGGGGCCGGACGTCCGTTCTCTGAACGTCAGGGTATAGCCCATGTCCCTGAGCTGGGCCCGCACCCAGGGCGGAACCGCTTCGTTCAGCAGCAGTCGGCCCGGGGCCGACTCGTGCGCCCTGAACGAGTTCCGCATCTGGTAGCTGTTGATGTTGGCTGCCTCCACCGCTTGCTGAACGTTCATGCCGAACTCCACGACGTTCAGGAAGAACTGCAGGCTGTTCTGGTCCTGCGTATCGCCGCCTTGTACCGCGAACGACAGGAAAGGCTTGCCGTCTTTGAGGGCGAGGCTCGGGGTCAGCGTGGCGCGCGGCCGCTTGCCCGGTTCGATGACGTTGTAGGGGTTCTCGGACGGGTCGAGCACGAAGCTCTGTATGCGCTGACTCATCCCGACTCCCGTCTCTCCGGCGATTACCGCTGGGATCCAGCCACCGCTGGGCGTGATCGAGACCACCCAGCCTTCTTCATCAGCCGTCTGCATCGATGTGGTGCCCAGGTTGAACGATTCCTCGATATCGCGAAGTGCTTGTTCGTTCGAGCCGTCCGTGGTTACGGGCCACTCTGACTCCCAATTCTCCAGGTAGCGCAGGTAGGGATTCGAGCCGCCCTGGAACGGGTAGGGATCACCCGGGCCGATGTCGGGATCGTTGTGTTCCCAGTTGATCAGTTCGGCACGCTGCCTCGCGTAGTCTTTCGATAGCAGACCCTCGACGGGCTCCTCCGGTGGGTAGTAGGGGTCGCCGTAATAGAAATCGCGATCCGCGAACGCCAGGTTCATCGCCTGGTAGAGCGCGTGGATGTAGCGGGCGCTGTTGTAACCCATCGACGCGAGGTCGAAGTTCTCCAGGATGTTCAGCGTCTGAAGCAGCACGGGACCCTGCACCCAGGTCGTCAGCTTGTAGACCTCGATGTCTTTGTAGGTCGTCATCAGCGGCTCTTCGATATAAACCTGCCAATCGGCCAGGTCCTGCATCGTGATCAGCCCGCCCTGCTCCTGGGCTCCGCGAACGAACTCCTCGGCGATGTCGCCACTGTAGAAACGCTCGTAGGCGGCATAGATCGCTTCTTTGCGGCTGGCGCCGGCGGCCAGCGCCTGCTGTTCGGCCTCCACCAGCTTGCGCAGCGTCGCCGCCAGATCGGCCTGCCGGAAGATCTCACCGGGGTAGGGCGCCTCGCGCTCCTCGCCGGGGTGGGTCAGGTAGACCTTCGCCGAGTACGGCCACTCTTTTATGCGATCCTTGTTGCGCTCGATACCGTTGGCGGCCTGCGCCTCGATCGGATAACCGTCCGCCATCTGGATCGAGGGTGCCAACACTTCCTCGAGGCTCAGTGTCCCGTACTCCGCCAGCATGACCATCAGGCCGCCCGGCGTACCCGGCGTCACCGCCGCCAGCGCGCCGAGGTCCGGAGGATAGTGGAGGTCCTGGTCCTTGAAGAAGTCGGCGGTGGCGCCGGTCGGCGCTACGCCCAGCGCGTTGATCCCGATCACCTTCCCGGTGTTCGGGTTATATATGAGCGCCTGCGTTTCGCCGCCCCAGCTGAGAACGTCCCACATGGTGGAGGTGGCGCCCAGCATGGCGCAGGCCGCATCCACCGCGTTGCCGCCCTTTGCGAACATCATCGCGCCGGCCGTCGCGCCCAACGGCTTGCCGGTGATCGCCACCCAGTGCTGCCCGTGCAAAACCGGCTTGGCCGTCGACTGTGCCCGTAGCTGCTTGGGCGTTACGAATAAGGCTGCGCTCAGTGCGAGCGCGCACACCACAGTCGTAGCCATCTTGGCTGCTCGCATACTGTCCTCTCCTCGTCGAAAGCTAGGTTTGTCCAACCACGCCAAGGTCTCGCGGGACCTGTCATAACACAAGACTTCAGAGAATATGCGGCACCAGCTTCTTGGTCTGCCTGAGCCTAAGCCGCTAGCTGCGCCCGCATCTGCTTGGCATCCGAACGGGATATGCCGAGACCCTTCGAGATGGCCTTCAGCATATCCTCCTCCTCCTTAGTGGTCACCTCGTCGGCCGCGGCTACGAGCAGAGCTGCCTGGTACACGAGAACCTTGCCCGAGTCGTTCAGCCGTCCAGCGAGCGAGGCGACGAACTGCTTGATATTGGGATTCTCTTGTCCTACTCGTGAGATGTCCTCCCGTAACATCTCCGCAACGTACTCTTCACCCGTCAACCGATCGTACAGCGCTTGAATCGTCTGCAATTCTGCGTCCTCTATCCTGCCATCCGCCAACATCATCAAAATCATCAGCTCTTTGATGGCCTTCTTGAATTCGGCTTCGCTCCTTCTGTGGTCGACATCGTAGTCGGCGGGGCCCCACTTGAGCGAGAGGACATCGTAGGTGCCCGTGCAGTTGTGGCACTCGATGTATTCGCCAGCGACGTCGAGAGGGATGAGCGGGATGAAATAGAGGGTAAACCACCTGCGGACTCTGATCCAGGCGTAGGACTGCTGAACCCTGCAGCTGGGACAATAAAAAGTCCCGGACTCTTTCCTGGACTTTAGGCCTCTGGTTCCGAGGATGATCATGTCTCCCTCCTTTGAGCCATGTGAACCCCCCGAACTGGAGGCTCCTGCTAACGTTGATCAGGGCAGACCCTGCTGCCCGCGACGGACGAAAAGAGAGTTGTCGCCTGGAAGACCGAGAGGAACGCCGCAGCGACGTGCCGAGTCTGCGGCTGAATCAAGCTGCGTCCATCGCCGGCAAAACGCAATGATTCATCGGATCGCCGTGCGCTCTGCAGGGTAGAACTGTTAAGCGCCCGCCGTTCAGCGGCTATCCCCCGCGGTATTCGCGATATGAAAAAGATCTTTCCACTGCTACTCGCCATTCTGGTCGGTGCCTGCATCGAGTCCTCGCCGGATTGGGTGTATGAACCCGACGTGCCGGCGGGCGTCAACGTGTATTACTGGATCGATGGGGATGGGATCGGCCCAGACACCGTCTACTTCCTGGCCCTGGTCGGCGAATGGAATGGCGTCGACACGCTCTTCTACAGCCTCAGCGAAGGGGAGAGGGTCATCGAGGAATACTGGTTCCTCGACAACAACGTGGAGCTGGCCGTGGCATACAATCCGCTGGACGACCTCGAGCTGCTGTGGCGCGCCTGGATGGCCGGCGATACGGCCGAGTTGATCTGGGTTCCCTAGGTAGAACCGCTGCACGCCCCACCCGCAAGCCACGAGACCTCACGCTAGGGATTGGTTGAAGGTCGTATCCCTAAGCTCCTGTATGGCAAAGTGTTAACGTCCATATCTTCAAAACACTTTTGAGGCGGCGTATCGGCCCCAACAGCTCGGCTACGGCCCTGGTGGCGTGAGATGGGTCTCTCTCGTAATATCTCGAGTACACCAGACAATCCGGCGACCGGGAGCTCGAGGCCATGTCCAGGACCCCCTTCCTCCGAACAGGAACAGCGGCGGCCGCGATTCTCGTATTGGGATCGTGGTCGGTAGAGCAACACCCGAATGAGCGAGGATCGATGTTCGACGTAGTCGAGGCAGACCTATCGGAGATCCACGCCGCGATGGAAGAGGGCCGGCTGACCGCTCGGCAGCTGGTAGAGCTGTACCTGGAACGGATCGAGGCGTACGACAAGCAGGGGCCTGCCCTCAACGCGATCATCGTGGTGAACCCAAACGCGTTGAAGCGGGCGGACGAATTGGATCGCCGGTTCGCCGAGTCCGGGTTCGTCGGTCCACTGCACGGTATTCCCGTCATAGTCAAGGACAACTACGACACGCACGACCTACCCACCACGGCGGGCTCGCTATCCTTGAGGGGTTCGACACCGCCGGACGACGCCTACCAGGTGCGAATGATCCGTGAAGCGGGCGCCATAGTGCTGGCAAAGTCCAACATGGCCGAGTTCGCGTTCTCGCCGTACCACACGGTCGGGTCAGCGCTGCCGGGTCACACGCGGAACCCATACGCGCTGAACCGAGTGCCGGCGGGCTCGAGCGGTGGGACGGCCGCGGCGGTCGCGTCGAGCTTCGGCGCGGTGGGGTTGGGCACCGACACGGGCAACTCGATCCGCGGCCCATCCTCGCACAACAGCCTGGTGGGGATCCGTTCCACCATGGGACTGACGAGTCGCGACGGAATCGTGCCGCTTTACTTCGATCGTGATGTGGGCGGACCGATGGCCCGCACGGTGGCGGATGCCGTTGCGGTCCTCGACGCGATCGCGGGCTACGATCCCGCGGACCCCGTCACGGCAGGGAGCAGGGAGCAGAAGGTGGAGGACTATACGGACTACCTTCAGGAAGACGGGCTGAACGGCGCCCGGATCGGTGTAGTGAGGCAGATCTCTAACACCGACACCGCCGATCCGGAGATCCTCGAGCGGTTCGAGGAAGCGCTGGACGTCATGCGTAGCAAAGGAACGGTCGTCGTGGATCCGGCGAACATCCCGGAACAAGATGAGATCCCGCTGCGTGACCGCTGGTGCCGTCGCTTCAAGACAGACATCAACGACTACCTGCGAAGCCTGGGGCCGGGTGCGCCGGTAAGCAGTCTCGAGCAGATCATCGCCTCCGGCGACTACCACCCGTCCATCCGCGGCTCTCTGGACTTCTTTCAGCGGATCGAGGAGCCGCCCGAGACCAACGAGGGCTGTCGAGCGGCGCGCGACAACTCCGAGCGGCTGCGCGCCGGGGTCCGCCGCGTGATGGAAGAGCACGATCTCGATGCCCTGGTGCATCCTACCTGGTCGAATCCGCCACGCCTGATCGGCGACCTCAATTCGCCGGCCGGCGACAACAGCCAGTATCTCGCGCCGCACACCGGCTTCCCGGCCATCACCGTGCCCATGGGCTTCGTCCGAGATAGTCTGCCGGTTGGCCTCCAGATCATTGGGGATGCATGGTCGGAGCCCGTGCTCATTGCCATCGCATATTCGTTCGAGCAGGCGACCTCTCACCGTCGCCCTCCGTCGAGCACGCCAAGGCTTGAGCCCGACGGGTCGCCCTGACGACGGTCCTGCCATAGCATCGCCAAAGCGCGGTCAAGAGAATCGACTTCGGTGACAGGAACATTCGGAAGGCCCGAGTCGTTGCAGAACCGTCGCGTCAGGTACATATTACGGCCGCGATTAATGGCTGCCGTTAGCCCCATAACCATTCGCAAGCCCTCGTGCGGGCAGGATTATGTCGTACGACCTGAAAGGCCCAACCCAGCCAGGCCTTCCTGAAGGCATCGCGTCCAGCGATGCCGGCTCCCACGATATACCCCATG
>JBDHAL010000085.1:0-12071 GCA_039588075.1 Gemmatimonadota bacterium | reverse complement strand
CCTCAGATCGCCGCCCACAAAGACGACCGGGTTCGAGCCCTCTTTCGACGGGTGGTAGAAGTCGCCACCCGATACCAGCACGCCGATGTTCTCCGCTTCGAAGCCGAAGGTCAGCGGGTGCGTAAGATCCAACGTTGCCCGCATGATCGCGCCGGGCACGTAGATCGGCCTGTCCTCGCCGCCGCTCGGGCTGGCCAGGGGAGGTCCGTAGAACGCCGTCGGGCCTGGATCGGTCTGCACACCCGGCTCCTCTCCGTCATCCTCCTCGCTCCCTACCAGGCGCGCGCTGGTCAACTCGAGATTGGGGCTGGCCAGCACCTGAGCTGCGCTTCCCAGCGCGATGACCACACCGCCGGAGCTAATCCACTCGCGAAGCGCCTTCCCGTCGCCAAACGCGCCCCGGTAACCGAAACCCGAGGGCAAGACGAGGACGTTGAAATCGTCCAGCTCGCCGGCCAGGCTCTCGAGACGCAGCGCGGTGTAAGGCACCCCGAAATCGCGATCCAAAGTGTACCACGTGGCACCGTAGCTCGTGGCTCTAACTCCCTCGCCGGCAGCGAGCGCGACGCGCGGCGTCCGCAGCGTCACCACCGGGTTCGAGCCGATCCCCGTCGGTCCCTCATCGTAGTAGCCCGTGTTCACCGCATCCACCGGCACGCCGAACCGCCGGGCCAGTTCGTCGATCCGCTCGTGCAAATGCTCAGGGTTGCGATTCACGCGCAAGACCAGCGTGCCACGCGGATAGGTCACGCCTCCGGCGCTCATCGGTTTCGCCGCAGCCGCGATCTTGAACCCCTCCTTGATCAGCGCGAAGGCCAGCCGCGCCGAGGCATTTCGGTCGTAACGGAAGACGTAGGCGGTGTTGGCCCGGCCTCCGCGGACGCCACCATCGATCCCGGCCCGCAGC
This sequence comes from Gemmatimonadota bacterium, assembly GCA_039588075.1. Classification (GTDB taxonomy): domain Bacteria; phylum Gemmatimonadota; class Gemmatimonadetes; order Palauibacterales; family KS3-K002; genus JBDHAL01. Next base: position 11,164 of record JBDHAL010000085.1, on the reverse strand, counting down.
GCCTCCGGCAGCTCGGAGAGGTCCCGCACGCCCCCGTAGGCCGGCGGCCGCCAGCTCGCCTCACGCTCGTTGTACGTCGCCTCCACCGGTCGCGCCGCCACCTGCCCGGCGCTCTCCAGCCAATAGGCTTCCACTCCGAACGACAGGGGCAGGCTCCAGGCAGTCACATCGTAGAATTCGTACCGCTCTTTCGCCGCCTTCGCGCCGCGCCGGGCGTTCAGCGCCCGCTTCTGCTCCTGCCGCGCTACGAAGGCCGCACCGAGCTCGGCCTCCGGCGCCAGCACGGCGTCCACCAGGCGCGCCTGCGGCTGAGCCATATCGATGATATAGCTGCCGGCCGGCAAATCGCGGCGCCCCGCCTGACCGCTCAAGTAATCGTGCGCCGCGCTGGAGCGGAACGCCTCGGTAGCAACGCTCACCTCGACGCCGTCGCGCAGCAGGATGTCGACCACTCGCGCCGCTCGTTCCGGGTCGTTGCCCGGCACGATCACGAAACGCTTCCACTGCCGGCTCGCCACGAACTCGTTCATCCCGCTACGGAAGAACCCGTGGTAATCACGCAGCATCTCTTCTCGGTGCTCGGCCGTCGCCCGCAGCGTCGCCAGGGAAGCCGTGAAGTGCTTCGCGATACCGTCTTCGAACGTTAGCACCGTGCCATCATCGCGAGACCAGGCGTAGCCCTTATAACCGCCGCCGTCCGTCTCGTACGTCATCCCGATCGCGCCGTTCAGCGCCGGCCAGCTGTCCCAGTAACCCGCGTAATGCAGGTCGAACACGTCGCGTACGAAGTAGTTCCAGCCGTGACGGTCGAACGCCGCCCCGTTCGCTCGCCCGTACATCTCCGTCCAGCGCACGATGTAGTCTCGCGGAAGACTCGGGTTGATCGGATCCACCGGCGGCGGCATGAAAAACTGAGTGGTCTGTCCGTGGTGATCCACGAACACCTGCGGGTTCCACTCCGGGAAGGCAGCGATGATCGCCTTCGTCTCGCGTTGCGAGATCGCCAGCGCGTCACGGTTCAGGTCGATCTGGTAGTGGTTGTTGTTCGTGCTCATCCCCCACGGCGCATTGTGCTCCAATGCCGCATGCGCTGAGTCACCCACCGCGAACGCGTTGTACCACTCCACGTGACGCTCGTGGCTCTCAGGGTTCAGCGCCGGGTCGATCACCGTCACCACATCACGCAGTATCGCCTCCGTCATCGTGTCCTGGCCCGCCGCCAGCTGGTAGGCCACCTGGATCGCCGCTTCCAGCGCCGCCGTCTCGTTTCCATCGTTCGCGTAGTTCATCCACCCGATCGCCGGCGTGCTCCCCGCTATCTCCGCCGCTTCGCCCTGGCTCGTGTTCCGCGGATCCCGCAGACGCCGGACGTTCGCACGAATCTCGTCCAGTCGCGACATGTTCTCCGCAGAGCTCACAACCACCAGGATCAGTGGACGGCCCTCCGTCGATTTCCCGTAGTCGAATAGCCTGACTCGATCCGGCGCCGCCGACGCTATCGCCTCCATCGCTCTCAGCATGTTCCCGTAATCCGTCAGGTACTCGCCTGGCTCGTAGCCGAGGATCGACGATGGCCGCGGCACGCTCGCGTCGTAATCGCCGCTCGCGTAGAAATCGAACTCCTGGGCCCCGGCCGTCGCCGGTGCCAGCAGCGCTAGGACTAGCAGGGCTGTTCTTCGCATTTTTCCTGTGCTTTGCTTGAAGATTGGCATGCAGGGCGCGCTCTCGCGCAGGCCCGAGCGGTCCCTTCCCAGGTCGCCCGGCGGCGGCCCGTGCTGAATATGCCGCCTGCGGCCGTGGGTGTCCACCAGACGTTGTAGCGTACCTGACACTGTTACGTAACGATTGTCTTTAGGCCGCTTACGTTGCAGCTTTGAAGCCGATGAGCATCGGGGTTATCTACGTCGGGGCGTCGCTGGTGTTGGGGGCGATCTGCGCGGGGCTGGGTCAGACCCTGACGGGATACTCCCGTGGCGGCTGCCCGGTCTCGTTCATTGTGGCGTTTGCGGGGACGGTGATCGGCCCGTGGGTGGCGACCCGGCTCGAGCTTCCGGAGCCGCTGTGGATACCGCTCGGCCAGCTGCAGTACCCCATCTCCTCCGCGGCGGCCGGAGCGCTGATCCTGGTGATCATCGTCAATCTCCTCACCCGCAAGCGCAAGTTCTGATGGCGGCTCCCCGCACGGGGACTATTGGGTCCCCTAGCGGGGACTATGTCGACAACGACAACGACAACGAGAAGCGAGAAAACAGACCGAAGGATTCTCGTTTCTCGTTGTCGTTGTCGTTGTCGACATAGTCTCCGTCAGGAGACCACTCCACCTAAGGCGTCGGCGGGATGATCACGTCAAACGTCTGAATGTCACCGTGTTCCGGCCACACGGTACCGCCCTGTGGCCCGTTGCCGTAACGCAGCGAGACGTTCATCCGGAGACCGTTGACGAGAATATCGTCGATGTAGATATCCTCGCCGTCGTTCGTGTCCCAGGGCTTCGCGATCTCGTAATAGTAGAAGGTCTCGGTCCCGATCGTATTGATCTGGAAGGCGCCGAGTCCGTGCTGCTCGGTATCCACGTCGCCGCAGAACGCCTGACCGTTCCCCCGCAAGCACTGCGAGATCACGTGCTGATCCGAGAACTGCGACCCCAGCGGCAGATCGCCGTCCAGCACGAGCGCGTCGTCGTTCTCCGACAGGCCATCGTTATCATCGTCCAGGTAGATGCTCAGGATGTTGGCACGCGCGTCGCCATCACGATCCACCTTCATTGCGATGTACAGGTTGTCCTCGCTGGTCATCCAGAGTAGCGTCCCGATGAAGGTCCCGCCGGAAAGCTTGGTGTCGAACGGCTCGGTTTCTATCGCGCAGGCCCACTCACTGGCATCGTACTCGCCGTCGATCGTGACGCCGCCGGACGTCGTACCCGGTGTGCAGGCTGTGAAATTGAACGTCACCGTCCCCAGCTCCAGCGCCACGGGTCCACCGGCATCGTCCACGAACGGGCCGCTATCGTCCTCGCCGGCGATTCCGAACCCGCTGGCGATGAGCGTGTAGGAGCCGTCGCTGGCGCCCAACTCGAACGAGACGGCCGCCTCACCATCGCCATTCGTGACGACCTCCAGCGCACCGCCGCCCAGAGGCGTACACTCGAAGACGCTCACACAAGAGATGGTCCCGCCTTCCGGCCCGACCTCAAATGTGACGAACGCGTCTTCCACCGCCGTGCCGTCCTCGTCGAACACGAAGACCGTCGGGTCATTCGGCAGCGTGCTGCCCGCCAGCCCGACCTGGTTGTCGGTCGACGCAACGGCCTCCATCTCCGATGGGATCGCCCAATCGAAGGCGCTCAGCTCTTTGCCCTTGCCGCCGAACCCGGAGTGCGTCGCGTAGACCGGCTTCGCGTGCAACGGGTTGATGCTTCGCTCAACCGCCCGCCAGCCACGGTAGGCCCAGCGCAGCGGCGTCGACAAGCCGTGCTCGAACAGTATGGATGAGCTGGTGCAACTGAGGCTCAGCGACGTGGGTACGAAAGTGTTCGGCAGCGCCTCCACGACTGGAACGGCGGCAGTGCGGTCGGGCGTGCGATGGATGTTCAGCCGGTCCTCCTGGCTGCCGAGCCCCGTCGCCTCGATGCAAATGCCGACGACGTAGTTCGGGAAAGCGTCGCGCCAGTCCGCGTCCTCTGGAATCGTACGTCCCTGGAAACAGCCCCCGTACTGGGGAATGTCGATCGGCAGGTACCGCAGGCGACCTTGGCCATCCTCGAAATTATCGCAGTCCACCTGCTCCACCACGATGATCGTCCCCTCATCCAGCGCGCCGGATGCGATCTCGACCCCGGCGTCCGGCGTCTGGCACGGCGTCGCGCCGGAATGGACCGTGCACTCGTCGCAGAACAGCGCGTTGATCGAGCATAGCGCGCCCTCCAGCACCGTGAACTTGATCGGAATGTTGCTGCCCAGTCTGAAGGCGTAGAAGGGATCGGTCTTCTGACCGGTCGGGTTCTCTTCCGGGAACGCCGGGTCCAGGTCCCGATAGCCCAGCTCCACGTCCTGCACCCACACGCTCAGACGGTAGTACTCCGTCGGGTCGATCTCATCCTCGCCCGCTTCCATCTCATCCGTGTTCCAGCTGTAATGGAACAGCTGGTTCGTCTCATCGATCGCGAACAGCGCCGTGTCGAACACACGAACTGGATCTCCAACGCACTGCAGGTCCGTGTCGCTCACCAGCTGGCACACCTCGGCCCGTACCGGCAGACCGGCGTTGAACGTGCCCGAGAAGCTCGGCTCCTCGACCAGCGGCGATCGGAAGTAGAAGAACGGGGCGCCGTCCGAGATGGCGGCGTTTGGGCCGGTAAACAGCGGTCGACGGCCCGGCGACTGGGGGACATCCTGACAAGAGATCAGAACGGCCGCGAACAATAGTGCGGCTGCACGTTTCATAAGTTGGGGCTCCTGTTTGTGTTACACCCTACAGTCGGTGTCGTTCGCACGAAGTAGTGGGACTAGCGTGAAGCAAGGCGAACATTTAACGATTATTGGTATTCTTTGTCAAGTACACGCTACTCACCCGGGAAGGGCGCCCGCTCCACAGCGGCAGCGCCTACCGCTGCTTCCGAGAATCCCGATCGCTATTGAGAAGGAGGTCGGCCCGAGCCCAGGAGTTCCTGAAAGCCGGGGTGGTCGCGCAGGCTTCGCCACCACCACGAGGTGCTGGAGGACCCCTCGAAATGGCCCGGGTTCGCGGCGGCGAAGCGCTTGAGCAGATCAACGGCCTGGTCAAAATCGCCAAGCAACGTGCGCTGGTACGCTTCCACGGTGAGGAGCTCCTGGTCGGGATCGATCTCGTGGGAGAGCCTGCCGTTGGCCCGGTCGAGGACGGCGCGACTGCTGTCGGTGAGGCCGGCGCGGGCCAGCGTTCCGCCTGCGAGCATCCGTCCCTCGATCCTCAAGTAGTCGCCGATTTGTTCTGGCGCCAGAGTGTCTATGCTGGCGACGAGGTCCCATGCCCGCTCCACATCGGGCTCAAGGGCGGGCGTAGTCATCAAGCGCAGCTGGCACATCACGAAGCGGTAGTCGTCGGCGAAGCGCCGCGCCCCCTCCTGGCACCAGCGCTCAGCCTGGTCGATCTGCTCGAGATCGAGGGAGCCGTTGAAGAGGCGAAGCAAGATCTGGGGTGCGAGGTCGAGGTACGCATCTTCCTCGTAGGCGCGGCGCGCGGCGAGCACGACGGCCGGGACGTCGGGGATCTGGTAGTAGAGGTGACTGAGCAGACTGTAGGCGCCGGCGAGCGTGGGATCGGCGCGTGTCGCGGCCTCCAGGTCGGCGCGACCGCTAACGAGCAGAGCGTCGGCTTCTTCGGGATCGGCCGGCCGGTTCAGCACCCAGGCGACATAGTTGAGGGTCCCACGCAACTCCAGGGCTTCCGGGTAATTCGGCTCCGACGCTAAGGCACGCTCGGCATGCTCCAGCCCGACCGCGGTCCACTCTTCGAACTCAGATGCTGCTTCGGCCAGCCGCGCCCGCTGATACGCGATCTGGCCACGCACTACGATCGGGACCACCCAGCTCGGATCGGCGATCTCAGCGACGGCGAGCAAGGAGTCGGCCTCGTCGAAGGCCGCGTTGCCGCCGGCGTAGTCCTCGTGGTCGAACCGCGCCCTTCCGTCCTTGCGCAGCCGCTCGCCACGCTGCACCAGCGCCCACGCCTCCGGGCTTGAGGTCGCCGCCCGCCGCTCGCGCAGGCGAATCTCCTCGCCGAGCCGCTCTCGCAGAAAGAGGGCCACGTCAGCGGCCAGCGAATCCTCGATGGAAAGCAGGTCGCCCGCCGGTAGATCGAAACTGCGGCGTTGAAAGTCCGCCGCGCTCGCACCGTCGACCAGCCGCACGGTAACACGGACCCGGTCGCCTCTCGCTTCCACACTTCCATCGATCAAGCTTCCGGCTTCTAGCTCACGAGCGATGCTATCGCGGGGGATATCGGGGCCGCGGAACGGCGCCACGCCGTTTCGCGAGATGACGTCCAGCGCGCGCACTTGAGTTAGCTGCTCGATTAGCGCCTCGGTGAGCCCGTCGGCCAGATAGCCCAGCTCGCCGTCGGGACTGTAGTCTTCGAAGTAGAGAACTGCCACGCGCTGGGGATCGAGACCCGACTCCAGGGCCAACGCCGTCGCCGCCGCCTGCGAGCGCGCGTTCTGAATTACCACGTAGCATACTGCCAACACCGCGACCGCCATGATGCCGTGGAACCAGTACTCTATCGGCTGCGGGGTCTGGGTGCCCTTTTCTCCGTGGAACCACGCCATGAACGCCGTTCCCGGTATCCCGAACAGGTAGACGACAAGAACCAGCGGATAGGCGATCTCCGGCAGAATGGAGTGGCTGACCAGCTGGTCCATGCCTTCCAGCACCAGAAAACCGGCAGCGATATAGGCGCCGAGCCACGGAAATACGCGGCGCTTACGGATCTCCGCCCAAAGTCCCATGTCAGAAGCCCGCTGTTACAGGGTGGTAGTGCCGGGCCTGAGAATCGGCCGGCCGGCCGGAAATGTCAAGCAGAGCCCGGTTCCTCGCCAGTGGAAGCCCTGAGACACAGCTCGCTTTTCAACTGCAATTTCGAACACCGCACACCGAACACCGCCTTTCGAAGGGCGCACTTCAATGATTGATCATTGAGACCGAATCACTGATGTTGAAGAGGCGACAGTTCTCTTCTCACACCCGTCATCAATGATTCGGTCTTCGTGATCAGTGATTAAGCCTTGTAGTGGGCCCTTCGAAAGGCGGTGTTCGGTGTGCGGTGTTCGAAATTGCAGTATCTACCCCGCCGAAGCCCGTTCCCTCTCTCCCTTCTGAGGGCCATTCGTACCCAGAAGATAGTCCCACAGCGAGGAACTCACACCGTAGTCCTTCGTCGAGTCCTGATAATGGTGCCTGAAGTGTTTCTTCTTCAGGTACAGCATCGCCCGGCTGCGCAGGCTGAAGTGATGCACGGCGTAGTGAATCGTGTCGTAGACCAGGTAACCGGCGACGAAGCCGGCGAAGACGGCGGGCCCGTCTACTGCGCCCAGCAGCAACCGGTAGGCAACGTAGAAGATCGCGGCCAGCGGAATGCTCACCGAGGGTGGCATGACCAGCCGGCGGCTGTCGTTGGGGAAATCGTGGTGCACGCCATGCGCCAGGAAGTACAGCTTCTGCCGGATGTCGGTCATCTTCGGGTACGCCGGCTCGCCCGGCTCGAGGCCGGCGACAATCTCCTGCACTCGCTCTTCCAGCTCGTCCGTCGCGTGAAAGATGAAACGGTGCACCACGTACTCGGCCAGGGTCCAGAGGAAGACGCCGGAGATGAACATGAGACCCAGGCGCGTTCCCTGTCCGCCGTACGTGTTGCCCGAGTAAAGCGACAGGAGGATTATCGGAACGAAGATCAGGTGCGGCACGACCGGATGGACGTACGTGAACCTCTCGAAAAAGTCGGACCTGAAGACCCGTATGGATTCGTCCTTGTTGGAGACGTAACTCTTCGCCATCTGAAAACCCCTCGCTGATAGTACGGCGCCGCCGCTAGCGACCGCCGGCCTCCCATTTCTCGATCACCTCGCTGACGATGGCCAGCACCTCTTCCTCGACGCGCCGGAAGTAGCGCTCCGCCTTCTCGCGATCGAAATCGAGGTAGCCCTCGCCCTCCACGTAGAGCCCGATCGCGGTCGGAAACGGATAGGCGCGCCAGGCGTCGTTGTTGAACGGCGTGGCCTGCTCCCTACGGTACAGCTCCGGGTGCACGGCATCCGGCGCCACCACCATCATCGCCGCGTTCTCGTTCAGCCCGGCATGTCCGCCTTGCTCGCCGAACACCTCTGCCGTGACGTCAGCGGTGGCGCTCCACCAATTGATCACCATGATCCGCGCGTCCGTCTCCCGGAAGACCTCGATCGCCGCGTCGTTCAGCGGCGTGAAGTTCGGGCCATGCCCATTCAGCACGATGATATTCCGGAAGCCCGTGTCCGCCAGCCCGGTCAGTACCTGTTTTGCCAACGCCTCAAGAACGTCCGCCGATATCCCGAAGGTTCCGGCGTACTCGTCCAGCGACGTATTGACGCCGTAGGAGATCGTCGGCGCGACCAGGGCGTCCAGCTCGCCGGCCAGATAATCGGCCAGCGCCTCGGGCACCAGGTTGTCGGCGCCGTTCGGACCCACTCCGTGCGCTTCCAGCGTCCCCACCGCCAACAGGGCCGTGTGAACACGGTCCGGAACCAGCTCCTCCACCTCCATCCAGTTGAGGTCGTTGAGCCGGCGACTGTGCTGCGCGGTCGCCGCACCGGGCGCCACGATCAGCAGAGCCAAGCCTAGGGGAATCAATTTTGTAATCATTTTGAGTCTCATCCTTGATTGGCCGATCCTATGGTTCGGTCGCGAAGCGCTGCCAGAAGGCATGATAGCGCCTGCCCTTCACGTGCTCCAGACCAGCCAGTGCCTCCGCTTTCCCTTGTTGCCCCCCACTCAGCGGCGCCGCATCTTTGACCGGCACCGGGCCCCGTTAATCCCACATACCGCAGGCCGCAGGTGGCAGCTATGTCCCGTCTCAAGCGGCTCATCGTCGAGATCCACCAGCGTTCGCTCTGGCAGGCGCTGGCGGTCTACCTCGGCGCCTCGTATGTCGTCCTGGAAGCGGCGGCTTATTTCAGGGACGAATTCGGCCTGCCCGACTGGCTTCCCCCAGTCGCCCTTGTCCTGCTGCTCATCGGGCTACCCGTAGTCGTGGTGACGTCTCTCGCCAGGCCAGAAGTCTACGGCGATGAGGTGCAGCCAGCGGATGCGCGGGCAGCGGCGGAAGAAGACAGGCGGCTACGGCTTCTCACCTGGCGAACTGCTGGGCTTAGCTTCTTGAGCGCGATGGCGCTGTGGGGCGTCATCGCGGCGGGTCTCGTGTTGACCGGGACTTATTCGCGTGTAGCGGAGGACGAAAGGCGATCCATAGCAGTCCTGCCATTCGAGAATATCAGTCCCGACTCCGGCGACGCCTACTTCGCCGACGGCATGCATGACGAGATCATCGCCCAACTCGGCATGATCCAAAGCCTCGCGGTCACCTCGCGGAACTCGGTCATGCAGTACCGCGATGGAGCCGTTCCGACGCGCCAGATCGCCGCCGAGCTCGGGGTCGACTTCGTCCTCGAGGGAAGCGCCAGGAAGGACACGGCGCGCACCCGAGTCACAATCCAGCTGATCGACGCACGCACCGACCAGCACCTTTGGGTGGAGGTGTACGATCGCGACCTGACCGCGAGCCCGCTCGATATTCAGGACGACATCGCACGCCGGGTGGCCAGCTCGCTGAGGGTCCGGATCTCGTCGCTCGAGCGCGGCAGGATCAGTGGTAGTTCCACCGAAAGTGGTGCCGCGTACCACCTCTACCTCCGGGCGACCCAGCTGGGGGGTGACCGCTCGGAATACGCGGCCGCGGAGGAACTGCTCAAGCAGGCCCTGGCACTCGATCCGGGATTCGCACAAGCCCGGGCAATGCTGGCGCTGCGATACGCCTGGCGGCCATTGTTTTTCGGCGACTCGCGTGAGTGGGCGGATTCCGGGCTCGCTCTCGCCCGCCGGGCGATTGACGACGATCCGAGCCTGCCATTGGGCTACTACGCCCTGGCCGAAGGCCATTACGAGCTCGGCCGGCTGGCCGACGCCGTCGAAGCGTACGAGAAGGTCCTAGAGCTACAGCCGAGCAACGGGACTGCGTTCGCGGGGCTCGCCTGGACACAGTACGTTCGCGGGCGGCTGGACGAAGCCGTGGACCTTATGAGGCGGGCACGTCGAATCGATCCCAGGAACGCGCTCGTCACCGTCACCATGGCGGAGTACGAGACCAATTTCGGCAACTACCGGAATGCCGAGCGCTGGCTGCAGGCGACCGAGGCTCTGGCTCCCAACGCTGGACCTTTGTCAAGTCAGCGCGTCGTGCTCCTCCTGGCGGAGGGGAAGACAAGTGAGGCCGTCGACGAGGCGGAGCGTCGTCTCTCAGTAGATCCGCAGAGCCTAGAGGCCCTCGAAATGGCGACGGACACCTGGCTGCGTGCCGGAAACTATGAGCAAGCCCTGCAGCATCTGGAGGAACAGCGGCGCATTGCGCCGCAGAATTGGGATGTAATTGGTCGGACCCACCGAACGCTGCACGGGTGGACTCTGCTGAAGCTGGGCGATACCGAACGAGGTCTGGCCCTGCTCGAGGAGGTGGTCCAAGAGACGCGTCGCCTGATCGATCAAGGCAGTGAGTTCCCGGGCCTTCGACGAGAGGTTGCGGCGGCCTACGCGGCGACCGGCGATCGGCAACGTGCCTACGAGTGGCTGGAGCGGGCGATCGATTCGGGTTGGCGGCTGGAGCGAAACTACCCTACGCCCCTGTTCGAATCCCTTCGCGGCGAGGAGCGATTCGAGCAGCTGATGGGCCGGATCGACGCTGACGTCGAGCGGATGAAGGCCCGGGTCGAGCGCGAAGCCCTGGCGCCGCCACTTCCCTGAGAGCAGCTATGTCCCGTTTCAAGCGGCTGATCGTCGAGATCCACCAGCGTTCGCTCTGGCAGGCGCTGGCGGTCTACCTCGGCGCCTCGTATGTCGTCCTGGAAGCGGCGGCTTATTTCAGGGACGAGTTTGGCCTACCCGACTGGCTTCCCCCGGTCGCCCTTGTCCTGCTGCTCATCGGGCTGCCCGTAGTCGTCTTGACGTCTCTCGCCAGGCCAGAAGTCTACGGCGATGAGGTGCAGCCAACGGATGCGCGGGCAGCGGCGGAAGAAGACAGGCGGCGGGTCGACCGGGAAGCCCTGGCGCCGCCACTACCCTGAGAGACCGACTCCCCGCAAGCACCGCGAGTTTCTTGACCCGGCCGAAACCGGGGACGTATCTTCGCGTTCATGAGCTTTCCATCGATCCAGCGACCAGCAACGCGCGCTGTCATCCTTCTCATCGCCGGGGCGATGACCGCGGCGCCGGCGGCTACCCAGGACAGCGTCGGACCGAACGTCCTGATGGTGACCGCGCACCCCGACGACGATGCCATGTTCGCCGCCAGCGTCTACAAGATCACCCACACGCTGAACGGAGCGGTCGACCTGGCGCTGATCACCGACGGGAGCGGCGGCTTCCGGTACTCGCAGCTGGCCGAGCCG
>JBDHAL010000084.1:0-15542 GCA_039588075.1 Gemmatimonadota bacterium | reverse complement strand
ACGCCAGCCTGCGACCGACCGGGAAGTTCTCGACGATCTCGTTGGAGCCGAGGCTGCGGTTGCAGAAGATGCAGGTCTTGAACATCTATTCGCCTCACGCTCGATTGCGCGAGACTTCTCGCTTCAGCTTGCGGAACAACTCCTCGACCCGTTCGGGGATGAGCAGCCTGTCAGCGATCGACGCGATCTCCTCCGCCTCGCGCCATGCCGCCTCCAGCAGCGCCAGCTCGCCTTCGAGGGCGCGTCGTTCGTCGTCCTCGTGGGTCGCCATCTCCAGCGCCAATCGCACGTTGGGATCCAGTTTCCTGAGCCGGGTGTGCGGCGCTTCGAACACGCCACGCGACCGGCCGGTGTTGGGGCCGGGCGCCACATGTTCGAACAGGCGCTCGACGCTTCGCGTATGCTCGATCAGTTGGACGGCGTCCCGCACCTGCGATTCGTTGCCGCCCCATTCGTTGACGGTCGGCAAAATGCGACCGGCGGCGTGAACCGCCGTTTCCCCTCTCAGCTCGAGCTTCTTGCGCCTGCCCTTCACCTGCCGGAGGAAGAGGAACTTCTGCTCGGCAGGATGATGTGTCAGTGCGAGCTTCCACCCCTCCTCCGAGTCATCGCGGATGAGGTCCACCTTGCTCACATCATCGCGCGAGACGGGGAACCGATTCCCTTCTTCGTCCCGTATCCGCGTCGCGACGCTGCTGCTACGCAGGCCGATGAGGATGGGCACGATTTGGAAGCCGATCACCGCGCCGCCGATCCCGACTATGACGCTCACGGCGGCCGACATCGCGCTGCGGACGCGCCGCTGCCAGAACTGGCGACCGTAACGCCAGGCGGCGAACTCGCGGCGCTGCGGTCTGCCGATCCGCACGAGCTGGGTTCCCTCGCGGACGTGCGCGAGTCCGATGTTGTCGGTGGAGAAGCTCTTTGGCGTGTCGTAGAACTGGCGCTCGCACTCCTCGATCGCTTCCCAGCGCTCATCCAGCGGCGACAGGTTCCAGCGGCGGCAACTCTCGCAGATGACCCACAGTCGTCCCTTTTCCTGGTCGAAGGCCAGCCGGCGTCCGACCGGGAAGTTCTCGACGGTCTCGTTGGACCCGAGGTTGCGGCTGCAGTAGATGCAGGTCTTGAACATGGACCTAGGCGTCGCTACTGCGCTTGCGCGTCACTTCACGCTTCAACTTGAGGAACGCCTCCTCGACGCGTTCGGGTATGAGCAGCTTGTCGGCGATCGATGCGATCTCCTCCGCATCGCGCCAGGCCGCCTCCAGCAATTCCAGCTCGCCTTCCAGCGCGCGCCGCTCGCTCTCCTCGTGTGCCGCCATCTCGAGCGCCAGCCGGATGTTCGGGTCCATCTTCTTCACGTTGTGCCCGTCCTTCTCGAACCCGAGGGCCGTCCGCACGACGGCCTCCTTCGCGGCGAGGCGCTCGAACAGGCGCTCTGGGCTGCGGGCATCTTCGATGAGCGCCACCGCGTGCTTCACCTGCGCCTCGGTACCGCCCCAAGAGTTGACCTTCGGCATGATCCTGCCGGCGGCGCGGATAGCCGTCGGTCCACTGAGCAGCGCCGACTCGCGTTTCCCTTTCCCCTTCTTGCCACCGAAGAAGGCGTCATCTTCGATGGGCCGGTACGGCACCTTGAGAGTCCACCCGCCCGGGGCATCGCCACGTGCCAGCTCCACCAGGGCGAGGTCCTTTTGTATGACGCTGAGGCTTTTGCCGTTCTCGTCGCGGACGCGGGCGATCACCTTCTTCTTGCCGCCGAAGACGAAGAACCACCAGATATCCGCGCCGGCGAGCGCGGCTCCGACCGAGACCGCGATCTGAGTCCCGGTCACGATCATCGCCTTGAAGCGGCGGCGAATGAACTCCCTGCCGTAGCGCCAGGAGGCAAACTCGCGGCGCTTGGGTCGCCCGATCCGCACCAGCTCCAGCCCCTCCGGAAGCCTGGCCAGCCCGATGTTCTCGGTGGAAAAACTCTGCGACGTGTCGTAGAACTGGCGCTCGCACTCCTCGATCGCCTCCCAGCGCTCGTCCAGCGGCGAGAGGTTCCAGCGGCGACAGTACTCGCAAATCACCCACAGCCGGCCCTTCTCCCCGTCGAACGCCAGGCGGCGGCCAACCGGGAAGTTCTCGACGACCTGGTTACCGGCGAATTGACGGCTGCAGTAGATGCACGTCTTGAACATCAGGCCTAGTTCATCCAGAAGGCCTTGCGGTGCGACATGCCCAGCACTTTCCGGCAGGTCCCGCAGAAGTACACTTCGCGCCTCCCCAGAAAGCCGGCCATCTTCTGAATGAATATCGATCGAAGCTCGGTCGAACAGTGTGGGCAGACGGGCCTGACATCTTCACGCTCTGTGATCTCGATCTTCATAATACCCTCGCAGGAATCTCAGTCAGTCGGAAATTTGGGCGCTCTGACCCAGAGTCTCTTCTCCCATTAATAGTACACAAAAAAGCCCGTGCCTATTCTGCCGGGCTGTCTAACAGGTCGATGGCTACGAATCGGGCGATCGTTACTTGTTTCGCTTTAGCCAGCTCTCGACAGTCTCGGGCAGGAACAACCCATCGGCGATGGCGGCGACCTCTTCCGCCTCGCGCCACGCCGCCTCCAAGATAGCCAGCTCACCTTCCATGGCGCGACGCTCGCTTTCCTCGTGCGCCGCCATCTCCAGCGCCAGCCGGGTCTGCTGGTCCATGCGGGTGAAGCGGGTCTGGCCGACGAGGTCGGGTGCGCTGGCGAAGACGCGCTCCGGGTCGCCCACGTCCTCGATGATTCGGACCGCGCTCTTCACCTCCGACTTGGTACCGCCATAGGAGTTGATCCGCGGAAGGATGTGGCCGGCGGCGCGAATCGCCGCCGAGCCTTCCAGCCGGACGGTACACCGGTCGCCCCGGGCACGGGATCCGCGAAAGAACCCGAACGTCTCCCGCGGCCTGAAGGGCACGGTAAGCGTCCAGCCGCTGGGGCCGTCGCCCGGGTTGAGCTCTAGTTCCTTGAGATCTCGGCGCGCGATGGCCAGCCGCTTCCCTTCTTCATCTCGCACCCGCGCCACGACCTTCGAGTTCTCGTCTTTGATGAAGAACATGAAGATGCCGAGGAACGAGCCGAGCGTGTAGCCGAGGATCTGCGCCGTGGCCTTCAGGTGGCGGCGAACCCGACGCCGCAAGAACTGTCTTCCGTACCGCCAGGCCGCGAACTCGGGTCGCATCGGCCGGCCGATCCGCACCAGCTCCACACCTTCCCTCAACCTCGCCAGTCCGATGTTGTCGGTGGAGAAACGGCGGCGCGTATCGCGGTACTGCTTCTCGCACTCCTCGATCGCTTCCCAGCGCTCATCCAGCGGCGAAAGATTCCAGCGACGGCAGCGCTCGCACACCACCCACAGCCTGCCCTTCTCGGAATCAAAGGCGAGCCGCCGGCCGACCGGGAACTGCTCGACCGACTCGTTCTCCCCCAATTTGCGGTTGCAGTAGATGCAGGTCCTGTACATGCCTGTCAAACCTAGTGTCGGTGGCGCTGCGGGCAATCGACGTGCGGTCCTCTGCCAAAAGGGCCGCGGCCGAGCCGGGGGACGGCGGGGGATCGCCGTTGCGCCAACACTTTCCCCGGGTCGGGCGCGGCCACGTCCTCTATTATATATGACGCTTTATGCGGCCAGTCGGTTTCCCCTGGCCGGCCCGGCGAGCCGGATGACGATCCGTTGACGTGTATGCACTATATATACATACTTATGCATATGAGGACGACGATCAACATAGACGACGAGCTGCTGCGGGCAGCGCAGCGGCTGAGCGGGCTGAAGGAGAAGACGGCCGTGGTGCGCGCGGGTCTGGAAGCGCTGATCGCCCGTGAGAGCGCGCGGCGGCTGGCCGCCCTGGGTGGGACGGAGAAAGCGGCGAAGCCGGCCCGGCGCCGGCGCCCCGGCGAGCGGTCCTAGTGCTGGTCGACACATCGGTCTGGATCGACCACTTCCGCCGCGGCAACGCAACTCTAGCCGAGCACCTGGAACGCGGCGAGGTCTGGAGCCACCCGTTCATAAACGGCGAGCTGGCGTGCGGGAATCTGCGAAAGAGAGAGGAGATCCTAACGCTGCTGGCCGCACTTCCCCAGGCCGCCATGGCGAGTCACGATGAGGTCTTCTACTTCATCGAATCAAACGAACTGGTCGGGAGCGGCATCGGCTGGATCGATGCACACCTGCTGGCATCGGCAATGTTGTCGAGAGAGATGCTCTGGACTCTAGACAAACGCCTAACATCAATCGCAGAATCGCTGAACGTAGCCGCGGGCATGAAGCCATAGAAGGCACTGCCCTACCGGTCACCGGTCACCGGTTATCGGTTACCGAAACGGCGGCGCCCGAAAGCGCCGCCGTAACACCTCCCTGACTCGAAGCAACCAGCGTCTAATTCGTTCCCATCATGGCGTCGCGAATCGCCTTGAACTCGGTGCCCTCGTTCCAAGCGGGCCAGCCTGCGCCGTTGCCGAGCTTGTGGCCGATGAGGAAGAAGAGGTGGAGGTCGTCCACGGCGCCCGCCAGGTCCCAGTCCTCGCTGTACTCGTCGGAGACCTGGTGGTAGCTGCGGGCGGTCCACTCGTCCTTTAACTGTATCGTGTGCTCTTCGCCGTACTCGACGTGGTCGTTGCCGCCGTCGGTGTAGAGCGCCGGCACGCCTTGTTTTGAAAGCGGGAAATGATCCGAGCGGTAGAAGTATCCTTTCTCGGGCTCCGGATCGGGCTTGACCACGCGTTCCTGCATCTCAGCGAAGTAGACGAGGTACTCGTCGAGCTCGGAGTTTCCGTAGCCGACCACGAAGATGTCGCGCATCGGGCCATAGACGTTGAGGACGTCAATGTTGATGGCGGCGACGGTCTTCTCGAGAGGGAAGACGGGGTTCTCGGCGTAGTAGGCGCTCCCAAGGAGGCCCTGCTCCTCCGCGGTGGTCCAGAAGAAGACGATGGAGCGGGCCGGCGGAGTCTCGAACGAAGCGAAGGCCTCGGCCAGCTCGAGGATGCCGGCGCTGCCGGTGGAGTTGTCCTGCGCGCCGTTGAAGATCTGGTCGCCCTCGAGATCGGTGTTCATGCCGAGGTGGTCCCAGTGCCCCATGTAGATGATGTACTCATCGGGCCGCTCGCTGCCCGGCAGGACGGCGAGGACGTTGTGAGAGGTCGAACGCTCGATGGTGTTGCGCACGGTCGCCGAGGCGGTGACCGGCATGGGCAAGGCCTGGAAGCCCGGCTGCATCGCCGCCTGCTTGAGCTCTTCGTAGTCGAGCCCGGCCATGGCGAAGATCTCGTTGGCGACCTCGAGCTGCAGCCAGCCTTCGATAAGGACGCGGGACATGTTGTTGTCCTCGGGCACCATTCCGAACTGCGGGCCGATCCAGCTGCCCTCGACGGTGTCCCAGCCGTAGGCTGCGGGCGCGGTCTCGTGAACGATGAATGCGGCGGCGGCGCCCTGGCGCGCCGCTTCCTCGTACTTGTAGGTCCAGCGGCCGTAGTAGGTCATGGAGCGGCCGTTGAACATGGCGGGATCCTCGGTGGCATAGCCGGGATCGTTGACCAGGATGATCACGGTCTTGCCGGTCACATCGAGGCCCTCATAGTCGTTCCAATCGTACTCCGGTGCGACGACGCCGTAGCCGACGAAGACGAGCTCGGAATCGGCGAGGTTGACGGAATCGACCAGCCGCTTCGACCAGGCCATGATCTCGTTGCCGTAAGCGTAGCTCTGGGTGGAGCCTTCACCGCGAATCGTCAGCGTGATGTCCGGCTGGGCGGCGACGGAAACGAGGGGTACCTCCTGGAAGTAGCTGTCGCCGACGGCCGGCTCGAGCCCGATGCGCTCCAGCTCGCCCTTCAGGTACTCGAGCGTCCTCTGCTCGCCGAGCGTGCCGGGGAGACGGCCCTGGAACTCGTCGTCCGACAACGCGATGATGTGCCGCGCCAGATCGTCGGTCGTGATGCTGGCCAGCGCCGCGTCCACCTGGGGGTCCTGTTGCTCGCCCGGAGCGCAGGCCCCGGCGGCGATGAGGGCAGTAAACAGAGTAAGAAGCAACTTACCGGAGATCCTGTCGTTCATCGTGACCTCACTGCAGGTTTGAAGTTGCAAATCGAGCCCGTTCGCGAGTGTGAAACATCGCGCGCTGGGCTCGATAGTTGGGGTCTTTGGTTGAACCGTTGGGAACCTATCGCGCTCCCCACCATCCGCAAGGGCGGGAGTCCTTGTCGCCGCCGATCAGGCCGCCAGGGCCAGCGCGCCGGCCAGGATTGAATTCGTCAGCAGGTTCCAGGCGACATTTGCGCCCAGCGCCGGGTGCGGCACCGGCCCCTCCGGCCCCGTGAACGCCCAACGGAACGGCGGCACCAGAAAGACCAGGCTGGGAACGACGGCCGCGAGGGCGTAAGGCGGTAGATGTTGAAACACAACGCCGCCAACCAACGAGACGGGGACCATGACGGCCAGGAGCACATAGAGCGCGGCCGCTCTCCGGCGCCCCAGCGCGATGACCAGGTTGCGACGCCCTCCCTCCCGGTCGGCCTCCTCGTCGGGAAATTCGTTTAGCAGCAGCAGGTTGAAGGTCATGGCGAAAGCCGGCAGCGATGCGGCGATGGCGACGGTCTCGTAGTTGCCGGTCTGCACCAGCGTCGTCCCGATCACCGGTAGGGCCCCGAGTCCCAGCCCTGCGAACAGCTCTCCCACGTAGATCCTGGCCAGGAACTCGGTATAGGCGAACGCCGCCAGGGCGCCGACGGCGAGGATGGGAACAAGCTTCCAACCGATGACGGTGAAGAAGTAGATGCCGATCGCAATACCGACGGCGCCGCCGACCCACCCTGTTGCGGCCGCCTTCTTGTACGTGAGCGCGCCGGCGGGGAGCGTCCCGCTGCCGCCGCTGAACGGCGTGCGCTCGGTGGCGAGATCGATCCCGGTCTTGTAGTCGCTGGCCTCGTTGAGGGCGTTGACCGCGATGTGGACGCCCAGCATCCCCAGCAGGGCCAGGCCGGCGCGCGCCCAGTCGTGGGCTCCGGCGTAGGCCGCGGCGCCGGTCCCGGCGGCGACCAGCGTTACGGGCAGGAGCAGGAACGGCGCTCGGGCGACTCCGGCGTAGGCGGAAACGCTCATGATCGGGTTTCCTTCTTCACGGTCGACACGGGTTGAATTGGCGTACGTTATGTTGGGGCGTGGAATCAGCGCAGGATAGGGTTGTGGATGGAAAATGCAAGTCCGGGGGGGATGCTGGCGAGTTGGGTAGTCCTGATGCAGATTCAGCGCGGGGGTGGGGGGACACCGCGCCGGGGACCCTCTCGCTCCATGTCGCGCCGGACGGGCCGACACTTGTGACGGGCTGGGGCGCTCCAAATATCCGCTCGAGGGTCCCCGGCGCGGCGTCCCTTCGGCGCGGTGTTGGTGAAGAAAGAACGAATCAGGAGGTAGGTGATGATTCAGCGTCCGGATCCATCGGAGTACGACGAGTTTTATGGGCGATATATCGATCAGGTGGCTGACGGTGATATTCTCGAGATTCTCGGGGACGGGGCGCAGCAAACCGTCAGTCTGTTGGGGGAGGTCTCGGAGGAGAAGGCGAACTACGCTTACGCGCCGGGGAAGTGGAGTATCAAGGAAGTCGTGGGGCACGTGATCGATGCGGAGAGGTGTTTTGCGTATCGCGCGTTCAATTTCTCGCGGCGCGACCCGGCGCATTTGCCGTCGTTCGAGGAGAACGACATCGCGGCGGCATCGAACGCGGACAGCCGCACGCTTAGAGATATCATGGAGGAGTACGAGAGCGTACGGCGCGCGACCATCACGCTGGTTCAGAGTCTCAATGATGAGATGCTTACGTTGACCGGGACGGCCAGTGGCGTGGAGTTCAGCGTGCGGAGCATCCCATTCATCATCGCCGGCCACGAAATCCACCACCGCAAGGTTCTGCAGGAACGCTATCTCTAACTGTCAGTCCGCGGGAGGCGGGAGGTTGCGGTGGTGGCGGATCCACTCCTCGATTTCTTCGGGAAGGAGGAGGCCGTCGGCGATGGCGGCGATTTCTTCCGCTTCACGCCACGCTTCTTCCAGCTCGTTCAGCTCGCCCTCGAGGGCTCGGCGCTCGGTTTCTTCATGGGAGGCCATCTCCAAGGCGAGGCGGATCTCGGGCCGCATCGTCTTGAGGATCGTGGCGTCCTTGTCGAAGCCGAACGTGGTCGTGACATAGCCGGGCTTGGCGGAGACCTTATTGAATAGGCGTTGGGCATCCCGGGCCTCCTCGACGAGGTCGACGGCGTCGCGGACCTGGCGCTCGTTGCCACCGTAGGGATTGACCTTGGGCAGTAGCTTGCCGGCGGCGTGCAACGCGGAGGGGCCGCGAAGCTCGCTGACCTCCGTCAACGGTCCCGCGTAGTCGAGCCACCACTTCTCCTGGGCTCGCCCGGCCCGGTGGGGAACGCTGAGAATCCAGCTCTCCTCTTCCTCGGCGCCCTGCAGGCGGACCTCACGCAGGTCGTCCTTGGTCAACGGGAGGTGTTCTCCGTCTTCGTCGCGAACGCGCGCCACGACGCGCTGCTTCTCTCCGCCGGTGAAGAACATGACGAGGTTGTCGTAGAAAGCGAGGAAGGCGTTGAGTGCGATGGAAGCTTCGACGCCGATGCGGCGCTTCAAAATCTGCCGGCCGTAGCGCCAAGCGGCGAACTCGGGGCGCATCGGCTTGCCGACCCGCACCAGGCTCAGCCCTTCTCGTAATTTGGCGAGCCCGATGTTGTCGGTGGAGAAGCGAACGCCGGTATCGCGGTACTGCTTCTCGCACTCCTCGATGGCCTCCCAGCGCTCCTCGATCGGCGTGAGGTTCCAGCAGCGGCACTCGTCACAGATGACCCAGAGCCGGCCCTTCGTTTGGTCGTAGGCCAGCTTGCGCCCGACGGGGAAGTTCTCGACCGCTTCGTTCTCGCCGAGGCTACGGTTGCAGTAGATGCAGGTTTTGTACATCGCCCGGCTGGTGTTGGGACGGCAGGCCAGGACGGCCGCGAATGGTTGGGGGGTGCTCCTATTATATATATACCCACTCTGGCGCGGACGCATTCGCCGTCGGCTGCGAGGCGGCCCGGGGCCCCGACGCGTCGAAGTTGATCCTGGCTCTCGACGGCCCCATTTTGATAAGTTCCCAGCGGGCCTCCGCTTCACCACTGATTAGCCAAGGCGTTCTATGTCGCGGATAAAGAGCCTCATCCACGAGATTCACCGCCGCTCGATCTGGCAGGTTCTGGCCATCTATGGCGCCACCGCCTGGTTGGTACTGCAGGCGGTGGAGGTGCTGGTCGGGGCCTACGGCCTGCCGCAGTGGTTCCCCGCCCTGGCGGCGGCGCTCTTGCTGATGGGGCTGCCGTTCGTTCTCGCCACCGCGTTCGTGCAGGAGGGCGCGCCGCGGATGCGCGCCGTCGACCCGACGCTGCTGCCCGACACCAGCGACCCCGTTCTCGAGCCCGTCGAAGTCGGAGTCGGCGGAGAGACCGCCGGCCTGAAGCACGTGTTCAACTGGCGCAACGCGATCCTGATCGGGGTGGCGCTGTTCGCGATCTGGGGTGTCGTCGCGACGGTCTGGCTGTTCATCGGATTCCCAGGGCTCGTAGTGAAGGCCGAAGCCGCCGAGTTCTTCAGCGAGAAGGACCAGGTGATGGTGGCGGTCTTCGAGAATGAGACCGACCAGCCGGCGCTGGGGCTGGCCGTCAGAGAGGCGATCACCACCGACTTGGACCAATCCGAGTACATCAACATCGTAGACCGTACGGAGTTGAACGATGTGCTGGACCGGATGCGGTTGGCGGATACGACGAGCGTCGACGAGCGGATCGCGTTGGAAATATCACGGCGCGAGGGCTTTCCGGCGGTCGTCACCGGCTCGGTGACGCGGCTGGGCTCCGGCTTCCAGCTCACGGCCCGCATCGTCGAAGTGAGCACGGGCGAGGTGGCCGTGCGGGTGCGGGAGACGGCGGCCGACGAGTCGAAGGTCGTGGAGACGGTGGAGCAGCTGTCACGACTGGTTCGGCGGCACCTGGGCGAGTCGCTGACGAGCCTTCAACGCAGCAGTGCGTTGCCGCAGGTTACCACCGGCTCGCTGGAGGCCCTCGAGCTTTTCGCCCGAGGCCGAAGCCTGGGGCGCGCCGGCCAGCAGGAATCGGCGATCCCGTTTCTCGAGGAGGCCGTGAAGATCGACACGGCGTTCGCCACGGCCTATCGAGCGCTGGGTATCTACTACGGCAACATCGGCAACTCCGGCAAAGCGCAGCGTAATGCCGACCTTGCCTACAAGTACTCCGACCGATTGCTGGCTCGAGAGCGCTACCTGGTGGGAGCGCTCCACCACTCCTGGCGTTACCAGGTCGATTCCGTGGTCTACTACTACGAGCGCGAGTTGGAGCGCGACCCCAACTCGTACGTCGCAATCAACAACCTGGGCGACCTTTACGAACGAATCGGACGCTACGAAGACGCTATGCCATACTACCGGCGCGCGGCGGAGTTACGCCCGGACCTCCCCACGGTTTACGTCAACATAGGCAGCGCAGCGCGAGCGTTGGGCAATCACGCGGCCGATGACTCGGCGGTCGCCGTATTGCAAGCCCGGTTCTCGGGAAACTTGGGGACGTACTGGGCCATCGCTGGGAACGTGCTCTACTCGGATGACTTCGATGCCGCCGAACAGACCGCTTCCGGGATGTCCGCGCAAACATCGGCAGCCACAGCGCAGTGGGGTCAGTGGATCCTCTCGTCGATAGCCGCGCTGAAGGGCAACCCGCGGCAGGCCAGCGCTCACGCCGACACGGTGATAGAGATCGGCGAGAATTCGGGCGCGATGCTCGCGCCTTACCTGGCCGCGTACAACCTGCAATTCGCCGCTCTGGCCGCCGGGGCGCCGGATCGGGCGCTTCCGTACGTCGAGAGAATCATCGATCACGCCTCGAGAGAGACCACGCCCTTCAATGGGTACCTGGCGCTCGGAGTGATCGCCAACGGCTACGCCCTCGCCGGCGACCTGGGCGAAGCCCGGCGACTCCTGGCAAGCATGGATTCGGTCGTCGAATCGCAGAACTTCAGCCCGCTGGGCCTCGGGCAGGAGATTCGAGCGATCATCGCGCTGCAGGAGGGTCGCCCCGATCAGGCTCTGGAACACCTGCAACGAGCGCGAAGCGACGACTACGGGCGACGCCGTCACGCCGGTCGCCTGCTGCTCGGCGACACCTATGCCGCGCTCGACCGGATTGAGGAAGCGGCCGCCCAATACGACACCCTCACCCGCAGCTACCGGGTCAACTTCACGGACACGGGGATGTACGCGACGGTCAAGCCGCTGGCCCACGAGCGCGCGGCCAACGCCTTCCTCACGATCGGAGACACGGCGAAGGCGATCACCCACCTGAGCGCGTTCGTCGAGCTCTGGCAGGACGCCGATCCGGAGTTGCAGCCGCGAGTCGAGTCGGCACAGCGTCTACTAACGCTGCTCGCCGGCGAGAGGTAGTCAAACCGAGGTTACCCAAAATGAGCGACGCCCCAATCGCCCTTCCCGCTCTTCCAATGGACGAGTGGGAAGACACGAAGTGGACTCTCCACCTCTACTGTCAAATCATCGGCAAGATTCGGCTGACGCTGATGCCACCGCAGAACCACTGGTGGCACGTGCCGCTCTACGTGTCGTCGCGAGGCATCACGACGCGGCCGATCCCATACAAGAATGGCGGCTTCGAGATCGAGATCGATTGCATCGATCACAAGCTGCGGGTGACGACGAGCACTGGAGTGGCCGCGGAGTTCTACCTGACGGGCCAGTCGGTGGCCGAGTTTTACAGGCAGCTGTTCTCGACCCTTGGCGAGCTCGGGATCGAGGTGGAGATCATCTCGAAGCCGTTCGGCATCCCGATCACGACGCCGTTCGCCGAAGACAACGAGCACGCTTCGTACGACCCCGAGTACGTTCACCGTTACTGGCAGGCGCTGCTCTGGATCAACGGCGTGATGTCCGAGTTCATGGGACGGTTTCTGGGCAAGACCACTCCGATTCATCTGTTCTGGCACAGTTTCGATCTGGCGCTGACGCGGTACTCCGGTCGCCGCGCCCGCCGGGCTTGGACGAAGAGCCACTCGAACCGGAGGGTGCGGCCTGGGTCGAGCCGAGCGAGAACAGTCACATGGCGCTGTACGCTTACGAGAAGGTCAGGCTGTCGGAGGATCCGCGGGGGTCGCTGCTTAGCTTTTTGGAGAGCGCGTACCAGGCGGGTGGGAGGCTGGCGGGGTGGGATTTAGACGAACTCAGGCACCCGCCATACGAATAGGCGGATAAGAGTGGTTACCCTGGCAGTTACACAATCTGTGTCGACAACGACAACGACAACGAGAAACGAGAATGAACTGAGCGTCGGGCTCTGACACTATTCAGTTTTCTCGTTTCTCGTTGTCGTTGTCGTTGTCGACATAGACCCAAATCCTATTACAAGGATCGCTTGGGAATGAATCGCGGAACGCGCTCGCTGTACCGCACGTACTCCTCACCGAACCTATCGCGCAGCTCTTTCTCCTCGAGCACGACTACCAGGTACAGCGCGGGGATGATCGCCACGGCGATGACGTAGACGGCCAGGTAGTTGGTGAAGAAGGCGACGGCCACCGTTCCCAGAAAGACCGCGATGTACCTCGGGTGCCTGACCCTGCTGTAGATGCCTTCCGTCAATAGCTTGCCGCCGCCGCCATCGGGCGCGAGCTCGGGGACTCCCACCAGGATCTTTGTCTTGAGATGCTTCCGGGCGCGAATCTCAACGTAGATGGAGGCGCCGTAGACCAGCGCAGCCAAGATCCACAGGGCTCGAGTCGTACCGTATTCTATGGACAGCAGCGGCTCTCGAATCATATACATCGCCGCCATGGACGCGAACGCCAGGATCGTCGTGACGGTGTAGAAGATCGGGCGCCCGAGCTTCCGCCAAAACTTCACGAAGGGATGCGTGAAGTACCACCAGCCCACGGCGGCGGGGTAGGTCATAATACTGAGCAGGGCCAGGATGTAGCGGGCCTTGTCCATCCTGTCTCTCCGTTACTGGAGTACGCTCAACGGCTCGCCGACTTCGAGAAGCTCGAGCCCCGCCGCTCCGACGCGCTGACGGAACGCCGCCACATCGGTGGAGAACACTTCGTTGAAGCGCTGGACCTGTTCGTCCAGGGCACGCCGCGCCCGCTCGGCAAGCGTACGCTGCGCGGCGGTCGGCGCATCCCACGACGACTGAAGCGAGAAATAGGCGGAGCGCACGCTGCTCAGAGCGGTGTCAGCCCCGCGCGTGATGCCCTGCGCCTCGGACTCATCGATGAAGCCGCCGGACAGTTCCTCGAGTGTGGCGTCGAGCGAATCCGCGGCCAGGCTCAGCGCTTCTGACGCATCATCGTCCTTATCCTCGAGCAGCCCCTTCACCGTCTCGATGCCTTCCCGCGTCGAGCGAATGCGCCGTATCGCCTCGTTGGCGACCTCGGTCTGGGCGCCCAGCTCTCCCAGCATCGCGTACTTCGCCTCGCGATCGGCGCGCGATACCTGGATTCGCGGGTCGGCCAGAACCTCGATGGTCTGCTGCGAGGTCGCATCGCCCATGCTGAGCCTGATTGTATAGGTGCCAGGAAGCACCTCGGGCCCGGGCGGAAGCGGGCGGTCCGGCTGCTGATCGATGGGCGCCACGCCGTCGCGGCGCAGGTTCCAGGTGAACCGGTTCACTCCTTTCTTGGCCCAGGTGTTGAACGTGCGGATTACATCGTCACCGTCCAAGACTTCGACATCGGCGCGGACCGAGTCGCTCTCCGGGTTGGCAACGTAGGTCAACAGCGCGCCGTAAGGACGGTTCTCGCCGTAGAACATGGCGTCGCCGAAGGCCCGATAGCCCGGCGCCTCATTCACGCGATACTGTTGCGCCGTAGGCATGGCGAATAGGTGGAGCGGTCCGGCGAGCACTTCCGGGGTGAGGCCGCGTAGCGGTCGCACGTCGTCGAGGATGTAGACGGCGCGACCGTGGGTCGCGATCACCAGGTCGTGCTCCCTGGGGTGCACCATCAGCGCTCGGACCGGCGCCGTGGGTACCCCGTTCGTCCACTTGGCCCAGTTCCGGCCGCCGTCTGCGGAGAAGAAGAGGCCGAACTCCGTGCCGAGGAACAGCAGGTCGGGATCGACCGGGTCCTGCTCGATCACGTGGACGAAGCCCCATATCTGGTCAGTGGCGAGGCTGGTCCACGAGCGGCCGTAGTCCGTCGTCTTGTAGACGTAGGTCGTCCAGTTGGCGCGGCGGTGATCGTCGAAGACGACGAAGGCCGTGCCGCCGTCGAACTTGGACGGCTCGATGTGCGGCACCCACGTGTTGTCCGGCACGCCGCGAATGCGATCGACAACGTTGCTCCACGTGCCGCCGTCGTCGCGTGTGACCTGGACGTTGCCGTCATCGGTCCCCACCCAGATGACGCCGCGTTCCACCGGGCTGGGCGCGATGGTCAGGATCGTCGTGTGGTTCTCGGCGCCCGTCACGTCGAACGTGAGTCCGCCGCTCTCCGCCTGCTTCTGCTTCTCGGGATCGTTGGTGGTGAGATCGGGGCTGATGGTCTCCCAGGTGTTGCCGCGATCTCCACTCTTGTGAACGAACTGGCTACCGAAGTAGATCGTCACGCTGTCGAACGGATCGACGTTGATCGCCGCGTTCCAAGCGTAGCGCAACTCGACGCCCTCCGGGCCCACGGGCTCGATGTCCTTGCGCTCGCCGGTCAGACTGTCGAAGCGCCTCAGGTTACCGCCCTGCGACATGCTGTAGCCGTAACGCGCGTCGCTGAAATCGCTCATCGTCGCGAACCCGTCGCCGCTGCCGATACGCGAGAAGTGCACGTTGCGGATGCCACGGCTCTCCCATATCTGGCTCGGGCCGCTCCACGAACCGTTGTCCTGCAGGCCGCCGTAGAAGTTGTACGGCGTTTGCATGTCGACGTTGATGTGGTAGTACTGCGCGAGGGCCAGGTTCTCGACGAAGCGCCAGCTGCCGCCGCGGTCGAACGAGATGGCCAGGCCGCCGTCGTTCCCGTCGATCAGCATCGCGCCATCGCCGGGGTGAACCCAAAGCGCCTGGTGGTCGCCGTGGATGCGCTGCGATGCGAGCATCGAGCGGAAGCTGCGTCCGGCGTCCTCGCTCAGCATCAACCGGCCGTGCACGTTGTAAAGCCGGTTCTCGTTCGTCGGGTCGACGCGGAGGTCGGCGTAGTAGAAGGGCCGGCTGGCGACGCCGGGGTCGTCGTTGACCGTCCGCCAGGTGAAGCCGCCATCGTCGGAGCGTAGCCGTTCACTCTTCTCCGCTTCGACCAGCGCGTAGACGACGTCCGGCGCGCTGCGGGACATGCCCAGCCCGATGCGCCCCAGGTTGCCTTCCGGTAACCCGTCCTCTTCGGTCAGACGCCTCCAGGTCGCGCCGCCGTCGGGCGTCATGTAGAGGCCGCTGCCGGGGCCGCCCGAGTTGAAAAACCAGGGCCAGCGCCGGTGCTCCC
>JBDHAL010000083.1:0-25472 GCA_039588075.1 Gemmatimonadota bacterium | reverse complement strand
GCAGCGCGTTCACCACTTTGCGATTGATCCCACGGCGCGGCGGATTCAACAGTACCACGTCGGCGGGAAGCTCGCCGGGCATTGAGGCCTCGAGTGGCGCCGTGACGAAACGCACGGTTGCGGCGGACTCGGCGGCCAACGCTTCCCCGGCGGCGATCGCATCAGCGTCGGTATCGATTCCGACAACCCGGGCACCAGCCCAGGCGAGCTCTAACGAGCGCAGGCCGAAACCGCAGTAGCCATCGATGACCTGCCGGCCGGAAAGCTCACCGCACTCTTCCAGCACGTAGGCGTCGAGGGCGGCGGTCGCCTCGCGGTTAACCTGCAGGAAGGAAAGCCCCGCCACACCGAACTCGTGCTCGCCCCAGCGTTCGCGAAGCCAGGCCTCTCCGGCGTACCAGTCGATCCGGCCGCCACCCTCGACCGACCAGATCGACTCCAGACGTTCGATGCCTTGGAGCAGTGCCTCGGGCTCGCCGATCTCTTCCGCGCCCTCTACTGCGAGGCCGATCGTGCCTTCCGAGCTTGCACGAAGTGTGAGCCGCAACTCACTACCAGACGGTAGGTTAGCAGCCCTGACCCCCCAATTCGCTCGAAGAGCTTTCCAGGCCTCGTTTAGCGGCTCCTCAGCCAGGGGGCAGCCGTCGACATCCACGATCCGGCCCGGCTTCTGTAGGCCGTGGAACCCGGCGATGATCCCATCGTCCGAGCGCTGCAAGACGAAGGTGACCCTGTTGCGGTATCCCAGTTGCAGCGGAGAGGGGATGACTTCGGGTGGATCGATCTCGACGCCGCCCTGGCGCCGGAGCGCGTCGGCGATGATTCGCGCTTTGGTCGAAAGCTGGGCCTCGTAGCTGAGATGCTGTAGCTGGCATCCACCGCAGGCGTCGTAGTGCGGGCAGGAAGCCTCGCGGCGGTCGGCGGACGGTTCGAGAACAGACAGGACGCGGGCCCGGGTCCACTGTTTACGAGTCTCGGTCAGCTCGACCTCGACGCGTTCGCCCGGCGCGGTTCGCGGGACGAAGACGATCGGTTTGCCGGGCCGCCTGGCGAGGCCGTCGCCGCCGGCGACGATGGTGTCGATGTGAAGCGATTCGGTTGGCAAGACTAGCTCCTGATGCCCCACCCGCGTCCGGGCCAGCCGCCGCGGGGGTGACGCCAGGCACTGCCGCCGCCGGTAGCGTCATCACCGTTGTCGACTCGCACTCGAATCCTCTCCCTGTCTTCGAGCAACGCGGCGACGACCGCGGCCGCCCGCAGGCTTTCTTCCTGCCCGTCGCCAGCCAGTAAGTCCGGGTGCTCGTCAAGGTAGCCTGTATCGAAGTCCCCCGAACGAAAGTCGGACTCGTCCATCACTCGACGGTGGAACGGGGCGATCGTCGGTATCCCTTCGATCAACAATTCGTCCAACGCACGTGACATTCTGGCGATGGCGGCCTCGCGCGTTTCGTCGTGGACGATGAGCTTGGCGACGAGCGGGTCGTAGTACAGCCCGATCTCGGTACCCTGGACGATACCGGCATCCCAGCGAACGCCGGCGCCTCCCGGGGCCCGTAGGTGCTCGACGCGGCCGCCGGCCGGCAGGAAGTCGTTGAAGGAATCCTCGGCGTTGATGCGGCATTCGATGGCATGACCGTTCGGCTCGACCGTCTCCATCTCCAGCGGCTCGCCCGCCGCCACGCGAAGCTGGGCGTGCACCAGGTCGACCCCGGTGACCATTTCCGTCACCGGATGCTCCACCTGCAACCGCGTGTTCATCTCGAGGAAATAGAACTCGTCGCCCGACACCATGAACTCCACCGTCCCGGCACCCCGATACTTCGCGCGCCGTGCGGCTGCTATCGCCTGGGCACCCATCTGCTCACGCAGCTCCGGCGTCATGATCGGCGAGGGCGATTCCTCGATCAGCTTCTGGTGCCGCCGCTGAATCGAACACTCGCGTTCGTTCAGGTGGATGATGGTTCCGTGGGAATCGGCGAGAACCTGGAACTCTATGTGCCGGGGCCGCTCCAGGTACTTCTCTACGTAGATGCGGGCGTCGGAGAAAGCCGCCCGCGCTTCTCGCTGCGCCGCGCTCCAGCCCGACTCCAACTCGTCCGCGCCCTCGACGCGCCGCATGCCCTTCCCGCCCCCACCCGCCGCCGCCTTCAAGAGCACCGGGTAGCCAAGTTCCGCACAGGCTTCCCGCACCGCGCCCAGGTCCGCCTGCGCATCTGTCGTTCCCGGAACCACGGGTACCCCGGCGCTCTTCATCGCCCGACGCGCCTCGGTCTTGTCCCCCATGAGGGCTATGGTCTCGGCGGTCGGCCCGATGAACACGAGACCTTCCGACTCGACGGCGCCGGCGAAGTCGGCGTTCTCGGCCAGGAAACCATAGCCCGGATGGACGGCATCGCACCCCGATCTTTGCGCCGCGTTTAGCAGCCGGACGATCGACAAGTAGCTCTCCGCCGCGCGGGCCGGGCCGATCTCGAACGCTTCGTCTGCCAGCCAGACGTGCGGGGCGAGCCGGTCGGCCTCCGAATAGACGGCCACGGTGGCTATGCCCAACTCGCGGCAGCCGCGGATGATTCTTACGGCGATCTCGCCGCGATTGGCGATCAGGACTTTCTTCAGCATCAGAGGGGGATATTGCCGTGTTTCCGCGGTGGTCCGGGCTCGCGTTTGTTCTTCGTCATGTTGAGAGCTTCGATCAGGCGCGGTCGCGTCTGGCGCGGGTCGATGACGTCGTCCACGTAACCGCGCGAGGCAGCGATATAGGGATGCGAGAATTGCTCCCGGTAATCCGCCATCAGCCTCTCCGTCTCGGCCGCCGGGTCCTCGGCTTCGGCGATCTGGCGCCGAAACAGAATCTCGACCGCTCCCTTCGGCCCCATCACGGCGATCTCCGCCGTCGGCCAGGCGAAGTTGAAATCGCCGCGGATGTGCTTAGAGCTCATCACGTCGTAGGCGCCGCCGTACGCCTTGCGCAGAATGACCGTGAGCTTAGGCACGGTCGCCTCGCAGTAGGCATACAACAGCTTCGCCCCGTGCTTGATGATGCCGCCGTGCTCCTGCGCCACACCCGGTAAGAAGCCGGGTACATCCTCGAACGTGACCAGCGGGATATTGAAGGAGTCGCAGAAGCGGATGAAGCGAGCGCCCTTCATCGAACTGTCGATGTGCAGCACACCGGCCAGGTCGGCGGCCTGGTTCGCTATGATGCCTACGCTGTAGCCCCCGAGATGCGCGAAGCCCACGACGATGTTCTTCGCATAGCCCGCGTGGACCTCGTAGAAGCTACCCTCGTCCACTACCCGCGAGATGACGTCGTGCACGTCGTACGGCTTGTTGGGGTTGTCGGGCACAATGTCGAGAAGCTCCTCATCCATTCGATCGGGCGGGTCTTCGCCCGAGCCCCTGGGAGGATCTTCCATGTTGTTCTGTGGGATATAGTAGAAGAGATCGCGCAGGCGCTCGAGGCACGCCGGCTCCGATTCGCAGACGAAGTGCGCCACGCCCGACGTGCCGCCGTGGACCTGCGCGCCTCCCAACCCCTCGAAATCGATCTCCTCGTGCGTCACGGTCTTCACGACGTCCGGCCCCGTGACGAACATGTAGGAGGAGCCGTCCACCATGTAGATGAAGTCGGTGATAGCGGGCGAGTAGACGGCACCGCCGGCGCAGGGGCCGAGCACGGCGCTGATCTGTGGGACGACGCCCGAAGCCTGGGTATTGCGCCAGAAGATCTCGGCATAGCCGCCCAGCGAGGTGACGCCCTCCTGGATTCGAGCGCCGCCGGAATCGTTCAACCCGATGACGGGACAGCCGGCCTTCACGGCCATGTCCATCACCTTGCAGATCTTCTCGGCGTGTGCTTCGGACAGTGAGCCACCGAAGACGGTGAAGTCCTGAGAGAACACGAGGACGGATCGTCCGTGGATACGACCCTGGCCCGTGACGACACCGTCGCCCAGTACCTTCTTGTCCGCCAGGCCAAACTCGGTCGTGCGATGGGTGACGAAGCGGTCGAACTCCCGGAACGATCCCTCATCGAGCAAGAGATCGAGCCGTTCCCGAGCCGTGAGCTTCCCCTTCTCGTGCTGGACCTGGATTCGCTCCCTGCCACCACCCAGTTCGGCCTCGGCCCGCAGCTCGGTCAGTCGCTTCAGCTTGTCCCGCATCGTCATCGGTTCGCCCCCCCGCCCCCAACACTCAGGCTGTCGCGAAGCTCGTCAAAGGCGGGCACCAGGTCGCGCTCCTTGAACTGCAACAGGAAGGGACGCCGCGTGATGGCTCCGTGCTCGACCGAGAACACGCCGGTCGCTCCGGGCAGGCTGCGAATCTCGCGGAACGAGCGGGCGATGGCCGAGCGGCGCGGATAACCCCAGGGCAACGCGGCGAGCACCATGCTTGTGGCATCGTAGGCCAGCGCCGGGACCATGCTGCCGCGCAGACCCTTTCGATAAGTCCGCTCGTACATCTCGACGAAGTCGGGCCACCTGACAGACGGACTGGACCTGTAGAGGAACGTCGATATGACGGTACCGTCGATGAAGCGTGGCTCGACCAGGCGGAGCACTTCCGGCTCCGACCAATCGGCGTCGCCCAGCACCTGAACGCCTCGCAAACCGTAATAGGAGAACTGGGGCGCCATCTGGATGACGCTTCGCGGCGAGCTGGCCGGCGCGTAGATCGCCTGGGGTCTAGCCGTTCCCAAGAAGGTCAGAGGGTCCTGAAAAGTGGTGGCCGTATCATCGTAAGTGATCGATGCGACGATCTCGCCGCCGCGAGCACGCACGGCATCGGCGAATGAAGCCAGCTGCGTCCTGCCCTCCCGCGTGTTCGGATACATCACCCCGAACCGGTCGATCTGCAGATCGCTGACGGCAAACGCCGCAAGCGAGCGAGCGCCGCGCGTCACGCGCTCGGTCGTGCTCCAAACCGAAAACACGTTGCGCTCGTAGCTGTAGTTTTCGTCAGCGGTGGGGCTAACGATAACCAGGTCGCGATCGCGCCGAC
Organism: Gemmatimonadota bacterium; assembly: GCA_039588075.1. Lineage (GTDB taxonomy): Bacteria > Gemmatimonadota > Gemmatimonadetes > Palauibacterales > KS3-K002 > JBDHAL01. Next base: position 20,471 of record JBDHAL010000083.1, on the reverse strand, counting down.
GGCGCGCCGCCTCTTCGAGGCCTTCCGCACGCAACGGTCCGATGATGGCGACGGCGCCGAGTCGCTCCAATTCCCGAACCAGGTCGCCGTCGCGCTCGTAGCGGTCGGCGTCGTCCCTCACTATGAGCGTTACCTGGTCGTAGTGGCGCTCGTTGTACTCGTCGATCGCCAGTCGGATACCTTCCTCGGCCAGCCGGCCGTACGCCGCCAGCGGTCCACTCAGCGGCAGTATGGCTCCGATGATCGGCCGCCACTGCTCCGTCTCCAGCTCGCCCGATTCGATGGCCCTGGCCCGATCGCGTTCGGGGTCCAGCGGGTCGAGTGCCAGGGCTTCGCCGGCAACTTTGCGTGCGCTGTCGGCCTGACCCGCGGCGAGCAGCAGCGAAGCTCTCTCCACCTCGAATACGGCGAGCGTAGTGTGATTGGCCGGCCAGCGAGCCGTGACCGCCTCGATCTCGCCCAGACCGAGCGCCTGCGCCACCTGCCGCGCCATCTGAGCCGCCGCATCCCGCTCATCACCGAGGCCTTCGGGCGCCGCCAGGAGGCTGTCCGCCGCTTCGACCGGCCGTCCCTCCAGGTAGAGGCTTCTGGCGACGAGAACGAGCCCCGGCACGCGTTCGGGATCCGAAGCGCGGTAGAGCCTCAGGTAGCTCCCGGCGACATCACGGGCCTTTTCGGGTTGGTTGAGCTCGAGGGCGGCGCCGGATGAGAGCAACAGGCCCGGCGCGAGCCAGTCCGTGTCTCGGTAGCCGATCACGATGTTGTTGGCCAGCGACTCGGCCGCCACGTAGTCCGCAGCCTGGAATTCGTCCTCGGCCTCGCTGTACAGCCGGGCCGCCTCACGGTTGCGGGCTCGGCGATCGGCGCTCTCAGGCGCCGGCGCGCTCGTCGTCGATGGCACCGTCGGCGTGCTGGCGCTGGCGCACGTCAGGCCGAAAAAGGCCGCGGCCAGCGCAACCGCGCCGCCGATCCGGCTCGTCCAGATATGGCTTCTGCGTCGCTTCATCGACAAGATCATAGACCACTGAGTTGGAACATTCAAGTTGAATGTTCAGTTTCGAATTGCCGAAGGAATGTCGAACACCGCACACCGAACTCCGCCTTTCGAAGGGGGAACTTCAAGGCTCGATCACAAATCACTGAGATCGAATCACTGATGATTAGCGAGAGCACGGAGCTGTCGACTCTTCGATATCAGTGATTCGGGCTTAATGATCAATCATTGATGTGCCCCCTTCGACAGGCGGAGTTCGGTGTGCGGTGTTCGACATTCCTTAGAAGTCCGATATCAAGTATTCAAGTTCAATAAAAACAAGGGGACGGATTTCTCCGTCCCCTCTCTAAGAAAACACACAAAAGGGCAGTGAACCCTACTCCTTCTTCTCCTCCTCAGAGGGTTCCTCACCGCTCTCGTCCGCCTCATCCGCCTCGGGCTCGTCAACTTCGGCCTTGGCCTCGACCTCGGGCTCGGCCTCCGCCTCCGGCTCCTCCACAGCTTCGGCCTCGACCTCTGAAACGGCCTCAGCCTCTGGCTCCTCCATAGCTTCAGCCTCGACCTCTGAAGCGGCCTCGGCTTCCGCCTCTATCTCTTCGGCTTCAACCGCAACCTCGGCGTCTACTGCCTCAGCTTCGACCGGGGCCTCGTCCGTAACCTCGGCGTCCGCGGCGTCCTCGGTTTCGGCCGCCGCTGCGGCGGCTGCCTCGGCTTCGGCCGCAGCCGCCAGGGCGGCCTCTTCCTCGGGGCTCCGCTCGGGCAGCTCCGTCACCTGCAGGACGATCCTGCGGTTGATCGGATCGGACTCCATCACCTTCATCTTCAGAGTGTCGCCTTCCCTGACGACTTCGCCGGGGCTGTTGATCTCCTTGCCCTCGACGATCTGCGAGACGGGTACGAAGCCCTCCACGTCCTCACCGAGATCGACCACGACGCCCTTGTCGAGCAAGCGGACCGCCACGCCGGCGGTCTCGGTTCCGGGCGCAAAAGTCTGAGCCAGCGTGTACCAGGGGTCATCCTCGGTCTGCTTGAGGCCGAGCGAGATCCGCTTCTGGTCCACATCGATGCTGAGGGCGACGACTTCGACCTCATCACCCTTTTTGAGCACTTCTGACGGGTGCTGGATCCGCTTCGTCCAGCTCATGTCCGAAACGTGAACGAGCCCGTCGATACCCATCTCGACCTCGACGAAGGCGCCGAACGAGGTCAGGTTCCGAACCTTGCCGCGGATACGCGTTCCTGGAGGGTACTTCTCCGGCAGGCTCAACCAGGGATCCTCCTCGGCCTGCTTCATGCCGAGAGAGATCTTCTCCTCCTCCGGATCGACACGCAGCACGACCGCCTCGATCTCGTCGCCGATGGACACGAGTTGAGACGGGTGGCGCACGTTGCGGGTCCAGCTCATCTCGGAGATATGGACTAGACCCTCGACGCCGCGCTCCAACTCGATGAAAGCGCCGTAGTTGGTGATCGAGACGACCTTGCCCCTGACGCGCGCGCCAACCGGATAACGCGCCTCAACGTCCTTCCACGGGTACGGCTGCAGCTGCTTGAGGCCGAGAGAGATCCGCTCGCGATCCCAATCGATGTCGAGAATCTTCACATCGATCTCGTCTCCTATGCCGCAGATCTCGCTCGGGTGGCCCACGCGTCCCCAGGACATGTCGGTGATATGCAGCAAGCCGTCCATGCCGCCGAGATCTATGAAGGCACCGAAGTCGGTGATGTTCTTGATGATGCCCTTTCGGACCTGGCCGACCTCGAGCTCCGTCTTCAGCTGCTCGCGCTTTTCGCCGCGCTCTTGCTCCAGGATGACCCGGCGCGAGACGACGATGTTGCGACGACGCTTGTTCAGCTTGAGGATCTTGAAGTCGAACTCCAGGCCGAGCAGCTCGTCCACGTTCGGCACGCGACGCAGCGCCACCTGAGAGCCAGGTAGGAATGCGTCGACACCCATGATATCGACCGTCACGCCACCCTTCACCTTCTTCTTGATGACGCCACGAATCGACTGATCGTTATCGAAGGATTCCTTGATCTGCTCCCAGACGCGGAGGAAGTCGGCCTTCTTCTTGGAGAGGACGACGACGCCCTCCTGGTCCTCGAGCCGCTCGAGGAAAACATCGACCTCGGTGCCCGGCTCCACTTCCTCGGAGGATCGGAACTCGTCCAGCGGCACGGAGCCCTCGGACTTGAAGCCGAGGTCGAGGATTACCGCGGCGTCTGTGATCCGCAGGACCGTAGCCTTCACGATTTCACCCTCCTCGATGTTCTTGAGGGTGTCCTCGTACATCAACATCATGTCCTCGTACTCCGACATGGAGTACTCATCCTCGTCGAAGAGGTCGGCACGCACGCCCAGCTCGCGGGCCTTTTCCTCGACCTGATCCTCGGTAAGTTCCTCGCCGGAAGACTTGGGTGGGGCTGTGGGAGCCAGCGCCGGTTCCGCCGCACTCGGCGTTTCGGTCACTTCAGTCGGTTCGGGTGGGGTTGGAATGTCGGTGTCGTTTGGCGTGATCGTTTCGTTGTCGTTTAGCATCGGGTTGAAGTATTGCGCCGGGGTCCAGGACGGCGATCCCACTCAGTTCTGGTTCACCAAAAAAAAGGCGCGGCTGATCCCGGCGGCGTTAACCGGACCCGCTCACTAGCTTCTTCCGCCACAAGGACTAAAGCTGCGCTCAGGAATCGATGCAAATCTAGACTGTCGCTTCAAGGCGTGTCAAGGATCCGCCGGGCGGCGGCCACGATCTCCTCGACCTGCTCCTCGAAGTCGAGGTCGGTCGTGTCGATCACCACGGCCTCGGCGGCCTTGCGGAGCGGGGATACCTCGCGAAGCGAGTCGTCCCGGTCCCGGGCCAGCAGCTGGTCCGCCTCGATCTCGACGCCTTCAGGGGTCACCGGGTCTCCGCGCTGCAGCAGCCGCCGCCGGGCCCGTTCTTCCGCCGAGGCGTCCATGAACACCTTGAGCTCCGCCCCGGGGAAGACGACGGTGCCCATGTCGCGGCCCTCACAAACGATGCCGCCGTCGTAGCGGGCGGCCAGGTCTCGGAGCAGCTGGTCGACGCGGGCGCGGATTTCGGGGAAGGCCGACGCCTTGGAGGCGCAGGCGGTCACCTCGGGGGTCCTGATCTCGGCTCCCAGCAAGACGCCGTCGAGCCGGGCCTTGACCCGGCCCTCGACGACCTCGACATCGACATCCCGGTCCGACAGGTCGTGGATCCTCTCGGCGGCCACGTCACCGGCCGGGCCGGCCCATCCGATGCGGCAGGCGGCGAGGGCGAAAGCGCGATAAAGCGATCCGGAATCGAGGTGGAGAAAGCCGAGTCGCCGGGCGACCTCCTGGGCCGTGGTGCTCTTTCCGGACCCGGCGGGACCATCGATGGCGATGATCATCAGGCCGTTCCACTGACCGAGAGGGTCTCGAGCTGGTCCCAGAAGCCTTGATACGAGACGCCCACGCAGGCGGGATCGTCGATCTCGATACGGTTCTCCGGAAGCGCGCCCAGCACGGCAAACGCCATGGCGATTCGATGGTCACCACGCGTTGCCACCCGCCCTGTCAGGGGCGCCGCGCTCCCCTCGATCTCCAGCCCGTCGGGCAGCTCCCGGCAGACCACGCCCAGCGCAGACAGGTTGTCGTGGAGAGCGGCGAGCCGGTCACTCTCTTTCAGGCGCAACTCCGCCGCTCCCTTAATCACGGTCGTGCCCGCGGCACGCGCGGCGATGCAGGCGAGCATCGGGATCTCATCCAAAAGCGTTGGGAGCCACTCCACCGGTAAATCGATTCCGTGCAGCGAGGCCTGCCGGGCCTCGATCGCGCCGATCGGCTCGTCTCCCGCGAGACCCGCCATCGAAAGCTCCAGCGTCGCGCCCATGGCCTCCAGTGCCCTCAGATACCCCGTTCGACTCGGGTTCAGTCCCACATCTTCCAGACGGACGCCGTCCCGGCAACCGCCCAGCACGCTCAGTCCAATCCAGTAGGCCGCCGACGATAGGTCGCCGGGCACCCGCATGGTCAGAGGATTCAGCGGGTCCTCGGCCGGTTCAAACCGTACCTTCCGGCTCGAGCCAAAGGTCTGGATTTCCACCGACGCGCCCATGGCCCGCAACATCCGCTCGGTGTGGTCCCGTGACGGGCCCGGCTCGGTCACCGTCACCGGCACGCCGGCTCCCAGGCCCGCCAGCAACAACGCGCTCTTCACCTGCGCGCTGGCGACCGGCGATTCGTGCTCGATCGGCTGAAGCGCGCCGCCGCTGATCTCCAGCGGCAGACGGCCCGGCTCGCCCAGCTCGCGGACCATCGCGCCGGCCGCCGCCAGCGGCTCAACGACTCGCGCCATCGGCCTCGAACGCAACGAATCGTCGCCATCAAGCGTGGCGCGAATCGGCTGGCCCGCGATCAGGCCCAGCAGCAACCGCGCCGTTGTGCCGCTGTTCCCGCAATCGATCACTTCCGCCGGTGACTCGAACCGAACCGGACCGGCGATCCCCACCAGATCACCCTCCCCCAGCTCCAGCACCGACCCCACGCCCAACGCGCGCATCGCAGCCGCTGTCGACTCCACATCGGCTCCCCGCGCCAGCCCCCGCAACCGACTCGTTCCACCCGCCAGCGGCGCCAGCATCAACGCGCGATGCGAGATCGATTTATCGCCAGGAAGCGTTAGCTGATGCATGTGCTTCGTCGTTTTTCCAGTATGGTAATCGGTAACCGGTTACCAAGAACCACTCAATTCTCCCTAAGCTTCACTTCAATCTCCAACCCGTCGTAAGCCACAACCACCTCGCACCCGTCCGGGCAGGCTCGCTTCGCTTCCTTCTCCAGCACGTACGGACGCTCAGAGTAGCGGGCGCTCAGGTGGGTCAGCGCCAGACGTAGAGCGCCGGCTTGCTTCGCTATTTCGCCCGCCTGCTTCGCCGTCGAGTGTCCCGTGCGGGCCGCGCGCTCCACTTCCTCCTCTGAGAAAGTCGCCTCGTGAATCAGCAGGTCGCACCCCGCGGCGACTTCTACCGTCGATTCGCACGGTCGCGTGTCACCCGTATAGACGAGCGTCCGGCCCGGCCGGGCGGGTCCCAATACCTGGTCGGGCGTTACTTCGCGACCGTCCTCCAGGCGAACCGGCTCGCCCTGTTGCAGCCTGCCGAACAGCGGCCCCTCCGGCACTCCGAGCTCTCGCGCCTTCTCCGGGTAGAAGCGACCGGGCCGCGTGTCCTCCCTGAGCGCGTAGCCGTTAGCGCCTCCGGGATGGTTCACCTTGTAGGCGAGGATCGAGTAGCCGTCGTGACGGACCTCCGCCGGCGCCGCCAGTGGCGTGATCTCCACCGGGAACGTCAGGTCATCCAGCTCCAGCCCCACCGCCTCGTTCAACAGCACGTCGCCGCCGGGAGGCGCGAAGACGCGCAGAGGCTCTTCCCGGCCCTGCAGGCTCATCGTCCGCAGCAGGCCGACGGTGCCCAGATAGTGGTCGGCGTGCATGTGCGTCAGGTAGATATCCCCCACCGTGAAGCCGACCGTATACAGCATCATCTGACGCTGCGTGCCCTCTCCACAATCGAAGAGGTGCAGGTCGCCCTCCCGCTGGACCGCCAGCCCGCTCGTATTCCGGGCCACCGTCGGCCGCGCCGACGATGTTCCCATAAAGGTCACCTTGAGCATAACCCCTGATTATGGATGGACATGCGCGGGTGAGCAATGTCATCGTTAAATGGAATGGGACTGTTTCGATAACGATGACGACAACGACAACGACAGCGAGAAGCGAGAAACTAGAAGAGACTCCCCTGCTGCTAAACTCGTTTCTCGCTTCTCGTTGTCGTTTACCGTTGTGTTATCGTCTCGCCGCTCACCCTCCAACCATGGACTCGAACATCTCGTCGACGTCTCCCGGCGGTCGCGTAAACAAGCTCACGACGATGGTAGCCAGCAGGCCGCCGGCAAAGGCGGGGATCAGCTCGTAGAGCCGCGAGCTCAGCGCTGGGGTCAACTCCCAAATGAAGGTGATAGCCGTTCCGGTGATCAGGCCGGCGATCACCCCGGCCCGGGTAGTGCGGCGCCAGTAGAGGGCGAGAATCGATGTGGGTCCGAACGAGGCCCCGAGCCCCGCCCAGGCGAACAGGACCAGCCAGAAGACCAGCGCTTCGGCGGTGAGCCCCACGACGAGCGCGGCGCCAACCAGAAAAACCACGACGATACGGCTGTAAAGTACGAGGCGCTTTTGCGGGATCTCCTCACCGCGATGCAGGATCTTCTCGTACAAGTCCCGCACCACGCCGTCGACATGATCGCGGCGAAGATCGATGCCACCACGATGCCGAAGGCGACCGGGTGAAGCAGTTGCGACGCGAGGAACGGGTACAGCTGTTCGGTATCGGCGCCGGGGAGCAACGAGACATCCGAGAAATACGCTCTACCGGCGAGCCCGATGAAGAGGGCGCCCCACGCCATCACCACGTTCCAAATGGTACCGATGACGGCGGACGCGCGAAGCTGCTCGGGCTTGGCGATGGACATGTAGCGGACGATGATGTGGGGATTGCCAGGCGAGCCCAGCCCGATGCCCAGGAACCCGAGGCCCACACCGGCGGACAGCGCCAGCGGATCGACCAGCGTCGGGTCGAAGGCCCGGAGCTCGTTCAGAACGGCCAGCAGGCCGCCGCGATCGGCCAGCGCGATGACGGGCACCACGACCAGCGCGACGATCATGATGATAGCCTGGATGGTGTCGGTCAGGCTGACCGCCAGGAATCCGCCCAGCGCCGTATACGCCAGCACGATCAGCGCCGTCAACAGGACCCCGGTCGTCGGGCTCAGCCCGAAGCTCGCGGCAAACGCCTTGCCGCCACCTACGAACTGCGACGACACGTAGCCCACCATGAAGATCAGGATGATCGTGATGAGGAAAGCGGGCGGCGAAGAAGTCCGGCACCGTGACGCAGTCGTATCGTTCGCTGAAATACCTCAGCCGCCGCGCGTAGAACAGAAAGAGAAATAGCTCCGCCACGATGTACCCGGTGACGGCCCACACTGCGCCGGCCCCCAACGTGTAGGCCATTCCGGTGACGCCTAGCAGCAGCCAGGCGCTTCGACCCGAGACCACCGCCGACAGGGCTACCACAAACCGGTGCATCTTGCGGCCGCCGACGAAGAACTCGCTCACGCCGGCGGACGAGAATCGGGCCGACAGGACGCCGATCAGGACGACGACGCCCAGGTAGCCGACGAAGGCGGCCACGGCGAACGGATTCGCCGTGATCTGAATAGCAGCCGTCTCCTGCATCAGCTCCAGCGCTGCCGGGTGGCGAGCGCCAGCACGACCGCGGTCGCGATGATAGCGACCGGGAGCACGAACATGACGAGAACAAATGAAAGGGTCATGGGTTCGTTCGCTTGTCGGGCGAGGAGTCCGAAGCCTTGTCTCTTGTTGCCCGAAGTTACCCGTATCGAGACGAGACGCCAGACGGCTTCGCGCCGCTCGGCAAGCGGCAACCGCGATCTGAAACCACGCGAGCTGGACTGGCGTAGGAGGGTAAGAAGAAGCAACTTGCACAACAGGAGCGTTGCTATGGGACCCTGGGATCCTTCGGTAATTGGGCCGATGACGGGCGCGCTGATGGTCGTCGCCATCGCGTTTTCCGTCGCCGCGGTCAAGATCTTCCGCCCACTCACGATGCAACTGGGCGAACTGCTCGAGCAGATGCGACACGATCGCCAGGCTCGCACGCAGGAGATCAGTGCCGCCCGAATGGCGGAGCTGATGGACCAGCTTCTGGACCGCTTCGAGCGCATCGAGGAACGGCAGGAGTTCACCGAGCGCGTCATCGAGAGCAGCGGTTGGAAAAGCGGGTCTGCGGGCAACCTGGCCGGTGGGGCGCCCGCGGAACAAGGGAGTCGAACCGGCGACTAGTCACAATCGCAGGAGAACGGAAGGCCCATGGAAGGTGAATTTCTTATCCCCATCATGCTGTTCATGAGCATCGCGGCGGTGATGATATTTCGTCCGCTTACGACCCGGCTCGGAAAGTCGATCGAGCAGTCTCACGACAAGAAGGTTGCCGGTCAGGATCCGCAGGTTGAGCGGATGATGCAGTTGATGGAGCGAATGGTCGATCGCATGGATCGCCTCGAGGAAAAGGTAGACTTCACGGAACGCATGCTGGAAAGTCAGCGGAGGCAGGCCGTGCTGTCCGAGGGTCCCGGTGGCGCTGCCGACGCGGCTCAGCGCGGCGAGAGCCGCGCGCGCCGTGGAGAGGACGTATAGCAAAGCGAAGGGATGCCGATGCAAATCCCCGAGTATGATCTGGCGCCGGTGATCATAGCTGTCACGTTGATTCTATCCGTATCCGGTGTCCTGATTCTACGTCCGATAGCCAAGAAGCTCGGCGGTCTTTTCGAAGCCATGTCGTTCGAGCGGTCGAACAAGGCGAGCGCTCAAGAGGTGACCCGGCTGACCGAAGCGGTGAGCCGACTCACCGACCGCATGGAAACCCTCGAGGACCGGCAGGACTTCACCGAACGCATCATGGCGTCCCTGGACCGCGCGGAGACGCCATCGCGCCTTAAGGCGCCGACGGACCGCTAGCCGGGGAACCCCGACCACGCGCACCTGGGTTTCCAGCGTGCGTACCGCGCCTGCCGGCGAACGCCGGTGCTCTAGCGTGGCTCGCCAAAAGTTCCGAAACTAAGGGTGTAATTCAGCCCAATACTGGTACATGTGCAGGAGTTCAATATGACCAACCTCATCGCGGTCCTGGCCGCGTACGTGTTCTTAGCCGGCGCGGCCCCAACGAGAATCCAAGACGATGGGGATCGGCTGCTGATCCGTCATGTGACGGTGGCCGGCACCGATGTCGTCTTCTCGTACGCCGGCGATCTGTGGCGAACAACGGTGGCCGGCGGCGCCGCGGAGCGCCTCACGGAAGGCCCCGAAGATGACGACTTCCCCGTTTACTCATCGGACGGCCGGACCATCGCCTTCTCGCGCCGAGGGGTCGATGACTGGGACGTTTACCTGCTGGAACCCGAAAGCGGCGTTGTGCGCCGGCTCACCTGGAACCCGGAAGCCGACATCGCCCGCGGCTGGAGCCCCGGCAACGCGGCCGTGCTCTTCGCATCGCATCGTGACGAGGAGCTGACCTTCCGCCTGTACACGGTGCCCGTGACGCTCGGTACGCCGACCTTCCCCGCCCCGCTTCCCCTGCCACGTGGCTGGGAGGGTTCGTTTTCACCGGCGGGAGACCGAATCGCCTACGTCCCAATCGCCAGGCCGACGGAGCTGGGAGTCACCGAGTGGCGGCACTACCAGGGCGGGATGACATCGCGCATCTGGGTCGCGCAGCTCGCGACCAGCGCCGTGGAAAAGATGCCGCGCCAGAACTCGAACGACCGCAATCCGATGTGGGTGGATGACACGATCTACTTCGTCTCCGACCGCTCCGGCACGTTCAACCTGCACCGATACGATCCTTCGGCCCGCCAGGTCGCCCAGCTCACCACCTACGAGACCTACGGAGTGGAATCCGCTTCGGCCTCCGGGAACGTGATCGCCTTCGTGCAGGACGGCCGCGTTCGTATCTTCGACCGGTCCAGCGGCGCCGTTGAGACGCTCGACGTGCAGGTCGAACCCGACCGGTCGGAGCTCGAGCCAAGAACCGTGGATGGGGCCCGGTTCATCCAATCGGCGGCTCCATCTCCGTCCGGAGATGCCGTGGTCTTCGGTGCGAGGGGCGAAGTCATCAGCCTCGACCTCGATTCGGGAACGACCACCAACCTCACTCAGACATCGGGCGCTTCGGAGCGCAATCCGCTCTACTCGCCCGATGGCCTCTGGATCGCCTACTTCTCGGACGAGTCGGGCGAGTACGAGTTGCTGGTCAGGCCGACCAGCGGTGAGGGCAGAGTGCGAAGAATCAAGGTGGAGCTTCAGGCCAGTTACTACCGAGATCTGACCTGGTCACCCGATTCCAAGCGCCTCGCTTTTTCGGACAAGCGGCTGCGGCTCTGGGTCGCCGACATGGAGACGGGTGGCGCGCGCCGCGTGACGACATCGAGCCACTCCAACCAGAGCGGCTTCCAGCCGTCATGGTCATACGACGGTATCTGGCTGGCCTACTCGAGGTACGAGGCGAACGGCCTGCGCGCCGTGTACGTGTACCATGCCGAACGCGGCCGCCAGCGCAGGATCACCAGCGCTCGCGTGCACGCCGAGCATCCCGTCTTCGACGCCAGCGGCCGCTACCTCTACTTCGTGGCCAGCAATACGGCGACCTTGGGCGATTTCGGCTGGAGCGTGCTGTCGGGTGCCTTGTTCCGTCCCTTCGTCACGCGCCGCCTGCAGCTGGCGATGCTGCGTGAGAGCATGCCGGCTCCGTTCTACGCGGTTACCGGCGAGCCGAACCCCGTCGCCAACCGTCCGAGCCAGGTACCCATGGCGCCGGAAGCCCTGGGCGGACCACCTCCCGGGGGCGCTCCCGGGCAGCAGGCTTCCCAACCGACGATCATCAACCTGAACAGGATCGAGAGCCGCATCGTCCCGCTGCCGCTCCCCGGCAAGGACTTCGCCGGGCTGGCGCCGGGCGGGCCGGGTGTGCTCTACGTTCTGGTTCACGAGTGGCCCGACGCGCCGGGCTCCGGCAGCACGCCGACTCAGACGCTCTATCAGTACGCACTGTCGGCACCGAAGCAGCTCACGAAGTGGATCGAGGATGTGGACGAGTTCGCGGTCTCGGCCGACCGGAGCCGGATCCTTTATCGGAGAGGCAGCGATTGGGCGCTGGTCTCCGCTGAGCAAGCACCCGAGCCCGACGCCGGCCGCATAGACCTCGGGCCGCTCCAAATCGAGGTGGACCCCCCGGCCGAATGGCGACAGATGTACGCCGAAGCCTGGCGGCTGATGCAGGATTTCTTTTACGATCCGGATCATCACGGCCAGGATCTCGCCGCGCAGGAGCGTCACTACGCGACCTATCTGCCCAACCTGACCCGGCGACGGGACCTGAACGTGTTGCTCGGCAAGGCGCTCGGTCACGTGTCGGTCAGCCATTTGTCCGTTGGCGGCGGCGACATCCCGACGCCGCCCGGGACGCAGAGCCGCATCGGAATGCTGGGGGCAGACTACGTCGTCAACGAAGGTCAGTACCAAATTTCGCGCATCTTTAACTCGGGTCATTTCAACTCCGTGCATCCGCTGGCTCAGGCTCCGCTGGATCAGCCCGGCGTGTTCGTTGCCCCGGGCGACTACCTGTTGATGGTCAACGGCGAGCCGGTCGAAACCAGCCGTAACCTCCATTCCTATTTCGAGGGCACCGCCTTGACCCCGACGCGGATCACCGTCAGCCAGGTCCCGAACGGCTCGCAGGCGCGGACTTACACCGTCGTGCCGTTACCCGGGGAGAACACCCTGCGGCGAATTCACTGGGCGGAGATCAACCGCCAGGTGGTCGAGCGGGAGTCGGAGGGCATACTCGGTTACATCTATATCCCGAACTTCAGCCCCCGCGGGCTCGAGACCACGTTCCGACAGTTACTGGAAAGCGCCGACCGGCGCGGTCTCATCATCGACCAGCGGTTCGCGCCCGGCGGCATCACGGCCGACTGGTTGATCGAATGGCTCAGTCGCAGCCCGCTCTATTACTACGCGTTCCGACACGGAGACCACATCCCGGTCCCGACCAACCCGTTGCCCGAGGCGAAGGTCCTCTTGATCAACCATGTGAACGCTTCCGCCGCCGAGACCTTCGCCCTCATGTTCAACCTGGACAACGTCGGCCGCAGCATCGGAACCCGAACCGCCGGCGCCGGGATCGGCCCCTACGCGCCCATTCCGCCTTTGCTCGACGGCGGCCGCATCAGCATCCCGAACCGGGCGGCGTTCGACCCGGCGGGCTCGTGGGGCATCGAGAACATCGGCGTCGAACCCGATATCGAGGTGGAATGGCTCCCGATCGACTGGCGAGCTAACCGTGACCCGCAGTTGCAGGCGGCCATCCGGACCGTCCTGCAGGCGATCGTTGACAATCCTCCGCTGGAGGTCACTCGGCCCGACTACCCCGTCCACGGCGGAGGACGATGATGATGACTATCCCTGTGACGACAACGACAACGACAACGAGAAGCGAGAAGACTGATTAGCAGCAACCGAGCCAGTTCTTCTCGTTTCTCGTTGTCGTTGTCGTTGTCGGTATCGTTGTCCTTGCCGTTACGATGCTCGTTATCGAAACAGCCCAAAAGGAGACTCCCACAAATGTTCCAACTGTTCAAAGCTGCCTCCGTCATCGCGCTCTTTCTCTCAGCATCGGCCCTCAGCGGCCTCGGTGCGGAGTCCACCCAGTGCCCGGGCGACAACGCCGGGCTGACGCTGCCCGAAGGCTTCTGCGCCGAAGTCTTCGCCGACAGCGTCGGCCGGCCTCGGCATCTGGCCGTCGACCTCCACGGCAACGTGTTCGTCGCGCTGGCCCGCTCGCGAAGCGACAGCAGCTCGTTCGGCGTCCTCGGCCTTCGCGACAGGAGCGGCGCCGGCGTCGCCGATTTCCAGCACCGGTTCGGAGACCTGGGCGGAAACGGGATCGTTCTACACGAAGGCTACCTCTACTTTGCCCCCGACGATCGGGTCCTGCGTTACCCGCTCCACTGGGGCACGCTGGAAACGAGCGGGCCGGCGGAGACCCTGGTCTCGGGCCTTCCGACCGAAGGCAGCCACAGAACGAAGTCCATCGTCGTGACGGACGACGGAGACCTCTACGTGAACATCGGATCGGTGTCGAACGTTTGCCAAGAAGAAGACTCTCCCGGTCAGGACCCGTGCCCGCAGCTCGAGACGCGCGCCGGTATCTGGAAATTCGACGCGAACCGTACGGATCAGACGCAGGCGGATGGGGAGCGTTTTGCCACCGGCCTCAGAAATGTCGTGGCGCTCGCCCTGAACCCGCACGACGGAGGGCTGTACGGCGTGCAGCACGGTCGCGACCGGCTGGCTCAGAACTGGCCCGACATGTTCACCACGCAACAGAGCGCCGAAAAGCCGTCCGAAGAGATGGTGAGGATCGAAAGCGGCGACGATTTCGGTTGGCCCTACTGCTATCACGATCCGGAGCTGAACCGACTCGTCCTGGCACCGGAGTATGGCGGCGATGGCTCCAGAGCCGGCCGCTGCGCCGAGAAGAAGGAACCGATCGCGGCCTTCCCCGCGCACTGGGCCCCCAACGCGCTGCTTTTCTACGAGGGTGACAATTTCCCCGAGCGCTATCGCGGCGGAGCATTCATAGCCTTCCACGGCTCGTGGAACCGGGCGCCGGAGCCGCAGGCCGGATACAACGTCGTCTTCGTCCCGTTCGAGAACGGGCAGCCCTCGGGCGACTACGAAGTCTTCGCCGACGGCTTCGCCGGCGCGGAGGTCTCCCCGCGCGGAGCCGCGCACCGGCCTACCGGGCTGGCGGTGGGACCGGATGGAACGATGTACATCGCGGATGATCGGGGCGGGAGGATTTACAGAGTCTTTTACGTCGGGGGTTAAACGGCTTACCGGATCGACAACGACAACGACAACGAGAAGCGAGAAACGAGTTTCTGAAACAGCGCCTGCCAGATGTTTTCTCGTTTCTCGCTGTCGCTGTCGTTATCGAAACAGTCCGAAGGTCCTTCTCCTCAACCCTCCGGATTGATCTCGTAACGGTACTCTATCTCCGCCCGTCCCTTGAGGGTATTGGAGACCGTGCAGTACTTCTCCGTCGAAAGCTCGATCGCCTGCTCCAGCGCGGATTCCGACACTTCTCCCCAGACCTTATAGACCACCTCGATGCGAGAGATGTACTTCACCGGTTCCGATTGAACCTCTCCCTCCGCTTCGACCTGGAAATCATCGATTTTCAGCCGCTTCTTCTGGAGAATCGAGACAACATCCATCCCCGTGCAGCCGCACAGGGCGATCAACAGGAGCTCGGTGTTCGACGGGCCGGAGTCGAAGCCGCCCTCGTCCCGGCCGGTGTCCACCACGATGGCGTGACCGCTGCCCGAGGTTCCAACGAACTGCATCCCGCGATTCCACACGACCTTACCGCTGCGCATGCACACTCTCCGGTTCTCTTAGCCGGCCTCTCGGCCGGGAGCCGATCGCTACCTCCGACGTAACCATGTGTAGATAAGCCCGGCCGGTCCCGACACACAAGCCGAGCGCCGCCTCGGGCCCGTCGTCCCGGTAGCTACTCCGAAGCCGGCGATCTATATTGACCGCCATTCGGCCACGCGATCCCTGACTCAATCATAGAAGCCTCGTACTGCCGGCGCGATCGAGCGGAACGGAGGCCCATTCACACTGGAGGAACCCATGCGAGCCTTGCTTCGTGCAGTGACAGTGGCGGCGGTGGCCTTGATCTGGGCCAATCCCGCCGGCGCACAGGTCGTCCAGGAGAGCGTCGATCTCGACGTCATCCGCCAGATCCGCGACGAGGGTTTGAACCGCTCACAGATCGCCGAGTTGGGCGGATACCTGACGGACGTGATCGGATCCCGGCTGACCGGCTCGCCCGGAATGAAGCGGGCGAACGACTGGACGGCGGAGAAACTGGAGGAATGGGGTCTCCAAAACGTGGTCGTCGAGCCCTGGGGCGATTTTGGGCGCGGCTGGCAGCCGGTGACGTTCAGCGGCCGCATCATCGAGCCGCATCTCGAGCTGCTCAACGCCGTTCCCGTTGCCTGGACGGGCAGCACCCGCGGTACGGTGAAGGGGCAAGCGGTCGTCATCCAGGCGGACGCCGTCGCCGATCTCGTACAGTACACGGGCACGCTGAAGGGCGCCTTCGTGCTGACCCGTACGCCGCAGGAGTTTTCGCCCGAGTTCGACCCTTCCCCGCTCCGTACTCCGCTGGATGACTTGTTGGGGCCTCCGCCGGAGGCGCCTGATTACGACGAAGAGGCTTGGCAGCGCCGCAGGGCGGAATACCGCCGGCAACGTGCGATGCGCGATTCCATTTCGACTTTCCTCGTTGGCGAGGGAATCGCCGCTATGCTCGTACCCTCCTCGCGCACTTACGGGATCCTGCGAACGTCGGGCAACACCGCGGGCCGTGACCCCGAGAACCCGATCCCCGGCCCCGAGTTGGTCGTGGCGCACGAGCAGTACGGCGAGATCTACCGGAACGTCGAGCGAGGCGTGCCCGTGACGCTCGAGATCGACGTGAAGAACGAGTTCTTCGACGACGATCTCGATGCCTACAACACGCTGGGCGACATCCCGGGCAGCGACCTGGCAGACCAGTACGTGATGCTCGGCGCCCACCTCGACTCCTGGTACGCCGGGACCGGCGGAACCGACAACGCCGCCGGCAGCATCGTGATGATGGAGGCCGTGCGGATCCTTCAGGCCCTCGACCTGAAACCGCGGCGCACGATCCGCATCGGGCTGTGGAGCGGCGAAGAGCAGGGTCTGCTGGGCTCGCGCGCTTGGGTGCAAAACAACGAAGAGCTCTGGCCGCAGATCTCGGCCTATGTCAACGTCGATAACGGGACCGGTCGGGTTCGCGGCATCTGGGACCAGAACAACGCCGCCGCGATCCCCGTCTTTGAACAGATACTCTGGCCGTTCACCGACCTGGGCGTCGTCGCGGTCAAGCATGGAACGACCGGCGGCACCGATCACCTCGCCTTCGACGGCGCCGGCATTCCTGGGTTCAACTTCATTCAGGATCCGATCGAGTATTCCACGCGCACGCATCACACGTTCGCGGACCGCTACGAGCGCCTCTTGATCGACGATCTGAAGCAGGCGGCCGTCGTCGTCGCGGCGACGGTTTATCACCTGGCGATGCGTGACGAGATGATGCCGCGCAAGGTGGAGGAAACGGCTACCAACTGAACGACAGCCGTAAAGGAGGACCGCCGTGTACACCCGTCGCAAGTTCCTAGGCGCGATCGGCCTACCGGCCGTCGCTGCAACAGCAGGCGTCCCACTGATTCCGCTGCGCGCCTCGCGCGCCGCGGCCATCGCTGAAGAGCTTTCGCAGCACCCGGGCACGCCGGACGAAGTCGCCAACGATGAAGACTTCTGGACGAACGTAGCCCAGGCCTTCACCGTCGATCGAAGCCTGGTCAATCTGAACAACGGCGGCGTCAGCCCATCTCCCGCCTGGGTCCAGGAAGCCATGAAGAGGCACCTCGACTACTCCAACGAGGCGCCCGTCTACACGATGTGGCGAATATTGGAGCCGCAGCGGGAAGGCGTTCGTCAACGGCTGGCGCGCGAGTGGGGCGTCGATACGGAAGAGATCGCCCTCACGCGCAACGCTTCGGAGAGCCTGCAGATCTGCCAGTTCGGTTACGACCTCGAGCCCGGCGACGAGGTGCTGACGACCAATCAGGACTACCCCCGCATGCTCACCACGTTCAAGCAGCGAGAGCGACGCGAGGGGATCGTCCTGCGGCAGTTCCCCATCCCGGTCCCGGCCGAGGATGACGCCGAGATCGTGCGTGCGTTCGAGGAGAACATCACGCCTCGAACCCGGCTGATCTTGATGTGTCACATGATCAACCTCACCGGCCAGATCCTTCCGGTCCGCGATGTGGTCCAGATGGCGCGGCGCAGGAACATTCCGGTGATCGTGGACGGCGCGCACGCGCTGGCCCACTTCGACTTCAAGATCTCCGACCTCGACTGCGACAACTACTCGGTCAGCCTGCACAAGTGGCTTTTCGCGCCTCACGGAACCGGACTGCTCTACGTGAGGAAGGACAAGATCGAGGAGCTCTGGCCGCTGATGGCCGCGTCGGAGGGCCAGGACGGGAACATCCGGAAGTTCGAAGAGATCGGAACGCATCCGGCCGCAAACTACCTGGCCATCGCTGAAGCGCTGACCTTCCACCAGGGCATCGGAGGAGCGCGGAAGCAGGCGCGGCTGATCTACCTGCGCGATTACTGGGCGGAGAGGCTACTGCAGAACCAGAACGTCCGCCTGCACACGAGCTTGAAACCGGGCTTCGCCTGCGGAATCGCCAACGTGGAGATCGTCGACGTCGAGCCGGGACCGCTGAGCAACTGGTTGTGGAGGGAGCACAAGATCATCGTCACGCCGATCAATCACCCGGAGTTCCGCGGCCTCAGGGTTTCTCCCAGTGTCTATTCGACGACGGCAGAACTCGACCGCTTCGTCGACGCCATGCAGTACGTCATCGGCAACGGGCTGCCGACGTAACATCACACGAATACTCGCCAATGGAGCGCAACATGCAGCGCAAACTGACTTTGCTGGTCGCCGCCATCGCAATCATAGCTCTTTCGTCCGAGGTCTCGGCTCAGAACAACGCCAACCCGCCCGGTTTTGGCCTGGGGGCCACGATCGGCGGCGTAAGCTTCAGCGACTCGATCAACGACTTCAACTTCGGGTACGCCGCAGAAGGAAACGTCCGTTACGCCTTCGAGTCCGGCTTCCATATCGTAGGCGGCGTGACCTACGGCAAGCTAAACGTCGAGAACCAGAGCGGCGATCGCGATATACTCGGATTTTGGGTCGACCCCCGACTGACCCTCAACCAAGGCCGGCCCGGCGTCGCTCCCTACATCGGCGGTCGACTCGCGTACAACTCGTGGGACTGGAGTGGTGAAATCAACGGGGTGCCCCGAGAGGCGAGCGCCACCGGCTGGACGCTGGGCCTCGCCGTCGGTGTCTACGTACCGCTGGCCCGAACTCTAGCCCTCGAAGCGGCGCTCAACCTGGGCTTCACCTCGTTCGGCGACATCGATCTCGACGGCACCTCGTTACCCAACTCCAGCGACAGCGGCGTCAGCAGCGCCCTCAAAGTCGGACTGGTGTACACGTTCATCAGGTGAGTGCAGACGACGCCCGCCCTGGGCCGCTCGACTTCATCCGCACCAAGGTCGCGAACGACCTGAAGACGGGTAAGTACGGTGGGCGGGTCATCACGCGCTTCCCGCCGGAGCCCAACGGCTACCTGCACATCGGGCACGCCAAGTCGTGCTGCCTGAACTTCGGCGTCGCCCTCGAGAACGAGGGCGGCGCCTGCCACCTGCGGTTCGACGACACGAATCCGGAAACCGAAGACATCAAGTACGTCGAATCGATCCAAGAAGACGTGCGCTGGCTCGGCTTCGATTGGCGAGACGGCCTGTTCCACGCATCGGACTACTTCGAGCAACTCTACAACTTCGCCCTCAAGATCATCAAGGACGGCAAGGCTTACGTCGACAGCCTGAGCGAGGAGGAGATTCGGGAGTACCGGGGAACGGTGACCGAGCCCGGTAAAGAGAGCCCCTACAGGGACCGAAGCGTGGAAGAGAACCTCGACCTGTTCGAGCGCATGCGAGCGGGCGAGTTTGCGGACGGCGAGCACGTATTGCGGGCGAAGATCGACATGGCGTCACCCAACATGCTGATGCGCGATCCGTTGCTCTACCGAATCCGTCACGCCAGCCACTACAGGCGCGGCGGCGACTGGTGCATTTATCCCTTCTACGACTTCACTCACTGCCTCTCCGATGCCATAGAGAACATCACCCATTCGCTCTGCACGCTCGAGTTCCAGAACAACCGGGCGCTTTACGACTGGGTGCTCGATAGCGCCGGGATCGAGCCGCCGCGGCCCGAACAGACCGAGTTCGCGCGCCTCGATCTCGACTACACGGTCCTCAGCAAGCGGAAGCTGATCCGCCTGGTCGAGGGCGACCACGTGAGCGGTTGGGACGACCCGCGCATGCCGACCATCGCGGGGATGCGGCGCCGCGGCGTGACGCCGGAAGCGATACGAGCTTTCTGTGACATGATCGGCGTCGACAAAGTCAACAGCCGGGTCGATATCGGAAAACTGGAGTACGCCATCCGCAACGACCTCAACCAGAAAGCTCCTCGCGTCCTCGCCGTGCTGGCAGCTTCCCTTGTCGCGCGTCATCTATATTGAGCGCGACGACTTCATGGAGGACCCGCCGAAGAAGTTCTTCCGGCTCGCTCCGGGACGCGAAGTCCGTCTTCGCCACTCTTACATCATCAAGTGCGTCGACGGCGTCAAGGCTGCTGAGACGGGCGCGGCAACCGAGCTGCGCTGCACTTACGATCCCGATACGCTGAGCGGACCGCCCGCCGACGGCCGCAAGGTGAAGGGCACCATCCACTGGGTCTCGGCCGAGCAGGCACTTCCGGCGGAGGTCCGCCTCTACGACCGCCTCTTCCTCACACCCGACCCCGACGACGCGCCCGCCGGCCAGGTCTTCACCGCCAACCTGAACCCGGACTCGCTGGTAGTGTTGGGGGACGCGCTCATCGAACCCAGCGTCGCCGACGATCCGCCCGGCACACGCTACCAGTTCGAACGCCAGGGTTACTTCATCAGCGATCCTATCGACTCGAAGCCCGGCGCGCTGGTCTTCAACCGCACGGTAACGCTGCGGGACAGCTGGGCCAAAATCTCTTTGAAAAGAGGACAGCTTTGACAAGCTGTCTATGTCGACAATGACA
Organism: Gemmatimonadota bacterium; assembly: GCA_039588075.1. Classification (GTDB taxonomy): domain Bacteria; phylum Gemmatimonadota; class Gemmatimonadetes; order Palauibacterales; family KS3-K002; genus JBDHAL01. Next base: position 25 of record JBDHAL010000083.1, on the reverse strand, counting down.
ACGACAACGAGAAACGAGAATAGCC